>NZ_JAAGNI010000495.1 GCF_010550605.1 Streptomyces sp. SID9727
GCGGTGGAACTCGGCCGCCCGTTCACCGCGGCGCTCCAGTGGCCGCCGGGTCGGCGGGCAGCGGCGCTCCGGCGTCGGAGGAGCCGCCGTCCGGCCACCACAGATCCTCGGGACCCAGCGCGCCGACGTCGTACTTGCCCAACGCGCTGATCAGCAAACGCAGTTCGAGCGCGATGCTCTCGACGAGGCGCACCAGGCCCTGCTCCGGGTCC
>NZ_JAAGNI010000345.1 GCF_010550605.1 Streptomyces sp. SID9727
CCGCGTCTGCTCGCCGCGCTGGCCGTACTGACGGGCGGCGGCTTCCTGCTGAGGCTGGCCGCGACACGGCCGGCCGGGCAGGTCGACGAGGCGGGCCAGGCGGCACTGCTCGGCGCGCTGGTGCTGCTGGTCGCGACCGCGCTGGCGGGACCGTTCGCGGCGCGTGTCCTCGCGGCCGTGCTGGGCGCACCGCTACGGGCGACGGCACCCGCCGCTGGATGGCTGGCCGACGCCAACCTGCGGGGGTACGCCCGGCGGCTGTCGTCCGCAGTGGTCCCGGTGGCACTGCTCGTGGGCCTGTCGGGCACCATGCTGATCATGACAAGTACCGCGGAGCACGCCGCCGGGACAGCGGCGTCCGGCGTCACGTCCGACACGGACGTCTGGCTGCGCCGGACAGAGCTCGCCCTGCTCGTCTGCTTCGCCGCCGTCTCGACGGTCAACACCCTGGTCGCCGTGACCGCGGAACGCCGCCGTGAATGCGCGCTGCTGCGGCTGACCGGAGCCACCCGCGGGCAACTGCTGCGCATGCTGACCGCCGAGGCCCTGCTGACCACGGCGGTGGGCGTCCTGCTCGGCGCGGCCGTCGCGGGCGCCGCCGCGTCGGCGTTCAGCACGGCGGTGAGCGGGTCGCCGATGCCGCACCTCCCGGTGGCCGGCTGCTGGTGGATCGGCACGGGCGCCGCGGCGCTGACCGTCCCAGCCGTCGTGGCCACGGGGTTCTGGGCCGTACGCGGCCCGGCCACGGAACTGGCGGGCACCGACGGTGACTGAGTACGGCGGCGGGCCGGCCGTCCTCGGCACGGCGCCACCCGGTTCGAGCGCGCCGCCCTGCGGGGACCCGGAGCCGCGCGTGGCTGAGCAGCGGCGATTCCTGTCGGTCCGCGGCGGTGAGTGGGCCTTCGCCGTCGCGGGACTGCCGCCGGCCCTGCTCGGCGGGGCCTACGCACTGACCGTCCTCTACGCGGGGACGCTGCTCTCCCTCACCGTGTTCGGCCTGCCGTTCGTCGCCGTCGCGCTGCAGGGCGCCCGCGGGCTCGGCACGCTGCACCGGCGACTGGTCGGCCGGTGGCTCGGTGAGCACATCGAGGCGCCGGCCCGGCCGCCCCGCGTGGCGGGCCCGGTCGCCCGGACACGCCTCGCGCTGACCGACCCGGCCGCCTGGCGGGCACTGCTCTATCTGCTGCTGCGGCTGCCGCTGGGGCTGCTCGGGTTCGCCGCCGCCTTGGTCCTCCCCCTCGGCTGCGGCTGGCTGGCCGGCTTTCCGCTCTGGGTCCGGCTGCTCGAACCGGGGCCGCACCCGGCCGGCCCGCTGGATGCCGCGGCCGTGCCGGCGGGCCTGGCGATCCTGTGCACGGTGCCTCCTGGGATCCGGGCGCTGAGCGGGGCGAACCGCCGGCTCGCCCGGCTCCTCCTCGGCCCGGCCCGCACCCAGCGGCGCGTACGGGAACTGGAGACCGCCCGCGCCACCCTGCTGGCCCAGAGCACCGACGAACTGCGCCGCCTGGAGCGCGACCTGCACGACGGCACCCAGGCCCGGCTGGTCGCCCTGGCCATCACCCTCTCGCTGGCCGAGGACGAGCTCCCGCCCGCCCCCGCCCCCGCCCCCGCCCCGGAGCTCGTACGGCTGCGCGCCCTCCTCGAGCGCGCCCGTAAGCAGACCGACGAGACCGTGTCCGAGCTGCGACGGCTCACCCGGGGCATCCACCCGGTGGCGCTGGAAGGGGGCCTCGGCGAGGCGCTGCCGGGACTCGCCGCCACCTCGCCCGTGCCGGTCACCCTCCGCCTCGACCTGACAGAACGCCCGGACCCCGCGATCGAACGGGCCCTCTACTTCTGCGCCGCCGAACTCCTCACCAACGTCGCCAAGCACAGCGGCGCCCACTCGGCCGAGCTCACGGCCGGCCGGACCCGGGACCGCATCCGCCTGTCCGTCGGGGACGACGGCCGGGGCGGCGCCACGCCCGGTGCCGGGACGGGGCTGACGGGCCTGGCCGAACGGCTCGCGGCGGTGGACGGCGAGCTGCGGATCGACAGCCCGCCGGGCGGACCGACCGTGGTCACGGCCGAACTGCCGTCCCGTCTGTGACGTCCGGCCGGCTCCCGGTCTCCGCGAGGTAGGCGAGGACGGCCTTCACCCGGCGGTTGTCGGTGCCCGTCGCCAGCAGACCGAACTTGCCGAAGACGGCGGCGACATGTTTCTCCACCGCCCGCTCCGACACCACGAGCTGTGCGGCGATCGAACGGTTGGAGTGCCCCTGGGCCATCAGCTCCAGCACCTCGCGCTCACGGGGCGTCAGGGCGTCCACCCGGCTGCGCCGCCCACCCCGCATCAGCTGCGTGACGATCTCCGGGTCGAGGGCCGTGCCCCCGTCCGCGACCCGGTGCAGCGCGTCCACGAACTCGGAGGTACGGGCGACCCGCTCCTTCAACACGTATCCGACCCCCGCCGCTCCGCCCGCCAGCAACCGCGAAGCCCAGGCGGTCTCGACGTGCTGCGAGAACACCAGGATGCCGACCTCGGGCGTGGAGGCGCGGATCTCCACCGCGGCACGAATGCCTTCATCGGTCCGGGTGGGCGGCATCCGGATGTCCACCACGGCCACGTCGGGCCGGTGTTCGGCCACCGCGTCGATCAGGCCCGGCGCCGTCCCCGCGGTGGCCACCACCTCGCACCCGCGTGCGCCGAGCAACTCGGCCAAGCCGTCCCGGAGAACGACGGAGTCCTCGGCCAGCACCACGCGCAGGCGCCGGCGGACCACCCGCGCCGGCGTCCGCGGAGCGGGCTCGCCGGCCGCCCGGCCGGTGACGTCGTACGTGTCGTCGCTCATCAGCCCATTAGCTCATGCGGTCATCCATCGGCCGCCACCTGGTCCCGGCCCTCCTCGGGCGCCCGCCGGACGCCGGTGACCGCCAGGAGCATGCCGATGACGGCCAGGACGGCGGAGACGAGCGCGGCGGTGTGCACTCCGTTCATGAACGCCTGGTGGCTGCCCTCGGCCACCGCGTCCTTCAGCTGCTCCGGCATGCGAGCCGAGACCGGGGCGACGCCCATGGAGACCGCGTCCTTGGCAGCGGCGAAGCCCTGGGCGTCGGGCGCGGGTACGCCCGCCGAGGTGAGTTCACCGGTGAGAGTGGAGCCGACGCGGCTGCTGATGAGCGACACCAGCACGGAGGTCCCCAGGGCGCCGCCGATCTGCAGGGCGGTGGCTTGCAGGCCGCCCGCGACACCGCCGTCCTCGACCGGCGCGTTGCCCACGATGGCGTCGGAGGAGGAGGCCATGACCATACCGACGCCCAGACCCAGTGCGACGAACGGCGGCCACAGCGCGGAGTACGAGGATGCGGCGGTCCAGCCGAGCATCACGAAGCAGGCGGCGGCCTGCAGAGCCATGCCGAGCGGCATCGTCAGGCGCGGACCGAACCGCTGGGTGAGCACGGCGCCCAGGGGAGAGGCGACGACCGAGGCGAGACTGAGCGGCAGGGTCCGTACACCCGCCTGGACCGGCGTGAAGCCGCGCACGTTCTGCAGGTAGAGCATGACGAAGAAGATCACACCGAGCAGGATGAAGAAGTTCAGCGCGGTGATGACGGTCCCGATGGACAGCGCCGGGTTGCGGAACAGCCGCATCGGAAGCAGCGGGTGCGCCGACCGCGTCTCGTACCAGCCGAACAGCAGCAGCACCGCCACGCCGGCCCCGATGGCCCCGAGCGTGCTGCCCGACGTCCACCCCCACGTCTCGCCCTTGACGACACCGAACACCACGGCGAGCAGGCCGACGGCCAGCAGCACGACGCCCGGCAGGTCGAACTTCTCGCGCGCGGCGGCCGCGTTACGGGTCTGGGGCAGGACGAGGATGCTGAAGACGAGGGCCGCGACGCCGATCGGGGCGTTGATGTAGAAGACCGACTCCCAGTTCACGTGCTCGACCAACAGGCCGCCCACGATGGGTCCGAGCGCCGTGGAGACGGAGGAGACCATGGCCCAGATACCGACCGCGATGCCGAACTTCCGCGGCGGGAAGACGGCGCGCAGCATCCCGAGCGTGTTGGGCATCAGCAGCGCGCCGAAGAAGCCCTGCACCGCCCGGAAGGCGATGACCCCCTCGATGGAGCCCGACAGGCCGATGGCGACGGACGCGGCGGTGAAGCCCGCGACGCCGATCAGGTAGAAGGTGCGGCGTCCGAACCGGTCCCCCAGCTTGCCGCCGAGGATCAGCGCGGCTGCCAGGGCCAGCAGGTAGGAGTTGGTCACCCACTGCAGATCGGCGGTGGTGGCACCGAGGTCCCGGCCGATCTCGGGGTTGGCGATGGAGACGACCGAGCCGTCGAGACCGACCATGAACAGCCCGAAGGCGACGGCGATCAGGGTCAGCCACGGGTTGGCGCGCACGCCACCCGGACGTGGCTCGGCGGGGGACCCGGCCAGGGGCGCGGGGGAGCTGAGAACTTCGGAGGGCACGACGGTTCAGTCCTTCGGAGGGGCGCGTGCCGGTACGCACGCGCGGAGAGACGGTGGCGGCCGCCGCGAGACGGGACGGCAGCGCGAAGAGGGGTGTGCACGACACAGCACACCCCTGGAAACCGGCCGTACGGACGGCCTACTGGTCGGAGTGCAGCCGCTCGGCGAGTGAGTTCAGCGTCCCGAGGGCGGCGCCGAGGGCCTTCAGATCGCCGTCGGTCATGGTCCGCAGCGCGCCCGCGATGTGCGCGCTCATCAGCCGGTGCACCTCGGCCACCTCCCGCCGCGCCTTCGCGGTGAGATACAGGTGTGCGACCCGCTTGTCGGCCACGTCCTGTCGCCGCTCGAGGAGTCCTTGCTCGGTGAGCTGCGTGACGAGCGCACTGACGTTGTTGGGCTTCATCAGCAACGACTCGGCGGCCTTGCGCACCGTGACACCCTCGTGCGCCTCGACATGCCGCAGCAGAGCGAGCTGCGCCTCCGGCGGCTTGGGGGCGGCGAACTCCTGGCCGACGCGCCGGTCCAGGGCACGGGACAGCGCGGGCAGGCACGCCACGAGGCCGGAGGCCACCTGGCTGACGCTCTGCGCGGACGCGCTGTTCTGACTCACGCCGGCGAGCATAGGTATCCAGGGATACCTATGTCAAGGTAGCTAAATGGTGTGCGGCGGCGCCCGGGCCGGGGCCGGCCGTATCGCCGTGCGGGGAGCGGGCGCCCCGGCGCCGGATCCACGTGCGCGTCGGACGCGATAGCGTGCGTCCATGACATGGCGGGGACCGACGTACCGGATGGTGGACGGGGAAAGAATCGACGGAGCCTGGTGCCACATCTGGCGGCGGAACCAGATGGGTGGCGGGTACTACCTCGACGACCTGGTCGTCTTCGCCGACGGAAGGATCACCTGCGGCGAACATACCGACCTTGCCGGCCTCGCGAGGAAGTTGGCGGAGGGCCGTTGGACGGCGACCGATCCGGAGGCGCCACCGCTTCCCGACCCGCCGTCGAAGTGGGAGTCCCGGTCCGGCGAACCGCTGACACCGAAGGGCTTCCTCCTGGAAGTCGCCGACCGTGTCGAAGCACTCAACGGGCGGCCGACTTCCGGGCAGCGCTGCTGGGATGCGATCAGGCGGTACGAGCGGCAGCCGACCGAGCCGAACCGGGAACTTCTCCGCGCGGCCTACCTGGCGGTGCCCGCGCACCTGCGGATCTACGTCCTCGGCGACATGGACCGCCAGGACCGTCCTCTGCGCATCCTGTTCACGGAGACCGGCGAGGCCGTCGACGGCGACGGCCCGGTGGTCACGGCCGAGATGCACCAGAGCGTCCTGGACTACTTCGCCCGCGTGAACAAGGCCGTCCAGGACGAAGGGGAGCGGCGAGCGGCCCAGCACGCGGACGACCCGGCGGAACCCGGCCGGCCGCCGCTCGTCTCCAGCGAAACCGTCTACCCGCAGGGATGGCCGGACGAGCCGGGGCTGTTCGTGCTCCGCAACGACTTTCCCGCACCCGTCGAGTTCGCCGGCGACTCCTACGCCTCCGTCCAGCACGGGTACTGGGCCCTGTCGGCGGCCGAGGCCTCCGACCGGAGCGCGATCCGGGACGCGGCCTCCGGCAGGGAGGCGCAGGAGCTGGGCGGGCGGGCGCCGCGCCGGAGCGACTGGTCCGACGTCCGGCTCGCGGTCATGGCCGGACTCCTCCGCGCGAAGTTCACCCAGCACCCCGACCTCGCCCGGGTCCTCCTCTCCACCGGGGACGCCAGGATCAGCTACACCGGCTTCGCGGACTCACCCTTCTGGCGGGACGTCCCCGACGACCGGGGGCGGAACTGGATGGGCCGGCTGCTGGAGCTGACCCGCTCCGAACTGCTCGCCGGGCGGCTGTTCTGAGACATCGCCACGGGGCGAGGCGAGGGCCTCTTGTGCCGCACGGCCGCGTGTAGTGGGGTGTCCGCCATGAAGACGAGAAGCATGGCGGCCCTGACCGCGATCCTGGTCGTGGCCCCGTTGATCGCGGTGGCGCCCGGTCCGCAGGCAGCCGCTCAGTCCCGCCCCAACGGCACGGCGCGATCCGCCGAGTCCACGCTGGTCGGCGGCATCGACCTCGACACGGTCACCATCCCCGAACTGCAGGCCCGCATGGCCCGCGGGTCGTTGTCCTCGGTCCGGCTGACCCTTGCCTACCTGCGGCGGATCAAGGCCGTCGACCCGAGGATCAACGCGGTCCTGCACACCAGTCCCACGGCCCTGGGGCAGGCGGTGGCCAGTGACATCCGGCACCGCCTCGGCCGGACGCGCGGCCCGCTCGACGGCATCCCCGTCCTGCTCAAGGACAACGTGAACACCCGCGACATGCCGACGACCGCCGGGTCCCTCGCCCTCACCGGCAAGCCGCCGGCGACCGATGCGGAGCTCGTCGCCAAGCTGCGGGCGGGCGGCGCGGTGATCCTCGGCAAGGCCAATCTGTCCGAGTGGGCCAACTTCCGTGCGGCGAAGCCCACATCGGGCTGGTCGGCGGTGGGCGGCCAGACCCGCAACCCGTACGTCCTCGACCGCAACCCCTGCGGTTCGTCCGCCGGATCGGCCGCCGCCCTCGCCGCCTCGCTGGCACAGGTGGCGATCGGCACCGAGACGGACGGCTCCATCGTCTGCCCCGCCGGGATGAACGCCGTCGTCGGCCTCAAGCCGAGCCTCGGCGTGGTGAGTCAGTCGGGCGTCGTCCCGATCTCCGCCGAACAGGACACCGCCGGCCCCATGGCGCGGAACGTGGTCGACACCGCGCTCACCCTGTCGGTCCTCAGCGGCGGTGAGCCCGCTTCCGGCCTCGCGGAAGCGGCGGTCCGCCCCGGCGCACTGCGCGGCAAGCGGATCGGGCTGTGGCGGCTGCCGCTGCTCGGCACCGAGGTCGACGCCCTCATGACGCGCACCGCCGAGCGGCTGCGAGCGGCGGGCGCCGAGATCGTGGAGGTGGACCTGCCGTACCAGGAGCGCCTGGCCGAACTCGAATTCCCGGCCCTGCTCAGCGAGTTCCACCGGGACATCGACGCGTACCTCGCGACCAGGAAGGGGCCGCGCGACCTGGCCGAACTGATCGCCTTCAACCGGACCCACCCGCAGGAGCAGACCTGCTTCGCCGGGCAGGAACTCTTCGAGCAGGCCCTCACCGCACCGCCCACAACCGATCCGGAATACCTCGCGATGCGAGCGGAGTTGGCGATCCTGTCCCGCCGCTCCATCGACGAGGTCATGGCCGAGCACGGCCTGGACGCGATCGCCTCCCCGGCGAACCCGCCCGCCTGGACCACCGATTGCGGCCGGGGTGACAACGACGTGATCCCGTCGTCGACTCCCGCCGCCGTCGCCGGATACCCGTCCCTGTCGGTGCCGGCCGGCTTCGTGGGCGAACTGCCGGTCGGGCTGCTCCTCATGGCGGGCAACCACCAGGACGCCGACCTGCTCTCCCTGGGCGCGGCGGTGGAACACCGGCTGGACGGCCGGCGCGCGCCCCGGTACCTGCCGACGCTGCCGACCGGCTGAACCGAGCCGCCAAGCGGGCGAGTTGGGTGAAGCGGGGCTGAGTACGTCGATGCGTACGGCTGAGTAGCGAGGCTCATGAGGGCGCGGCGGCTACGGGCGATCATCGCGGCATGAATACGCGGACCCAAGCCAAGCCCCCGGCCCCGTGGGGACCTGCCCCGTCGACCTCCGCTGTGCGGCCCGGAGTTGCCGTGGCGGCGGCCCTGCTCGGCGCCGCCACGGCCATATCGGTGGCGTGGCTGACCTTCCTGGTGTGGATGGTCTCCGTCTGGGGAGCGGCTTCCGGGACGCCGGCCGGCGGGTTTCTCGCGACGTACGCGGCGTGCCTGGCCGGCGGGGCCGCTCTGCTGGCCGCCCTGGCCTTCGTTCCGCCGGTGCGCCGCATGGCTCCGCCCCGGCGTGCGCTGCTGCTGTGCGCGGTGGCGTGCCCCGTTCCGCTCACGCTGGCTGCCGCGACCTGGGTGACCGTCGGCTGACCGTGTCCTGGCGCGGCCGCACCCGTCAGGTGCGCGCCGGTGCGGGGGACGACGCCCCGGAAGCCGGGTGACGGCGTACCGAGCGGGGCGCAGCGCCGCTTCGACGGAACGGCGTCCGCCTGTAGCGTGAGGCGGCATGACTGTCCTGATCATCGGCGGCAGCGGCTTTCCGGGCGCCGAGCCGGTACACCGGGCGGCGAACCCGCGGCTCCGGGGCGCCCGCGCGTTCCCGCGCGAAGCCGACCGGACATGACGAGGACCACGCCGGCCAGACCGGTCTCCGTGGAAGCCGTGTTCCCGGAACTGGCCCCCTACCGGGCCCGGACGACACGGCTGCACCCCAGACCGGGGCGGCCCGGCATACGCGACAGCCATATCGGCGGGCCGATGCTGTGGCCGGCGGACGAGCCCTGGCCGCTCTGCCGTGAGCCGCACCGGCGTGAGACCGAGGGGTACGCGCCGGAGGAGATCCGCGGCGCCCGGGCCGCGGGGGCATGGCCGCCGAGCAGGCCGTGGCCCACCGAGGAGACCGCTGCGGACGGCGGCCCGGCGCCCTTCATGGGGCTGGCCCAGCTCTTCCGCCGCGACATTCCGGGACTCGCCTGCGGGCCTGACGGAGCGGACCTGGTGCAGCTCTTCCGCTGCCCGTTCACCCACGGCCCGTACATGGAGCGCCGCTACCACCTGCGGCGACGACAGGCCGCACGGACGGAGCGGGCGGAACACTTCCTCGCCGCGCCACCCCGGACGCCCCTCCTGCGGTGGGAGGACGAACTTCCCGAACCCTGTGTCCTGCACCCGGAGGAAGTGGACACGTACCCCTGGGCCGAGGACGACACGCTGCCCCCGTCCCTGATCGCACGCATCGACGCATGGGACGACGCGCAGGCGGCGGAGCACGGATCCGATGCCCCGAACTACCAGTACGACCTGTCGATTCCTCCCGGCTGGCGTGTCGGCGGCTACCCCAGCTGGGCGTCGACGGGCCCGATGGCCGTCACCTGTGCGCCCTGCGGCATGCCCATGGAGCTCCTGCTGACGGCTGACGGCTGCGAGACGGACGGCGGCTCGCACAGCTGGGCGCCACGGGAGGACCGGGACCCGCTGCTGAAGGGCAAGGCGTCGATCCGGGGCGGTGTCTCCGTCACACGACCCACGCGGCTCCGCTTCGGCCGGGACCGCGATCTGCACGTCTTCGTCTGCCCGAAGGTGCCCGGTCACGCGCCCCGATGGGTGCTGGCGTAGGCCGTCGGCCGGGACTGACACAGACGCTCGGTGGATTCTTGCCCGTGCGAAAAAAGGCATCTGCACCACTTAACGGTGAACATCTCCGCTATGTCCCTTGAAACGGCGCTCAGTTGGAAAGGCTGGCCGTGCACCTCAAAGAGGCGCACGGCCAACCCGAGGAGAAGACCTTGAAGCGTGTCTCGTTCCGCCGTTCCGCCGGACTGATCGCCGCCGCCGCGGCCCTGATCGCCGGTCCCGCCCTGTCCGCCCACGCCACGACCCCCGCCCCGAGCGGTCAGCAGAGCTACGCCGCGCAGGCGCGGGCCGCCGGCCTCACCGACCGGCAGGCCGGGGAACTCCAGCGACAGGTCGACGCGGTACGCGCCCAGGAGCCCCAGGCCCGGCAGACCTCCGCGAACTCCCTCGCCACCCAGGGCGGCACCGTCACGCTCCCGGTCCCCGGACAGGCCGAAACCCGCAATCTGGCCTCGCCGGGAACGGCCCTGGCCTGCGCCAACGGGCACCTGTGCATCACGGACGGGCGCGGCTACAACTACGACTACTACTACTGCGGCTACTACGACTTCAACGGCGTCGGCGACGGCACCTTCAACAACAACCAGACATCGGGCACCCGCGCCCGCTTCTACAACAGCGACGGCAGCGAACGCTGGTCCCACGTGGCCAAGGGCACCGGCACCGCCTCCTGGACCCCCGTCTTCCACATCCGCCCCTGCTGACCCCGGCGGCCTTTCCCCTCCCGATTCCGGGGCGGGGAAAGGCCGCTCCACTCGCCCCGTCGGCGCCTCGGAAGGAGCGCGTCCTGAGAACGCCGTACGGATCTCACTGGGCGGGTCGTTCGTCCTGGAGTCCGGCCCGGGCCGCGTCATCGGCCATGACGGACAGCACGCGGCCGACGCCCAGGCGCTCGGCGCTCGTACTCGGCGAACACCTCCGGAAAGCCGGCGACGCAGACGGGCCTGACGGAACGGCTGCGGGGCGAGGTGATGGTCGTCCAGGGAACGGCCTCCTGCCGGTAGGAGGGTCCGACCGGGTCGGTGCCGCCGCGGTCGGTGAGGCTCAAGCCGGTGACCATGACCGTGTCGGAGACGCGCGTCTCGTGCGGGCACGAGCACAGGTGCGGATCGATCGGGTCACTGAGCACCCGGTACGTGATGGGGCGGCACCGGCAGTGCCCGGTCCGGGCTGTCCCTGAAGGAGGCGCGGGAGCGCTGGTCATCGGATGCCCCTTCGGCAGAGAGGAGCGCTACCAGGTGGTGGGGCGCGTGATCTCGGTGACGGGCTGGGGGTGAACGGCCTCGGGGATGCCGAGCATGACGCGGCCCCGGTGGGCGGCCGCGAGCTGGGCGGCCGACTCGGACGGCCCCCAGTCGAAGAACTCCAGAGCCTGCTCCGGGGTGGCCAGCACGCGTACGTACGTCTGACCGGTGGCCGGATCGACGGCGGCCTCGCCCAGACTCGCGAGCGCGCCGGCGTAACGGACCCTCGCGCGGGCGCCGGACGGGTCGGACAGATACCCGAGGTAGCGGGTGTCACCGAGCTCAGCGGCGGCCTCCTCGCGGCATTCCCGGACGGCAGTCGCCAGCGGATCGCCGCCGTCCTCCGGTTCCGGCGTACCGCCGGGGAGACAGGACGCGCCGGTGCCCGGTCCGAAAAGCACGAGGACGCGCCCGTCCGGGGCGAAGGCCCAGACCCAGGACTGGCGGACCGTGAGGCCGGCGGGCACGGGGCCGGGGTGGAAGGGCAGGTGGTGACAGGCCCGGGCGGTGCGCAGGGCGCCGACCCGGTCGAGGACGGTGGGGGCGATCGGGAGCCCGTCCTCCAGGAGCACGGGCCCGGCGCCGTTGATGCGGGCGCGGAGTGCGGACAGGGCGCGGCGGGCGTCGTCGGGAGACATCAACGAGGGAAGGGCGGCGGGTTCGGCGAACTCGACGCCGTCGATCTCACCCGGGGCGGGCCGGATGGCCGCGACGCGTTCGTCGTCCCAGACACCCCCGTCGAAGACGTGCAGCACTTCGCCCGGGAAACGCATGGCCGGGTGCGTCGTCCGGCCGCTGGGGGAGACCCAGTCGACGGCCAGCCCGCGGGTCACGGTCGCCGCGATACCGAGCTCCTCCTCCAGCTCGCGGGCGGCGCCCCGGGCCGGTGACTCGCCCTTCTCGACGGCTCCGCCGGGCAGTAGGCGGGTGGGCCGGTAGCTGACCCGCTGGAGCAGCACCTGGCCGCGCCGGTTGGTGATCAGCACACTGGTGCCGGCCCACAGCGCGGCCGAGGCACGCAGCGTCCCGTACGCCTCCTCGCGCTTCGCCACACCGGGGAGTTCGTCGGGTGCGGATGTCGTGGTCATCTCTCTCCGTTCGAAGGGTACTTACGGTGTCGGCCGGGGTGCGGTCGGGGCCGGAGCCGTGCGGACGGGTGCAGTATCCCGTCCGCACGGCTCCACCCCACGTCCGCACGGCCGGACGGTCACGCTTCTCCCGGGGCCGCCGCGACCGCGCCCCCGCGCCGGACCGGGCCCGGCAGCCGTCCGCCCCGGCCCGGCCGGCGGAACACCAGCCGGGAGGACGCCTTGTCCAGGACGTCTCCGGCGGGCAGCAGACGGGGCGGCTCACGCGGGCGCCTCGTGCTTGTCGTCGTCCGGCTCGGAGGTGATCTGGTAGGAGAGCAACTCCCGGAACGGACCCGGCTGTTCGGATAGCTCGGCGTACGTGCCCTCCTGGACGACGCGGCCCGTGTCGAGCACGACGATGCGGTCGGCGACGGCCACGTTCGCGATGCGATGGGTCACCAGCAGTACCGCCCGGTCCCGAGCCAGGGACCGCAGCCGCTGGAAGATGCGGAACTCGGCACGGGGGTCGAGGTTGGCCGTCGGCTCGTCGAGGACCAGCAGCCCGGCCGGGCGGAAGAACGCCCTGGCCAGGGCGATGCGCTGCCACTGGCCGCCGCTGAGCTCCTCGCCGTTCAGCCACTCCCGGGCCAGGAGGGTGTCCAGGCCCGCGCCCAGCTTGTCGATCACCTCGTCGGCGTCGGCCGCCTCGCACGCCTCCCGGACCGCCGCGTCGCCGCGCGCGGTGGGCTGCCCCTGGGTGACGTTCTCGCGCACGGTCAGGGGCCAGTGCGCGTAGTCCTGGGGTACGAGGGCGACGTGCCGCCACAGGGCCCGCGGGTCGGCCTCGGTGGTGGGGACGCCGTCCCACAGCACCTGCCCCTCGGTGGGCAGGTAGAGTCCGCTGACCAGCTTCGACAGCGTCGACTTGCCGGAGCCGTTGAAGCCCACCAGCGCGGTGACCTCGCCCCGGCGCAGGGTGAGGGACACCCCGGACAGGGCGTCGTGCTCTTTGCCCGCGTAGCGGTGCGTGACCGACGCGACCTCGATCGTCTCCGGCGGCGCGGGACGGCGCGGGCCCCGGCGCATGCGGAAGCCGCCCGCCCTGTCGAGGAAACCGGTCCAGTCGTCCATGTACAGCCCCGTCCGCACGGCCCGTGCACCGACCGCCACCAGACCGCGGACCGACATGCCGACGGTCTGCAGGGCGAAGACGGCCGTACCGGCCCGGCCGACGCTGATCCGGCCGGTCGCGAGCAGCCACACGACCGCCGCCCACACCACCGCCGAGCCCAGCCCTCCGCACACCGCGCCGGCCAGGGACATCCGCGCGCCCTGATCGGCGGCGGCGCGGTCCTCGCGGTTGATGCGGGCGACGGTGTCCCGGTACCGGCCGGACAGGAAGTCGGCCATGGTCCCGGCGCGGATCTGGTCGGCGGCGTCCTTGGTGTAGATGTGCCACCGCAGCACGGACAGCATCCGGTTGTCGCCGTTGCTGCGGAGGTTGGCCAGGTAGCGGACGCGCGCGGCGCTGACCTGGGCCACGGCCTGCGGCAGGCTGGCCGCGACGAGCAGGGGGAGAAGCACCCAGTGCACACCGGCGAGCACCACGGCCCCGGCGAGGAAGGCGGCGGCCGAGGCGATCAGGTCCTGCCCCTCGTTGATCAGGTCGCCGGTGACCTGGGCACCGCGGTCGGCGGCCTCGCGGTCACGGTTGAAGTCGGGGTCGTCGTACGCGCACAACTCCACCTCGGCGCAGCCGGTGAGCAGCATCTGCTCCGCCTCGCGGGACATCAGCGGACCCAGCCTGGAGGAGAGCCAGTTGACGGTGATGCCCAGGAGCGCCCGCACTCCGGCGGCGCCGGCGAGCAGGGCGACGGACGGCCATGCCTCCAGGAGACGGTGGTAGACGTCCCCGTCGCGCAGCAGGGCCGTCAGGGTGCCCGCGATGGCGACCAGGCCCAGGGCCTGCATCGCTCCGGTGACCACCTGGCACAGGAGGAGGCCGACGGTCGCCCGCCGGTCGACCCGCCAGGCCAGGGCCAGTGAGCGGCGCACCAGCTGCGGCAGCCGGCGGGCCATGTCCCGCATCCGGATCGACCGGCCGGCCGCCTCACGGCTGCCGGTGAGATCGACGTAACGCATCTGCGTCCCGGGAGCCGCTCCGGAGGGCGCGGGCGCTAAGGGTACGGGGCGCGGTCCAGGGACGCTGTCGGCCGGTGCACCGGTGGGCTCACTCATGGCCGCTCGCGTTCACCGGGCGCCGCTGTTCGATTTCAGGAGGCTGCTGCGAGGGGGAAGGGGCGGGGTGCATGGCGTTCCTCCGTCTGGGCGTCGATGTGGCACTGATGCTCTAAAAACGCGGTGGATCCGGACCCGTAACGGCCGGATCGGAGGACATTCTGCGAACACAAGTTCTCATGGAGGGCTCAGGCCATGGGGCCTCTGGAGTGTCGTCGCTGAAACTCGTTCGATCAGGTCGGGTCACCCCTGCGGGGGATTGCGGCCCCTGCGCGGCCGTCCGGGCCAGGACCGTCAGGTGGCCGTAGAGCGACCCTCTTTGCCGGCAGCGCGTTCGACGCGCTCCGAGCCGACGCCGTGGCCCCGGACCGCTACGCGTACCGGTACTCCGGCGGACCCGCCTCCGCCTGCTCGATGCCGGCGCCCGTCGCGTGATGACCTCGCCGCCGTGCCTGTACTGGGCGGCTTGCGCATGGGCCGAGTGCGGGACTTCACCCGGCACGACAACGGGGTGGATCACGGGGAAGACGTCTCCGGCGGCGCGGGACGGCGCGGGCACCGGCGCATGCGCAAGCCGCCCGCCCCGTACGTGTCCCGCCTCACCGCGATGCGGCAGGCACGCGGCCCCACCACCTGACTCGCGTCAGGACATGTCGCCCCGGCACACCGTCCCCGAGGCCGGAGCGCGCCCCGTGCGGAGGTATCGGTCGACCGTCTCCACGACGCAGCGGTTCTGCGGGTACGTCCCGTGGCCCTCCTCCTCGGCCGTCAGGAGGACGCCCACGCCCTCGCCCAGAGCGCGGGCCATACGGCGTGCCCCCGCGTACGGGGTGATCGGGTCACCGGTTCCGCCGACCACCAGAATGGGATCCGCGCCGTCGGCGTTCACCCGAGGGGTGACCCGCTCGCCGTCGAACGGCCAGTCGTAGCAGAGGTAGACGCCCGAGGACCAGGCCGCGCCGAACACGGGCGACGCGGCCTCGACGCGTGCCGAGTCCCTGCCGAGGCGGTCCAGGTCAGGGCGCAGGCTGGAGTCCGCACAGGTGATCGCGTTCAGGGCGAAACGGCCGTCGTCGAGCGGGGCCGCCGTTCCGTCGGCGGAGCCGCTTCGGTCCGAGCCCTTGGCCAGGGGGCGGCCGTCGTTGTGGTCGGTCAGCGCGGTGAGCGCCTCGGCCAGCGGCTGCCAGCCGTCCGTGCCGCGGGCCAGAAGGTCTCCGACGGCGTACGCGAAGTCGTCGGCGTCGAGGGTGCTGCCGCCTCCGGCCGGGGCGGGCTTCTTCTCCAGGCGGCCGGCCAGACGCGCCATGCGGCGGGCGGCCTCCTCGGGCCCGTCGCCGGTCGGGCAGTCGCGGACGTGGGCCGCGCAGTGCGCGGCGAACCGGTCGAACGCCGCCTGGACCGCCTTGGCCTGCGACACCTGCTCCTCGTCGAGGTCCTCGGTCGGATCGACCGACGCTTCGAGGACGAGCCTCCCGACGTGCGACGGGTACAGGTGGGCGTAGGCCGCGCCGAGCGCCGTTCCGTACGAGACGCCGAAGTAGTGCAGCCGCCTGTCGCCGAGGAGGTACCGCATCAGGTCGAGGTCGCGCGCGGTGCGCGAGGTGCTGATGTACGGGAGGACCGCCTTGGAGCGCTCGGTACAGGCGTCGAACCTCTCGGACGCGGTGCCCCCCGCGGTCTTCCCGCAGCGCACGGGGATGGTCGCGCCCACGCCGCGCGGGTCGAAGGAGACCAGGTCGTAGCGGTCGAGCAGCGGTCCGTACTGGCGGATGCGTGCGGGGAGTCCGCTCACGCCGGAGACGCCGGGACCGCCGAAGTTGAGGACGAGGGAACCGATGCGCCGGCTGTTCTGCCCGGTGGCCTTGCGCCGTATCAGCGCGACGTCGATCGTCCGGCCGTCCGGCTTCCGGTAGTCGAGGGGCGCCTTCATGACGGCGCAGTCGTAGCCCGTGCGCGCCGACCGCGGAGATGCGCAGCGGGACCACCGGAGGTGCTGGCCGGTGGTGAGCGCGGCGGGCAGACCGGTGGGCGGGTTGGTCGCGGTGAACTCCGTTCGCGGCTCCGCGTGTTGCCGTGCGTCGCGCTGGAGCCAGGCGCCGACGGCCCCCATCACGGCGAGGAGGAGGACCGCGATGACGCGCGCACCGACCGAGAAGCCCGGTCCGCGGCTTCCTGTCTGATGTGCGTCGCTCATGGAAGACC
The DNA here is from genome assembly GCF_010550605.1 of Streptomyces sp. SID9727. GTDB lineage: Bacteria > Actinomycetota > Actinomycetes > Streptomycetales > Streptomycetaceae > Streptomyces. The sequence goes on from NZ_JAAGNI010000345.1 coordinate 16,489, forward strand.
CCGCGTTCCCGTCCCGGACGCCCGCGCCCGAACTGATGCCCGTCGAATGGGTGCAGCGTACAAGCCGCTTCCGGGAGGACGGGCGGCGCCGTCGTGAGGAACCGCACGGTGGCCGCGTCACGGACCACTTGCACACACAGTGACGGTGAACAGTCGTCGCGTGGCTGTGCCTTCCCTGGGACGAGTCTGTGTCATTCCTGGCCCAGTGTGAGTGGGGTGTCGCGGCGCGCCTCATTGACGCACTGCCGTCGCCGTGGCACCCGGCGCACCCGGGCGCACGGTCCAGTTGTTGAACACCCCGGCTGTCGTACAACGCAGCCCTTACCGCGAGTTAGGTCAAAATGATACGCAAGGGACGCATCGTCATCGCAGTTGCCCTCACCACCCTGGGCCTCGGGCTCACGGCCTGCAACGACGGCGAGGACGAGGCAACGGGACAGGAATCGCCTTCGGCCTCCGCCCCGGCCTCGCCCGCCCCGAGCAGTGACAGCCCCTCCGCGGAGCCGAGCGACGACGCTTCCACCGCGCCCAGCGGTGACGTCGCCGCACCGGGCACGAAGTTCAAGGTCGGTGACCGGGCGGTCCTGCCGTTCACATACGGGACTTCAAAGAAGGGCACGGTCGCCGTGACGGTCACGGCGATCGAGAAGGGCACCGAGGCCGACATGGCCCCCTTCGGTGACAAGGCGAAGGGCATGACGCCCTACTACATCCGGATGAAGGTGGAGAACGTCGGCGGCACCGACCTCTCCTACTCCTCACTGAGGCTGCGCGGCAAGCTGGCGGGCGGCGCCCCCACGGGCGTCATCCTGATCGGTGACCTCCCGGGCAAGTGCGACAGTGAGACGGCCCCCCGAGACTTCACCACGAAGGGCGCCTCGTACGAGACGTGCTCGCTCAGCGCCACGAAGACCGACCCCATCGCGGTCGCGTCGTTCGAGGAGGGCGACGCGTACAGCGACAGCCCGGTCCTCTGGGCCAACTGACCACCCGTTACCGTCCGCGCGGGCCGGGCGGCCCGTTGCTGACGGCGCGCCCGGCCTACGCGTCGCGCCACACGGCGGTGGCGCGGGCGGCTTCGACGCGCCACCACCCGTCGTCCGGCCCCGGTCCGTGCGGTTGCCGGACGCCTCCGCCCGGTGCGGCCCGCCGGCGTCCGTCACGGACCTGACGACCTCGCCCGTGACGGTTCGCGCGCCGGGCACGCTGTGTGGAGTGTGCGGGGGATCAGGACAACGGGTGGAGGCCCCATGGGGTGGCGGAGTGCGGGTCGGGGATGGCGGGCGGCGGCCTGGGTGCTGACGCCGGTGGGGCTCGTGCTGCTGGCCGGCTCGGTCGCTCACGGCGTCGGGTGGTACGACACGGTGACGGTCGGGGGCGACTCCATGCGGCCGGGATTCCCGCCCGGGGCCCACGTGCTGGTCGGACGGGTCGGCTCGGACGGCATACACAGGGGTGACGTCGTCCTCATCGATCCGCCCGAGCGGTACATGACCGAGCCGGTGCTGCGGCGCGTCATCGGCATCGGCGGCGACCACGTCACCGGCGACGGAAGCCGGGTCACGGTGAACGGGAAGACGCTCGACGAGCCGTACGTGGCGGACACGCAGGGTGATCCGCACGCCGAGCCGTACGACGTACGGGTCCCGGCGGGCCGACTCTTCGTGCTGGGCGACCATCGCGCGAACTCCAACGACTCCCGCTATCACCTCGATGCGCACGAAGGCGGCTTCGCGGTCTCGGGCGTACGAGGACGAGTGGTACCGGGCGCGACCGTGCCCACCGGCCCGGCGGTGTTCGCGATCCTGGGCCTCGTACTGACCGCGGCCGGCCTCGGCGGGTACGCGGCCGGACGCCGCGCGGCCAGGAAGGGGCAGGTCACGCCGCCCGTCACGCCCCGGTGGCCCGGAACTCAGAACGCGTAGCGGATCGGCAGCCAAGGGGCGTGCGTGTGCACCAGGCGGCGCATGGTCTCCACGGCGGCGGCCTTGGCGGCGTCCCGGTAGCGCACGTTCAGGCTGCCGTTCTCGGACCGTTTGGTCTGCTGGATGCCGGGGCGCCAGATGAGGTCCTCCGCCCGGGGGTGCCAGGCCATGTTGACCTCGTGCAGCTGACGGTTGTGCGTCAGCATGATCACCTCGGCCGCCGCCTGGCGCTTCACCGTGGCGGGCAGGACATCGTCCATCCGCCGCAGCAACTGGGCCCACGCCTCCTCCCAGCCGTCCCTGATGACGACGGGCGACAGGTTGAAGTGGACCTCGTAGCCGGCCTCGACGAAGTCCGCCGCCGCTGCGATGCGGTCCTCGACCGGGCTGGTCCGGATGTCCAGCAGCCGTGAGTCGTCCGGAGGCATCACGGAGAACCTGACGCGCGTGCGGCCGCGCGGGTCGAGCAGCAGGAGGTCCGGGTTGACGAACTTGGTCGCGAAGGAAGCCTTCGCCGTGGGCCAGCGGGCGAAGGCACCGACGAGATCGGCGGTGTTCTCGCTGATCAGCGCGTCCACGGAGCAGTCGTTGTTCTCGCCGATGTCGTAGACCCAGGCGTCGGGGTCGCACTGGTTCGGCTGCCCCTTGACCCCCTGGGCGGCGACATGGCGGGCCAGCCGGGAGACGATGCCGTGGATGTTGGTGAAGACCGTGACCGGATTCGCGTAGCCCTTGCGCCGCGGGACGTAGCAGTAGGCACAGGCCATCGCGCACCCGTTGGCGCCGCCCGGGGCGATCCAGTCGGCGGAGCGGCCGTTGGGCCGCACACTGAACGTCTTCCTTTCCCCCAGCACCAGCACCGTGCTCTTGATCCGCACCCAGCGTTCGGCATTCCCCTGGTTGCCGTGCAGGCCCGGGATGCGCCAGTGCGAATCGACGGGCACGACTTCGGCGTCCGGGAAGCGGGCGAGGATCCGCCTGCCCTGCCACGACGCCGCGGCCCCGGGCTCGGCATGGATCTCCCGTACCGCGAGCATGCGGCGTGCCTGCTCCGAGTCACGGAAGAGCGGCCCGGGCGCCCTGGAGCTCTCGGGCCCGGCCGACAGGTCGTCGAGCTCGAACAACCCGTCCGGGACGTGCTCCGGGCGCCGGGAGGGCGGAGGGCTTTGCATGATGACTCCGGGATCAGGGGCTGCCCGGTCAACGGTACGGGAACGGCACGGCCCGGCGGTGTCCCAGCGCGGGCGGCAGGGGGCCGGGACCGACCCGCACGCCGCCAGGGGCCCCTACTCGCCGGAGCTCGCCCGAGCGACCGGGCGGACGGATGCGCAGTGACGTGAACACGCTGTGTTCCGATGCCCCGGTGCGCGCTCCTTCCGGTGGACCGTCGAATGAGCGTTTCAAAGCGCCCCATAAGATTTGCGTAAGGTCATGTGAGTGAAGCCGAACCTTCGGGGCACAGGACGTCTTGGAGGTTGATAATCATGGTTCCTGTCCTTCTTGTTCTTCTGCTCGCCCTGATTCTCTTCGGTGCCGGATTCGCACTCAAGGCATTGTGGTGGATCGCCGTCATCGTGCTGGTGGTCTGGCTGCTCGGATTCGTGATCCGGCCGACGGCGAACGGCAAGCGAGGCCGCTGGTACCGGTGGTGAATTCCTCGCTGCCCGGGTCCGCGGTAACGGTGCACAAAGAATTTCGCTTCTACGGAAGGGGCCTGCCATGCTCGGCATAGTCGCCGCAGTGCTTTTCTTCGTGTCGTTCCTGATCAACGCGGCGGATATCAGCACCAACGATGTCTTCTCCTCGACCAACGTGATGTTGCTGGGTCTTACGGCCCTGGCTCTCCACGTGGCTGGGATAGGAAACGGCTGGGCCCGCAGGCGGTGATGTGCCGCCCCGCGTCCCCTGGCCGTGAACGAGCCCCCGACTTCGCAGTCGAGGGCTCGTTTCGCGTCCGGCGGCTTCCCTAAGGGCTGTCCCGCAATTTCCGGTGGATCAGCGCGCGGCGTCAGATGCGGTGCATCGCAAGGCGGAGAGGCGCCCGCATACTGGACGTATTCGGGCGTTTCGACAACGCGGCGAGGTGCCGCAGCTGTCGTCGTGCGCCCGCCGGGAATTGCGGGACAGCCCTTAGGACAGGGACAGCAGGCGGTCCAGGACCCCCGGGTCGGCCTTCACGCCGTCGTGCAGATGGGTCTCGGACACCCAGGTGCGCAGGCCGCGTACCCGGGACGCCGTGGTCAGGGCGTGGTCGTGGTCGACGTACATGTCCTGGCGGTACACCGCCGCGGCGACCGGCACCGTGTTGGCCGCGAGACGGTCGAGGTCGTAGAGGGCGGGCCAGTCCGTGCGGTGGGCGAGCGCGTCCGCGGTCGCCTTCAGGGGGACGAGGGCCGGGTCCTCCTCGAACATCCAGGGGTACATCATCTCGCCCGTGAAGTGCAGCGGTCCGCCAGCGGAGGCGTCGAACTCGGGAAACTCCGCCCGGACCCGGTCGGCGGACCATGCCGTGGGACGGCCGCCCTGCGCGTAGATCGCCTCGTGCAGGACCGCGTACAGCGGACGCGGCGCGAGGGAGACGACGGAGTCGACGCCCCGCAGGAACGTGTCGGAGAGGACCGGCCCGCCCCGCCCGGGGACGAAGGCGCACTCCAGCAGGTAGTGCAGGGAGTCGAAGGCCGACGCCGTGCCGAACGTGATCCCCAGTGTCTGGAACCGCCGCACCGACAGGCGCTCGCCCGAGGGCATACGGACATCGTGGTCCGCCAGGTGGGCCGCTACCCGCTCGGCCCGGGCACGGTCGAGCGGGTAGCGCGCGAAGTACCGGGCATTGGCGGCGAGCGTACGCCGGTACGCCGCGCGGTACACGTCATCGGCGTGACCGGTGAGCGTGGGCAGGCCACCGGTGATCAGGGCCCGGTCGAGGCCCTCGGGGGCGAGGCCGAGATAGGTGAGCGTGGCGAAGCCGCCGAAGCTCTGGCCCAGGACCGTCCAGGGCCGGTCGCCCTGCATCCGGCGGCGCAGCAGCTCCGCGTCGCGGACGATCGAATCGGCCCGGAAAAAGGTGAGGTACCGCGCGGCATCGGCCCGGCCGGCCAGTGTGGTGCGGTCCGCCGGGGTGGAACGGCCGGTGCCGCGCTGGTCGAGGAGGACGACGCGGAACTCCTTCAGGGCGCGGCGCAGCCAGGCGCCCGCCGCGTTCGGACGTTCCGCGCGCCCGCCCGGCCCGCCCTGGAGCCAGAGCAGCCGCGGCAGCTCACGGCCCTCCATGCCCTCGGCCACGACCTCCCGTGCGAAGACGGAGATGCCGGGCCCGTCGGGCCGGGCGTGGTCGAGCGGTACGTCGAGGGTGTGATCGGTGCAGACGAGGCCGCTGTGGCGGTACGTGATCTGGTCGTCGGTCAAGTCCGGCTCCTGGGGCGGGGTGAACGGGGGCGGGGGGGACGCGGTCGTCGGTCAGTAGCCGGCGACGCCCAGCTCACGGCAGATCTCGACCAGCTCGGGGTGCACGTACACGCCGTCCTTCTCGACGCACTCGCCGTCAAGGTAGATCGACGGGCCGAGGATCGAGCCGTCCGTGTGGGCGGCGGACACCCACGGTTCGCCGCCGATCCAGGCGCCCTTGGTGCCGATGCCGAGCTCCACGCAGCCGAAGACGCGCTCGTCCTCCACGATGCGGCCGGTCGGCGCGGGCACGCCCGGGTTGAACCCCAGGGACCAGTGGGCGACGCGGAACATGTTCGGGTCGTCCCAGGACTCCATCCAGCGGCGGAAGATCTCCGCGTCCTGGCCCTCGCCGTCGATCTTCGTGACGACGCCCTTCTCGACGGTGCAGCGGACCGGGGTGCGCAGCAGACCGAGCTGGTCCGGCGGCCACAGGGCACCGTCGAAGACGAGCACGCCGTCCTGGGTCTCCTCCAGCGGGTTCCAGGAGATCTGGCCGGAGAGCATGACGGTCTCGCCGGGATTCTCGGCGGGCTTGCCCCGCAGATTGATGGGACGGTCGCCGTTGCGGCCGGTGATGTCGGTGCCGTTGGCGGAGGTGATGCGCACCTCGTCCGCCTGCTCCAGGAGGCGGACGAGCGCCTTGCCGAGCTTGATGACGCCCTCGAAGTCGGGGCGGCCGACCGTCGCGACGAGCATGTGCACGTCCATCGCGGTGAGGTTGGTGTAGCGGCAGCCGTTCGCCATCGCGCGGCGGAACGCGTCGGAGTGCATCACGTACGAGACGGCGAACTCGATCCAGACGTCGGCGTCGGCTATGGCGCCGGCGACGGGGCGCGGCGGCTCCATGGAGGAGCTGGGCATCGTCTCGTACCAGACGACGACGGGGTGCGCCCCGGCAGCCGCGACGGCCTGGGCGGTGGCGTCCACGACACGGCGGTCGCTGCTGGTGTCGCCGGTGAGGACGACGTGCTCGCCGGGCTTGACCAGCATGACCTGCTCGACGAGCTTGCGAGCGGCGAGGGCGAGTTCGTAGCTCAGGTACTCGGGGCGGGGCTCGAGCCGGCTGAACATCTCCATGGATCTTCTCCTTGCGGTGGTGCGTATGAACGAAGGTGGTAGAGGGGGGCTAGCTCGCCTTGATGATCTGGGCCGAGTCGCCCAGGGAGCTGCCCGCGATGAGGCCGGCGCCGACCAGGTTCAGCTCCTCGTCGGCGGCGGGGCCGCGCCACTTGCGGTATCCGACGCGCACGGCGAGCGCGGCGAGGACCAGCCAGCAGGCATTCGGCGTGAGGATCAGCAGGCCGGTCGCGAGCATGACGCCCATCTGCCGCTTGGTCCCGCCGATGAGCTGGATGATGGCGCCGGGGATGGCCCACAGCAGCAGGGTGCGCAGCACACCCGGCTCGCCCAGCCCGTTCTTGACGGTGTCGGCGTAGACCTTGGCGACGGGCGGGATCAGCCCCTGCCTGAAGTACGACTGCCACAGGACGGCCACTACGGCGAGGGCCGCGGCGAAGCCGATGAGGGCGGCGCGGAACTGTTCGCGGCGCCCCTCCCGCTCGTACGGGTCCCAGGGCCGGTGCTCGCGACGCAGCAGCCACCCGGCCTTGAGGTCGTAGCCCATGTCGGCGAAGGCCGGGCCGGTGGCCGACACGTAACCGACCAGGAGCGCGAGCGGCACCGACGCGATGCCGATGAGCAGCCCCAGGACCAGGAAGATCAGGGTGACGGCGAACGACGGGAACCAGCCGGACTGCATCGCGGCGAGCCCGACGATCAGCTCGTGCACGAGCGCGGCGAACGCGGCGAACAGCACCCAGCCGAGCAGGCCCAGCGGACTCATGTCACCGATCAGCCCACCGAGGACGGCGAGCAGCACGGCTCCGGCGACGAACAGCGCGTAGCCGCGGACGAGCGAGCGGCGCAGGGCCTTCTCGTCAACGGTGTACGAGGTCGTCTCGTCGTGTCCCGCGAGGGTCGCCGCGGCGACGGGCTTCGGCTCCGAACGGCGGCGGACCAGCAGTACGACCGCCTGGCCGAGGGCGACGACGCCCGCGCCGACCATCACGCCGTGCGGTACGTACCCGGCGCCGAGGTCGGTGTGGAACAGATCGGGGCCGAACTCCCGCAGACCGAGCCCGACACCGAACATGAGCAGCGCCCAGACGTTTCCGAGGAAGGCGACACCGGCGGCGGACAGCGGCAGGCTGAACAGGGTGCCGCCCAGTCCGACGAGCGTGCCCGCGCCGAGCACCAGGGCCCGCTTGCCGCCCTTGTCACCGGCCTTGATCGTCTCGGCGGCCGCCTGCCCGGGCGGCCAGGCCGCGTCGGCGGGCAGCAGCCGGGAACCGAAGGAGCGGTAGAGCACCCAGGTGTCGATGAGCAGGCCCACGAAGGAACCGGCCAGCATCGGCCACACCAGGTCCTCGCGTCCGAAGACGTACGGCACCGCGATCGAGGTGAGCAGCGCGTTGGCGGAGGCGAAGGTGGCCGCGGAGATGGCGCTCTGGGCGAGGTTCTGCCGGTGCACGGAGCGCATCGAGCGCAGTCCGGCGAGCGGGATGCGTCCGATGAGCATGGCGATCAGCGCGCCGACGACCGAGGTGTTGGCGGAGATCCCCAGCTTGGCGACCAGGTCCGCGCCGATGACGGCGCCGACGACGGACAGCACGGCGAGGACGACGAACACGACGGGTTCGCGCACCCGGGGGTGGCCGGCGCCGGGGGATGAGGCGGTGGAGCCGGATTCGGAGGGCGGCGGCGCGGTGGCCGACGGCGAGGTGTGATGCGACACGGAACACCCCTTGGTGGGTGGGCCCTGCCCCGGGGCGGGGAGGGACTTTTCGGGCAGGCTGCGGTGATCCGCGTACTCCGGCACGATGCACGTCGTACGGATGTGTGGCCCGCTGGACGGTGCCGCCGGGCCGGGCGGGTCAGGAGCCGAAGGCGGCTGTGGCTTCCTCGGCCCCGGCGAGAACGAGTTCGGTGATGCGGTCGACGGCACGGGTGACGCGGTGCGCCGGCCCGATGACGGTGAGGGAGGCGGCGATGCCGCCGGCCTGGAACACGGGGGCGGCCACAGCGGCGACGGCCTCGTCGTATTCGCCGTGACTGACGCTGTACCCCCGGGAGCGTACGTCCGCGTACCGGGCCATGAGGGTGTCGAGGCCGGTGACGGTGTGGTCGTTGAAACGTTGGAGCGGGGTGGCTCCGAACAGGCGGCGGATCTCCGCTTCGGAGTAGTGGGCGAAGATGGCGTGGCCGGAGGCGCCGGCGTGGCCGGGCATCACGGCGCCCACGATCGCGGTGTAGCGGACCGGGCCGGTGCCGTCGACTGCCGCGGCGCACCGGTATCCGGCGCCCTGCGGCACGTTCAGTACGACGCTCTCGCCGGTCTCCCGCAGCAGCCCCGCGAGGATCGGCCGGACCAGCGAGGGCAGCACACCGCTGTGCTCCCCGGCGCGCGCCAGCCGGGACACGGCGGGGCCGAGCCGGTAGCGGCGGGTGGTGGTGTCGCAGGTCAGGAAGGAGCGGGAAGCGAGCGTGGTGAGGATGCGCTGGGCGACGGCCTTGTCCCAGCCGTGCCTGCGCGCCATCTCGCTCACTCCCCACTCCGGGCGGCGCTCGGTGAACGACAGCAGGGCGAGCAGGGCGCGGTCGGCTCCCTGCAGCACGCCGGGCTGGGGCGGAGCCGGGGCGTCCACGTCGTCGCCTCGGCCGGCCTCGTGGGCGGTGCCGTCGGCGGACGCGCCGTTCACCTCGTTCATGGCCTCGTCCCTTTCTTCGCTGTCCCGGTGCGCTGAGCGCAACGCCGTTGCGCTCAGCGGTGAGAACTATGTGATCAGGGGGGCGTGGTGTCAAGGGTGTTCCGCGGCACGGCGGCTTCACCGGCGCGCGGCACCAGGCGTCCGCGTCGACGGCCCGGGCGGTCGGCTCCGGGTGCGCACCTGATCGGGTGCCGCTGCGAGGAGGGGCGCGTGCCGAAAAGCGCAAACGGTCATATACTCGTACATTTTTGGCATGCGTCCGAGATCCCTCCGCGTCCCCGGCGCCCGAGCCGGGCACGGCCCGGCCCCGCCTGACGGCGCCGCTCTCGACAACGGCCCCGGCCGGCCGTTCCTGCCAGGCGCCCCCCAGAGCTGCCCCGGGGCCGGCCCGGACGTACTCGGCAGGGGTTCGCCGCATCGACCCGCCTGTTCACCGACGTGCACCTGATCCGCGACGTCAGCGGTCACCCCGCCCCGGCGCGGACCATCCGCCGCCTGCCGCCCCCGAGGAGACACCGTGCAGCACCAACCCGTCATCGCCGGAATCGACATCACGCCGGACAGCCTGCTCGCAGCCGGCTGGGCAGCCGACGAGGCGCGTCGGCGCTCCGCGCCGCTCCTGCTGCTGCACGGACACGATCCGTCCTTCTTCGCGGACGCCGGAACCGAACGCCAGGCCGCCGAGCAGGCGCTCGCAGGCACCCTTGACTGGGTGCGCGAACACTACGGCGATGTCGAGGCCAGTGCCGAGCTGGTCGACCGGCCCGAGGCCGATCTGCTGACGGAGCGCGGCCGCGAGGCCCAGATGGTCGTTGTCGGATCCCGCAGACCGGGACCGGTGACCGGATTCCTCCTCGGATCGGTCGGACTTCGCGTCCTGAGCCGGGCCGACTGTCCCGTGGTGCTGATCCGTGGGGGCGACGTCAGCCGGCGTCCACGGAGCGGCGAGGTCGTGGCAGGCGTCCCCGAGGAGGACCACGAGGCGGAAGCGGTCCTGGACTTCGCCTTCCGGGCGGCGGTCGCACACGGCGTCCCGCTGCGGGCGGCCCGCGCGTGGGACCTGCCCACCATGTTCACGAACCAGTCCGGTGTCATGGGCCTCTCGAACAGGCCCGCCCAGCTGGCGGAAGACCACCGCCGTGCACTGGTCACCCTCCTGAGGCCGTGGCGCCGACGCTATCCCGACGTCACGGTGACCGAGCACACCGAAGTGGGCTTCGCCGCCGAGATGCTGGTCTCCCTGGCCGCCGGCGCCCAGCTCCTGGTTCTCGGGCGCAGCAGCAGAACCGGCAGCCGGTACGTGGGGCACGTCGTCCACTCGACGCTGCACTTCGCCAACGCCCCCATCGCCGTCGTCCCCACGAAGGGGTCGCCGGCCGGCTGACGGCCCACGCTCCGACCCGGCGGCTGCGGAGCCGCCCCCAGCCGGCAACGACGTGGCGGTTCGCGGCGGCCGATGGCAAGATCGCATGCGCAAGGTACGGAGAACGGGGGAGGCCGGATGCGTTTTCGTATCCTCGGCCCCCTCGAAATATTCGACGGCACCCACTGGCGGGGGATCTCCGCCGCCAAGCCGCGCACTCTGCTCGCCGCGTTACTGGTGCGCCGCGACACTCCGGTACCGACGGACCGGCTGGCGACGGAGCTGTGGGGCGAGCGCGAACCCAGGGCGGCCGCCAACCTCATCCAGCAGTACGTGTTGCGTCTGCGCCGTGAACTCGGCGATCCGCACGGCCGGTTGATCGTCACCCGGCCACCGGGCTACCAGGTGGTGCCCGACGGCGCGGACGATCTGGACGCCACCGCCTTCGGGCGGCTCGGTGAAGCCGGCCGTGCCGCCCTGGCAGCCGGCGAGGCGGAACACGCGGCGGCTCTGTTCGCCGAGGCGCTCGCGCTCTGGCGCGGTCCCGCGCTCGCCGACGTACCGGCCGGGCCGGTGGTGGAAGCCGAGGCGGCACGGCTGGACGAGCAGCGGCTCGATGTCCTCCACGCCCGTGTCGAGGCGGACCTGGCCTGCGGACGGCACGCCGAACTGGTGCCGGAACTACGGCAGTCCGTGCGCGAGCACCCACTCCGGGAAGGGCTGTGGGAGCAACTGATGCTGGCGCTCCACCGGTCGGGGCGGCAGGCCGAGGCGCTCGACGCCTACCGGGAGGTGCACCGGCTGCTGGCCGACGAGCTGAGCGTCGAACCGTCGGCCCCCCTGCGCGAGCTGCAACTGCGCATACTGCGCGGTGATCCGGGGCTCGCCACCCCCGTGCCCGGCCCACGGCCGCCGAAGGGGCCGGCCCGCCCCGGACGGGCTCCGGCGCCGCCACGTCAACTCCCCGCAGCGGCCGGCGGTTTCGCCGGACGCCGGGCCGAGCTGCGAATGCTGGACGGGTCTCCCGGCGACGCGGCCACCGGCACGGGCCCGCTCGTACGCGCGATCACCGGCACGGCGGGCGCGGGAAAGACGGCGCTGGCACTGCACTGGGCGCACCGGGCGGCACCGGACTACCCGGACGGCCAGCTGTACGTGAATCTGCGCGGATTCGACTCCGCCGCCGGGCCCGTGGCCCCCGGCGAGGCGATCCGTGGATTCCTGGAGGCGCTGTCGGTGCCGCCGGAGCGCATCCCGGATCCGCTGGAGGCACGCGCGGCGCTGCTGCGCACCGAGACCGCCGGCCGCCGGCTGCTGTTCGTCCTCGACAACGCCGCCGACGCCGCCCAGGTACGCCCCCTGCTGCCGGGCGGTGCCGGTTGTGCCGTGGTCGTCACCGGCCGGGGCCGGCTGGCCGGTCTCGCCGTCACCGACGGCGCCCTGCTGGTCTCCCTGGACGTGCTGCCGCGCGACGAGGCGCACGAACTGCTCGTCGCCCGCCTCGGCACGGACCGGGTCGCCGCGGAGCCGGAGGCGGTGGCCGAGCTGATCGAGCTGTGCGCCCGGCTTCCGCTGGCGCTCGCCGTGACCGCAGCCCGTGCCGTCGGCCGCCCCGGGTTCGCGCTGAGCGCGGTCGCGGCTGAACTGCGCGACACCAGGGGGCGGTTGGACGCCCTGGACGCCGGCGAGGGGGTGAGCAGCGTACGGACGGTCTTCTCGTGGTCGTACCTCCGGCTGGACGCCGGCACGGCCAAGGTGTTCCGGCTGCTCGGGCTGTACCCCGGCCGGGACGCCGCGGCGCCCGCCGTGGCGGCACTGGCCCGGCTGTCCGTCCGGCAGGCCGCGGCGGCGCTGACCGCGCTGGCCCGCGTCCATCTGATCGACGAACACCACCCCGGCCGGTACTCCTTCCACGACCTGCTGCGCACCTACGCGGCGGAGCTGGCGGCGACCGAGGAATCCGAAGCGTCACGCACCGAGGCACTGCACCGCCTGTTCGACCACTTCCTGCACACCGCGCACGCGGCGGGCCGGCGCCTCGCCCCGGTCCGCGCCGAACTGCCGCTGTCACCGCCGGCGCCCGGCTCCGCACCCCACCACCCGGACGGCTACGAGGAGGCGATGGCGTGGTTCGAGACGGAACACGCCTCGCTGCTCGCGGTCACGGACGCGGCGGGACCGGCGGGCTTCGACGACCACGCCTGGCAACTCCCCCTCGTCATGGGCGACTTCCTCCACCTCAGCGGTCGTTGGCACGACTGGGCGGCCACCCAGCGCACGGCCATCGCCGCGGCCCGGCGGCAGGAGGACCGGGCAGGGACGGCCCGGTGCCACTGCGAGTCGGGCCGGGCCGCGATCCGGCTGGGACGGTACGAGGAGGCCCGGGACGAGCTGTCGCGGGCACTGGAACTCCAGCGCGAGCTGAACGACCTGGCGGCCCAGGCCCACACGTTGCGGGCGCTCGGCTGGTCGTACGAGCAGCAGGGCGACTACCGTGCCACGCTCCGCTGCGTCGAGCAGGTGCTCGAACTGGAGCGCGCGGCAGGCAACCGGGCCGGGTGGGGCGGCGCGCTGAACAACATCGGCTGGTGCCACACCCATCTGGGGGACCACGAGAAGGCGCTCGCCTGCTGCGAGGAGGCGCTGCGACTGCACCGGGAGGAGGGCAGCCCCCTCGGTGAGGCGTACACCTGGCAGACCCTCGGCGTCATCCGCCGTGCCATGGGCCAGTACGACGAAGCGCTCGACTGCTTCCGCCGGTGCCAGGAAGGGTTCCACCGGCTCGGCAACCGGTACGGCGAAGCGGTCGCGCTGCGCGGCCTCGGCGAGGTCATGCGCACCGTCGGCGACCCCGCGGGCGCGCGCGAGGCGTGGCGGTCCTCCCTCGCCCTCTTCGACGAACTGGAGCACCCGGACGCGGACGCCGTACGGGAACTGCTGCGGGCGCCGGACTGAGCGACCGGCGTAGCGGGGCCGCACGGGCACCGGCACCGGCTCAAAGCGTCGTCAAAGGGGAAGTTCAGCGCCGGACAGCAGAGTTGCGGCCATGCCCGGGGGACCGGGGTCCGTTGGGGCCGAAAGCGAGTGGGTTGATGCGTGTCGCGCTCAAGGAGTGCACCTGGCAAGCGGTGGGGGAAGACCTGATCGTCGTCTTCGACCCCCGTGAGTCGATCACCTTGGAGGACCCCGAGGGGAAGGTCGAGGCGCTTCTCTCCGTGCTGCGGGAGGGGCCCCGCAGCGTCGGCGGACTGCGCGCGGCGCTCGCCGCCCGGGGGGTCGAGGTGACCGGCCGGGAGCTCGACGGCGGACTGGAGGGACTCGCGGGCCTGGGGCTGGTCGAACGCGACGAGGGCAGGCTCACCGGTGATCCGGCGGTGGACGAACGGCACTTCTCCAACCTGGCGTTCTTCGGCACCTTCTCGGACCTCGACCGGCACCGCACCGACTTCCTGAGCCGGGTGCGCGACGCGCACGTCCTGGTGCTCGGCGTGGGCGGCGGCGGATCCTCGCTGGTGCAGTGCCTGGCCGGCCTCGGCGTCGGCCGGCTGACGCTGCTGGACCACGACCGCGTCGAGACCCGCAACTTCGCCCGCCAGTTCCTCTACCGGCACGAGGACGTCGGCCGCTCGAAGGTCGAGCGCGCCGCCGCCTGGGTGCGGGCGTACGACCCGGACATCGAGGTGCGCACCGTCGACCGCTGGGTCGCGGGCCCCGAGGACCTCGCCGATCTCACCGACGGGATCGATCTGATCGTGGGCGGCCTGGACGGCCACCCCGACGCCGGCCTGTGGGTGAACGAGGCCGCTGTCCGGGCCGGTGCCCCCCTGGTGGTCGGCGGTGCGACCCGCACGCTGCTCTCGTACATGTCCGTCGACCCGGGGACGAGCGCCTGCCTCGCCTGCGAGTTCTCGCAGCAACCCGAGGCCGGCACCGGTGCGGCGGCCGCGGAGGACCTCGTGCACGGCATGCGGACGACCAATCCGCTCATCGGCCCGGTGGCCATGCAGATCGGTTCGCTGATCGCGCTGGAGGGCCTGCGCTATCTCACCGGTTTCCAGGAGCCGCTGGCCGCCGGCGCCCGGGTCCGGCTCGACCTGCGGGACGGCCTGGCGGGCAGCCGGGTGGCGTTCCCCGACGTGCCGGACTGCCCGGTCTGCGCGCTGGCCCCGGCCCGGGCGGCCGCGGCATGACCGAGGTGGGCGGACCCCCGCGGACCACCGTGCGGCTGCGACCGCTGAGCCTGGTGCCCGAGGGGGAGGACGAGGTACTGGTGGGCGACCCGGGAACGGGGCAGTTCGTCGCCATTCCGAAGGTCGGCGGTGTGGTCATCGAGGCGCTGCTGCGCGGGGCGACGATCGCCGAGGCCGCCGCCGAGGCCGAGGAGTTCGCCGGGCAGCCCGTCGATGTGCCGTCCTTCGTGGAGACCCTGGGCGAGCTCGGCTTCCTCGACGAGGGGCAGCAGGCCGCACCGGTCCGCTCGGCGCCCGTGCAAGGCGGCCGGTGGCTGGACGGCGTCCGCCAGGAGGTCGCGCGGCCCTTCTTCGGGCGGGTGGCCTGGAGCTGCTACGCCGCGTGCGCGGTGGTCGCCCTCGCGGTGTTCGCTTTCCGGCCCGGCCTCTTCCCCGATCCGGCCACCGACGCGTTCGTCGTGGACGACATCGGCCTCGGCAGCCTGATCCTGATCCCGCTCGCCACGGTCGCCACGGCGATCCATGAGCTGGGGCACTGGTTCGCGGCCCGCGCCCTCGGCCTGGGCGCCAGATTCGGCATGGACCGGCGCATGGGGTTCCTGCTGGTCTTCGAGACCGACCTGACCCAGCTGTGGACCGTACCGAGACGCAAGCGGTACGGCCCGCTGCTGGCCGGCCTCGCCCTCGACACGGTGCTGCTCGCCGTGCCCCTGGTGGCACGGCTGCTGATCGACACCGGGGCGTGGGCTGCGCCGGATCCGCTCGACGCGCTCCTCGCCACGTGGATCTACGTGAAGCTCACCGCGATGCTGTGGCAGTGCATGGTCTTCCTGCGCACGGACCTGTACGCGGTGCTGGTCAACGCGCTGGGCTGCCGCAACCTGTGGCGGGTCTCGACGCTGATGCTCCGGCGAGCCGTCGGGCGCCTGGACGCCGCAGGCGCGGCGGAGCTGGCCGACGCGCATCCGGCCGACGCGAGCGCCGGGCGCTGGTTCCGCTGGGTGCGGTTCTTCGGGGCCGCGCTGACCCTCGTCTGGGCGGGAATGTTCCTGGCGCCCTCCGCGTGGGAGGTGCTGCGCTGGGCCGCGGACCGGCTGGGCACGGGCCCGGCCACCGGCCGGTTCTGGTGGGCACTGCTGTGCACCGCGGTCTGTATGACCCCCTTTGTTCTTCCCGCGGTCCTCTCGGTCCGTGAGCGCGTACGGCGGCTCACGACGAGGACCTGAGACCCCGCGGGACCCGGTCCACCCCGGCCACACCACCGGCCGGGGGCAGGTCATCCAGTCAAGAGGAGGTGAATCGCATGGAGATCAAGGTCCGCAAGGTAGAGGACGTGAAGGCCACGGGGCTCCAGGTCTGATCGACCGGCGGCGGCCCGGCCGCCGCACGCGCCCGACCCGCGATCGCGGATCGGCTGCGCGACAGCCGCTGGGGAGGGAAGGGGCTCCGGCTCCTCCCCTCCCCAGCGGGCACTCGCTCCTGGCCGGTCACCTCGCCGAAGGCGTAGGCGTCCGGCCCCCACCGTGAGAGGGAGAGCGGGGGTTACGGCAGGATGATGTCCCGGCCGTCCCCGCCGTCGAGGGCGTCCTTCCCGGTGCCACCACAGACGAAGTCGTCGCCCCCTTCACCGTGCACCGTGTCGTCGCCGGAGCCGCCGAAGAGGATGTCCCGGCCGTCCCCGCCCATGACGTGGTCGTCGCCCGGGCCGGCGTACACGGTGTCGTCACCGCCGTAGCCCTCGATCATGTCGTCGCCCCGGCCGCCCCACATGCGCTGGCTCTCGCCGTCACCCATCAGGTGGTCCATGCCGTCGCCGCCGTAGAGGGTCCCGGGCCCCATGACCATGTCGTCCCCCGCGTCGCCCAGGACCGTGCGGGCGGTGTGGGCGTGCAGCTCGTCGTCGCCCGCGCCGCCGCTGACGGTGTTCATTCCGGGGGTGAAGGCGGCGACCGTGTCGTCGCCGTCGCCGAGGAAGACGTCGATCCTGTCGGGGCGCGCACGGTCGGCGGGCAGCTCGCAGACGACGCCGGTGGTGTCCTCGGGCCCGGCGTACGCGCAGTGGTCGCCGGGGGCCAGCGGGACCACGTCTCTGAAGCCGATCCGGCGGATCCCGTCGCTCGTGTACATCGGGTAGACGCTGAGGTCGTTGGTCTGCCCCGCAGCGGCGGTGAAGACGATCGACTGCGTCTCCCAGTCGGCACCGACGCGTGCCTTCGCCTCGGTGGCGGGAGCGGCGGCGGAGGCGCCGAACGCGGGGCCGACGGAGAGGCCGGCGCATAACAGGGTCAGGGTGACGGCGCTGACGGCGGCTCGGTTCCGGTTCATGAGACCTCGTCTCGGGGGAGGGGCGGTGGACGGTCCGACCCGGTCCGCGCCGGCCTGTGCGGCGTGGTGCTGCCGAGGCCGGGGAGCCGGGTGATGAAGGCAGTCTCCCGTGCCGGCGCGGATCCGCAAGAGCGCGAAGCCGGAAGGCAGCCCCGCCGTCGCGGAGCGACCGACTTGATTTGTTCATTGACATGTCCAGCGAAAGCCGTACCGTTGGGAGCGCTCCCATGACAGCTTCACCACTGGAAGGAGTCCCCCCACATGGACAACAAGATCCCGTTAACCGGGCGTTCGAGGCCGTACCTTCGTCGCCCCCTCCAGACGCTCGCCATGCTGTTCGCCGTGGTCGTCGGCGCACTGACCTGGTCGACCCCCGCTCAGGCCCACGGCACCATCGTCGACCCCGCCAGCCGCGCGTACCAGTGTTGGCAGACCTGGGGCAGCCATCACATGGACCCGGCCATGCAGACGCAGGACCCCATGTGCTGGCAGGCGTGGCAGGCCAACACCGACACCATGTGGAACTGGATGAGCGCCCTGCGCGACGGCCTCGGCGGCCAGTTCCAGGCGAAGACCCCGGACGGGACGCTCTGCAGCAACAACCTGTCCCGGAACGCCAGTCTGGACAAGCCCGGGGCGTGGAAGACCACCACGGTCGGCGCCAACTTCTCGGTGCACCTGCGTGATCAGGCGTCCCACGGTGCCGACTACTTCAAGGTCTACGTGAGCAAGCAGGGCTTCGACCCCAAGACGCAGACCCTGGGCTGGGGCAACCTCGACTTCATCACGCAGACCGGCCGCTACGCTCCGGCGCAGGACATCACGTTCCCGGTGCAGACCTCCGGCTACACCGGACACCACATCATGTTCGTGATCTGGCAGGCATCGCACCTCGACCAGGCGTACATGTGGTGCAGCGACGTGAACTTCGCCTGAGCCGGCAAGTGCCGCACGGGGCACCGGTCCCGGCCGCATGCCGCTGAGGCACCGCCCGGCCGAGCTCCGCCGGGGCAGGGGACACCTTGCTCCGGCGGAGCTTCCGGCATGCGGCAGGGTTTCCCGGCGCAGGGCTGCACCGCCAGGCCGTGACAGCCGTCGGCAGGGGCGGCTCCACCCCGTCAGTACACCGTGTCCTGCTGGTCCGGTACGACGCTGCCGTCACCGCGCCGCACGGGGCCAAGGCTTCCGTCGGGCCTGGTGTAGGCGGCGGTCTCGCAGGGATAGGCCGTGGTCCTGCGGGGCAGCGGCTCGATGAACATGGGGTTCACGACCCAGCGGCCGTCGGCGTTGTCGTAGGCACGGCACATCACCTCGTTCTTGTTGCGGTTGAGCACCAGGTGCGCGCCCGTGGCATCGCCGACGAACGTCACGTCGGTGTCGGCGTCGCCGCCGCCGAGCGCGATCCGCCGATGAGGGGGCTGCTGGTTCCAGGCGGCCCGGCCGTGGATCCCGTAGATCTCCTGGTTGATCCAGCAACGCTTGCCGTCGATGTACGGGATCACCTCCCCCTCGGTGGCGCCCACCCCGCCGCAGCCTTCGTTGCTGGTCGTGATGCGGCCCTCGGAGTCGAGCACGGACCGGATGGCGACGGTGTGCGCCCGGTCGATTCCGATGCCGCGCGACCACACCTCGGTCACCGGTTCGGAACCCGCCGAGACGATCCAGACGTCGAATCCGGCCTTCTGGAGCGTCCGCACCAGGTCGCGCTGCTGTTCGTAGTACCGGACGTAGGCGGGAAGTACATGGGTGCCGACGGTGCGGGTCGCACCGACGGGCGCGGCCAGGGCCTCGGCGCGGGCGGCCTCGGTGTACGCGCGCAGCTCGGGGACGGTGTGTCCGGCGAACAGCTGCGGCACCCACGCGTACTGCGGGACGGTACGCCGGTGGTTCCACTTTCCGGCGAAGGCCGCTTCGCCGCTCATCGTTCTGCCGTTCTCGCGGATCTGGAGGATCTCGTCGGCGCAGCGGGCGTTGGTGGAGGTGGGCAGGGGTGTTCCCACGGCCACGTCGGTTCCGCAGGCATCGGTGAGGGCCGTGTTCGCGGTGCTGGTCAGCCAGGTGCTGGTGTCCTTCCAGCTGGCGGGCCGAAGGATCTTGTCGTGGCGCAGGGACCAGCTGATGGTGGCGTCGGTGACGTCGTTCTTGGTGATGGTGTTGTCCCAGTCGAACGCCGCGACAGGGCGCGGCCCGCCTCTCCCGCGGCAGGTGCCGCGCTCGTCGATCACGCGCTGCAACTGGGCCCTGTTGTCGCCGTACCAGGGAAGAGCGTCGGAGAGCTGAGGGCAGCGGGCCGTCGGCGTCACGGACACGCGAGCGGCCGGTGCGGCTGTCACGGGTCCGGCTGCGGCCGCGACCGCGAAAGCGGCCGTCACGGCCGAGGTCCACGCGAGAACAAGTCGGGTACGCATGCGTGTGGACGGTACATCAATGTTTCGGTGATGTAGAGGGGGCACGCTCCCGCCCGCAGGAGTCAACTGGCGTGCACAGCCGGGCCGGAAACGTCAACGGCTGAAAAATGGACAAGCACACCACGTCTCCGGGGGAGTGCTCTTAGGCTCAACCGACTTGTCAATCAGTTGAGTTGACTTTGGCGTGCTGATTACGTCCGATCGATGGGTTTCCCGGCGATATCCCAGCCGCGGTAGAGCGAATGACCGCGTCATATGCAAACCTCATGCCGAGGCCCTTCCCTCGTTCCCCTGCGGATCGGTGTGCGGCGTCAGGCGTGGGCCACCGCAGCAGGCGACCCTCCTGGGGCTCACGGGAATTCCTCATCGGCTCATCAGTGGACGCCGTATCGACTTGGGCAACTGGTGGGATTTCACCGGGCTGTTCGGCCCGAATCGGGGTGAGGCCACCCCCAGACACGACAAGGGGCATCAATGACGTCTTTCGACGATACGGACCCGGTGATTTTCCCGGCGGGTGCTGCGACGCAGACCAGTGCGGCCGAGGCCGCGAGAGGTGAATGGGATGCCGTGATCGTCGGCGGCGGCATGGCGGGTTCCATCGTCGCCGAGCAGCTGAGCCAGTCGGGCTACAAGGTGCTGATCGTGGAAGCCGGTCCCGGCAAGGACCTGGACCTCGCGGAGTACGAGTCGTACCTGACGCGGTTCTACGGTGCGGTCATCAAGGACAACCAGTCGCCGTACCCGTTCAACCCGAATGCCCGGATGCCCAGGAGCACCGACACCATGCCGGTGGATCCGGGCACGCCCCGAGACGAGTTCTACCTCGTGCAGGAAGACACGTACTGCTCGGACACCACGTTCACCCGAGTCCTCGGCGGCACCTCCATGCACTGGGAGGGGAAAGCGCTGCGCATGCTTCCCGAGGACTTCAACCTGCGGACCAAGTACGGGCAGGGGCTGAACTGGCCGCTCAGCTACGACGATCTGGAACCCTACTACCGGCAGGCCGAGGCCGAACTGGGGGTGGCCGCGGAAGTCGAGGACCAGGCGTATCTGGGAATGCATTTCCCGAAGGGGTATGTGTTCCCGATGCACCGCATGCCGCCGTCCTATCTCGACCAGACGGTCGCCCGAGGTGTGGACGGCATGCGGGTCAACCTGGCGGACGACGACTACACCCTCCGGGTGCGGAGTTTTCCGCAGGCCCGCAACGGCGTTCCGAACGCCGCGTACGACGGCGGAAAGGGCTTCGTCCCGGTCGGTGCGGTGAGCACCAACCAGGTGGAAGAGGGCGAGCGCTGCCAGGGGAACACCAACTGCGTCCCGCTCTGCCCCGTGCAGGCCAAGTATCACGCGGGAAAGACCCTGACCAAGGCGCTCAGCAAAGGCAACGTCAAGATCCTGACGCAGGCGGTCGCGTCGAAGGTGGAGGTCGACGAGCAGGACCGCCGGGTCACCGGGATCACCATCAAGAACTACCAGTCGCTCGAATCCAACAGCTACGAGACGTACACGGTGAAGGGCACCGTCTACATTCTCTGCGCGCACGCCATCGAGAACGCCCGGCTCATGCTGGCCTCCGGCATGCAGCGCATGAGCCGCAGCCAGCTGATCGGCCGGAACCTGATGGACCACGCGTACCTGCTGTCCTGGGGCCTGCTGCCCGAGCCGGCCGGCACGATGCGGGGCACGTCCTGCACGAGCGGAATCACCGACCTGCGCGGCGGTCGCTTCCGCGGCACCCAGGCGGGATTCGGCGTGGACATCCACAACGACGGCTGGGGCTGGGCGACCGGCTCGCCCTACACGGACCTGGTCGAACTCGTCGACAAACAGGGTCTGCACGGGAAGGAGTTGCGCCGGACCCTCGGGAACCAGATCTCCCGGCAGCTTCTGCTGGCCTTCATGATCGACCTGCTGCCCGACCGGAACAACACGGTCACCGTGGACGAGCGGTACAAGGACGCCCTCGACAACCTGAAGCCGGTCGTGTCGCTCACGATCCCGCCGTACACCATGCGGGGTGCCGCGTTCGCCCGCGATCTCGCGACCGACATCTTCGCGAAGCTCGGTGCCGAGGAGCGGACCCAGTACGACAAGGACCGCTACAGCGCCGTCGAGCACGAGGGCCAGTGGTACAACATCGTGGGCGGCAACCACCTCGCGGGCACCCACATCATGGGCACCGACCCGACGAACTCGGTGGTCGACCACACCCAGCAGTCGTGGGACCACGACAACCTCTACCTCGTCGGACCCGGCAGCCTGCCCTCGATCGGTACGTCCAACATCAGCCTGACCATGGCGGCGCTCGCCTTCCGCAGCTCCACCCACATCGTCAGGTACCTGCGCGCGGCGAAGGCCCCGGCCACCGTCCGCAGCTAAACGGCAAGAGACCCGCGGCCCGACGCATCCGGCCGCCGCCACCGCCCACGATTGGGGGAACATGTCCGTTGCACAATCGGAGCCGTCCCAGGACTCCAAGATCAAGACCATCGAGGAACTGCGCGAATACCTGTACAAGGGGCTCCAGTTGGAGCACGCGACGCTCCCGCCCTACCTCACCGCCCTCTACTCGCTGCATCCGGGGAAGAACTCTGATGCCTGGCACGTCATCAGGGTCGTGGCCGTCGAGGAGATGCTGCACCTCACCCTGGTCGCCAACGTCCTGAACGCCGTGGGCGGGACTCCGGAACTCACCAGGTCCGGCTTCGTGCCGAACTACCCGACACGCCTGCCGTGTGGTCCCGACGACTTCGAGGTGCATCTCCGGCCGTTCTCGCGCGAGGCTCTCGACACGTTCCTGAGGATCGAGAAGCCGGCGCCTGCCGCCAACGAGGAGGACAGGTTCGTCCCGATGGACTGGGCGGCCCTGGGGCTGGCGTCCGACGGCGTGGCGCCACCATCGGAGAAACTGGCGGAGATCGAGGAGTCCGGCACCGTCCTCGGCCTCGTCCCCGGAGAACCCACCCTGCGTTTCGCGAGCATCGGTGAGTTCTACGAGGAGATCATGCGGGGCATCAACCACCTGGAGGACCAGGCCCGGCAGGCGGGGACGACGATCTTCACCGGCGAGCCCGCTCGCCAGGTGACCCCCGAGTACTTCTACTCGGGTGGCGGCGATGTGATCGAGGTGACGGGGCGCGACACCGCGGTCGCGGCGCTCACCCTCGTCGCGGAGCAGGGCGAAGGGCTGCACGGCGGCATCTTCGACAGCCAGGACGAAATCGCCCACTACTACAGGTTCCAGCAACTGGAGAAGGGCCAGTACTACCAGAAGGGCGACCCGCCGGGTAGTCCTTCCGGCCCGGATGTGAACGTCGACTGGGATGCCGCGTATCCGGTGAAGCCGGACATCAAACTGGCGGATCTCGTGGGAGACCCGGAGATCCTGGCGGCGGCCGAGGAATTCAACCGGTCCTACGCCACTTTCCTGACCAACATCAACCTGGCCTACAACGGCCGGCCCGACCTGCTGCTCAAGGCGGTCTGGGAGATGTTCCGCATTCGCGACAGCATGAACCGGCTCATCCGCAACCCGCTCACCGGGCACGGGGGATTCCACGCCGGCCCGACATTCGAGATCTAGACCGTCGAAGGAGGAAACACCGTGACGCGAACAGCGACCACGGAAGAGGATCTGCGCGCATTCGTGAAGTTCTCTGCCACTGTCACCGGCTTCAGCGAGTTCGACCTGTGGGGAACCGGTCAGGCGGAGGCGTACCACGAAACGGTCGTGGCTCAAGAAGGGTCGGACGCGCTCCGGAACGCGATCTCGTCCGATCTCTCCGCCGTCCCCGCCGATCCGGTGGTGAAGAGCATCATCAAGCTCTGGTACGTCGGCGTCTGGTACGGCCCCGAACTGACGGGACGCGTGGACGTGGCGGCTTGGACGGCGCCCGGCCGCAGTGGAGCGAAGCCCGCAGTACCGGACGACAGCCAGCCCGAGGAAAGCCTGCCCTGGCAGACCGCGCCCGGACCGCAGCAGGCCGGAGAAGGCCGGGCGGAGGACAGCGGTGAGCGCACACCCCCGTTCGTCGTCTCCCCCGACGCCTACACCGAGGGCCTGCTGTGGCGGGCGATCGGTGCCCATCCGTCCGGTGCGAAGGCGCCGGGCTACGGGTCGTGGGCCACTCCGCCCGCACTCGAGAACCACTGAACGGAGAAGACGCGCATGACCAGCACTGTCCCGAACCTGGGCCCCGACAAGGTGTCGCTCGGCGTCACGCCGACCCTGTGGTGGAACGACGACTTCCCCCTGATCGACAACGGAATCCCGTTCGAGCAATGCGTGAGCGAGATGGCGCTCGCGGGATTTCAGGGCTGCAGTATCGGCCACAAGTACCCGGCGGAGGCAACCGTCCTCAAGGAAGCGCTCGACCTGCGCGGCCTGCAGGTGTCCGAGCCCTGGGTGAGTACGTATTTCACCATCGGTGAAAAGGACCGGACCGTCGAGAACTTCAAGAGGCAGCTGGAGTTCCTCAAGAAGGTGGGCGGTCACGACATCGTGGTCGCGGAGTTCGGGCAGTCGTCCCATCTGCAGCCCATCCCCGTCTTCAGGAACCGCCCGCACTTCACCGACTCGGACTGGCACCTCCTCACCGAGGGGCTCAACGACATCGGCAAGCTGGCCGCGGACAGCGGGATGCGGCTCTGCTATCACCACCACATGGGCACGGGCGTGCAGTCGGCCGCGGACGTCGACAGGCTGATGGCAGGCACCGACCCGGACCTCGTGCACCTGCTGTTCGACACGGGGCATCTCCAGCTCGCGGGTGACGACCCGCTCCGCACCGCGGAGAAGCACAAGCAGCGGATCAAGCACGTGCACCTCAAGAACGTCCGCGAGCCGGTTGCCGAGAAGGTGAAGAGCGACCACCTGTCCTTCGAGGAGGGCATCCGGCAGGGCGTGTTCACCGTGCCCGGAGACGTGGAAGGGATGATCGACTTCAGGCCCGTCCTCACCACCCTGGGGAACGCCGGCTACGAGGGATGGCTGGTCGTCGAGGCCGAGCAGGACCCGGCGAGGGCATGCCCGCTGAAGTACGCCAAGATGGCCCGCGCCTACCTCGCCGAAGTCCTGGGATGGTAGCCATGAGCGCGCGCGACATCTACCTCAGCTTCTTCATGTTCACCGTCAATCTGCACCCGGACGATCCCCGGTACACCGAGGTCGTCGTCCGGCACATGGAGAAGCTGCGGAGCATCGGGTACGCGGGGTTCGACATGCCCGTCTTCCCGAACGACACGGGCGACCCCCAAGGCGAGGTGCCCCGCTACGAAAAGCTCAGGGAGGCCCTCGACACGGCCGGTCTGGCCGACGTGGGCCTGACCACCAACGTGGCCACGACGCCGGCCTACGACCCCACGTCGCTGATCGCCGAGGAACGCGAGGCGGCGCTCGGCTACCTCAAGTCACGGGTGGACATCACAGCGGCTCTGCGCGGCACCATCATGGCGGGCCCCGTCCTGTTCCCGTACAACGTCTTCCCCACCGCCAACGGCAAGCCGCTGTGGAGTGACGCGCTGCAGGACTGGCTGCGGCCCCGATACGAGATCGCCCAGCCGCTCTTCGAGCAACTGGGCGCGTACGCGGCGGAGAGGGGCGTCCAGGTCGCCATCGAACCCGTCGACCACTGGGAGACCCCCGCCCCGAACATGGTGCGCGACGTACTCGACTTCCTGGCCGGCGTGAGCAGTCCGCACATCGGCGTGTGCGTCGACAGCTCCCACGTCGTCCTCGGCAGCAGCGGCCCGAAGGCGTACCAGCGAGACATCGAGGACGCCGCCGGCCGGCAGCGTCTGCACTACGTCCAGGTCTCCCCGCCGGACCGCGGCGAGGTCGCTGACAGCTGGATCCCCTGGCGCGAGTTCCTCGATCCCGTCCTGCCCGTATACGACGGGCCGTTGCTCATCGAAGTCTTCAACGCCATCCCGGAGTTCCTCGACTCCTTGCGGCTGACGCGGCGGAAGTTCTGGGTCCCCGGGGACGACCAGCCGGTAGAGGGCGTGCCGAGCGCGTACGACGTCGCCGAGGACGGAATCAAGAAGCTGCGCGCCGAACTGGCCCGCCTCGAAGGGAGTTGATCCCGGCGCCGGCCGGCCCTGACGCCGTGTGACGGCCCCGCTGGAGCCCTCCCGGTACCTGCCGGGAGGGCGGCCTGAGGTTACGGGCGGGGGCCGCTCGACCGCGCCATGCGTCATTCGACGGGTGCCCGGGCCGTGCGTCGGCTTGGCCGACGGTCAGAGGGTGATCGGCGCATCGGAGGCGGCGGCCGTCGTCCGGCGTCGCGCTGGTCGCGGAGCCGGCTCGGCCGGGGCGGTGGGCATCAGCCCACGATCAGGATCCCTCCCGCCACGGCCGCAGCGACCCCCACGAGAAGGGCCCCGACAGCGAACGCGATCTCGCTGACGCGGGAGCGGTGTTCGGCGGCGAGGTCCGTGGTGAAGACGTCCGGGTTGTCGGGGCGGTAGTGGATCGTGAGGTCCCGGCCGCGCGAGCCGGCGGGATCGCTCAGCCCTACGGTGCGGTAGGCGGTGACGGCGGTGCCGTCGTGGGTGGTGAAGGCGACGACCGGGGTGTGGCTGGTGGTGGTTCCGCTGTCCTCGTCGACGGTGACGTCCTTCAGTACGGCGATGACGCGGCCCGGGACCGGGCCGCCGGAGGCGAGGCTCTCGATGCGCGGGCGTGAGTCGCGTATGGCCCCGGGCAGGTAGGTCGCGCTCAGCAGCGTCCAGGGGACGCCGAAGCCGATGAGGGCCCACGGCCGGCCCCAGTCGATCGAGGCGACGACGACCAGCCCGACGTAGATGAGGAAGACCGCGAAGTTGGGCCAACCGAGCCCGCTCCGTCCGGCGTCCGGGTCCGTGGTGAAGCGGTAGGCGTGCGGACGGCCGGGCGGGTAGCGGATGCCGATCTCCCGGCCCGTCCAGGCCGTGCTGATCCGGTCGCCGCATTCGCCGTCGTTGGTGACGGTGAACTCCTGCCCCGTGGCGGGGTCGCGGAAGGTGACGACCACGGCGATCCCCTCGCGTGCCGAGCTCCCGTGCCGGGGCTCCGTGACCCGTTCGATCCGGCCCATGACGCGGACCGCCCGCTGGCCGCGGGTCACCCCGGCCAGCGACCGTCCGTATCCGACGACCGCTACGGCGCCGAGGACGACGCACCAGAGCGCCAGATATCCGTGCAAGCCCATCCGTGCTCCTCCTGGTCCGATAGCCTGCCCCGCCCGGCTCACCCGTTTCGTCCGGGCGCGCGTCCCGTCAGCGCGCCGAGAAGCGCCGCACGATCTCGCCGAGGCCGTTCGCCTCCAACGAGGCGGCGCCGTCGGCGCCGGCCACCCCGACTCGGAGGGTGAGGGCGCCGGACAGGCTCTCGGCGGTGAGCTGCCAGGTCCGCGGGGAGCGGACGCCGAGCGTGGTCCGGGCCTCCCGGACGAGGGCGGGGATGCGCGGGTAGGGCAGAGCGTCCAGGTCGAAGCCGGGTGCCTGCGAGCCCGTAGGGGTGAAGACGACGGTGAGGAGGCGGTCCTGCACGACGACGGTGAGAGCCCGGCGCTTTCTGCCGTCGCCCCTGGTGAGCGCGTCCACCGCCAGACGCAGCCGGCCCTCGTCGAACAGGGACTGTCCGGGGCCGAGGGCGACGGTGCCGGACGCGGCCGAGACGATCGTGGTGGACGAGGTGCCGGAGTCGGCGGTCCCAGCGGCCGAGGGGGGCCGGTCGGTAGGGTCTTCCGGGCCGAAGAGGTCGGCCCGGAAGAGGAAGACCACGCCGGCCGCTCCGAGCAGCAGGGCGAGGAGGGTGAGGTAGCCGCCGACGGCGCCGTCCCGGGGCGGCTCGTCGGTCAGGGCCGGGCCGGGCGCTGAATCGATGCGGGCCGCGGTCGCGCGGTCCTCCCATTCCGGTGTCGGGCGCTTCACCAGTTTCACCGCCCACGGCTGGTGCGGTGGGTACCGGACGACGACGATGCCGCCGGGCTTGTAGTCGGGCAGGTCGACGAGATTGACGGACTGGGTGGACTCGACGCGGTACGCCGGCCCGCTGTCCGGCGCGACGGTGAGGTCGAAGCGGACGGGCACGTCGCTGGTCTCACCCCCGGTGGCGCGCAGGCTCTCGATCCTGGCGAGCGCGGTGCGGGGGACGATGGCCGCCTCGCGTGCGCGCTCGGGCGCCCCAGCGGCGAGGACAAGCAGTCCGTACGCGAGGGGGACGGCCAAGCCGCCGACCAGCAGCGGAACGCGTTCAAGGACAGTGCCGACGACGAGGGCGGCGAGCGAGCTCCCGATCACCGCGCCCGTGAGGACCCCGCGGGCGAGGTCGAGGGGGGTGCGGCGCGTCGGCGGTCCGCTCGGAGGGGCCGGCGTGATCGTCATACCGAGATTGTGACGGCCCGGGCCACGGCCCGGTAGGCGTCCGGGCGGACTTGTCTCCCCCTCAACGGCGTTCCCAGGTCGGGACGTTGGCACCTCCCGAGCAACACAGGCAGGTCGCCGACCGCGATGACCGCTCCGGGCACCGGGAAACCGTGACCACTCGGCCACGCCGAAAGAGCCGGCCCGCGCCCGGGGAGGTGAGGTGCGCGCAGACCCTCAGGACACCCGCGGACTCACCGAACGGGGTGACGGAGCCGGGGTCCCCGCCGAACCGCGCCGCGTTCGCCCGTACCCAGCGCAAGGCAGTCTGCTGACCGGAGGGGGCTGTGTCATCGCCTCCTTGCCGTGCAGTGCTCGGTGGCCTCATCGACGAAGTCACAGAGTCGGCTGATGGCTTCATGGTGGCTGTCCGGCGTCCCGTGGTGTTCCTTGCGCGGTGGCCCGTCGATCCACTGCTGCCAGAGGCCGCCCGGGGCGAGTACGCGGGCTGCTTGATGGGTGCGGAGCTCGGCATCCAGGTGCAGGAGCGCACCCATGGCGGCTGACTGGTCGTAGAAGAGATCGGGCCGCCGCAGATAGCGGTCGAGGTAGGCAGCGATCAGGTCTGCGTCGGCACGGGTACCGAAGGTGGCGAGGGTGACGCAGTAGGCCGTGCCCGCGTAGCAGACCTCGCTGGCGAGCAGCAGTTCGCCGAGGCGTTCGCGGAACTCGGTTCTGCGTGCGACGGCGATGAGCCACGCTGCGGTCTTGCGCTCGCGCCACCCGCCTTCGAGCAGGACGGTCAGCTCGCGAGGCGTGATGACGCCGGCGGCCTTGCCGAGTCTCCGCGTGAACTTGGCGCGAGCAGGCGCGGCCATGCCCAGGGCCGCGCCCCCGAGCTTGAGGTAGCGCCGGTCGGGCGTGACATAGCGGCGGACGAGAGCGAGCAGCTCCCGGTCATCCTGGGCGAAACGCATGGCCGCATCATGTCCTGCGTGAGGACGCCCGACCAGTGCGTTCTCGGCTGCCCCCGACCGCCTTCGCGGGTCGCGGGACCCGGGGAAGGGACGGATCGACGATGATCCTCGCGTACGAGACGAGACGACGAGATGGGACGAGACGGGACCTGGTCCGGGGCCAGGCCCTAGCGGTGCTTGATGCCGGACTCCTGAACAGAGCCGCGTCGTTCCAGTTCCGTGATGGTGAGGCCGGGTGCGACCCGGCGCTCACCGACGGGCACGAAGCCGCGCCGGCGATAGAGCGCGAGCGCGGGCAGGTTCGCAGCGCCGGTGGCGACGATGGCCAGGTGCGCGGGCTCGATCGAGTCCAGGGCGTCGAGAAGCACGGTTGCGACGCCGCGGCGATGTGCGTCGGGATGGACCACCAGGCGGCAGATGTCCAGAGCACCGTTCGGCAGGCGGGTCCAGCCGACTGCTCCGATCAGTACCGACTCCTCGCGGATCCCGAGGAAGGACTCGTCGCATGCGCGCAGCTGATCAAGGGATTCGAGCAGGGGTGGCAGGCCGTCGAATCCGATGAGCCGTGCTTCGACCGCGTAGGAGGCCCGCTGGAGGTTCCACAGCTGCCGAAGGGTGTCGGCATCAGCCAGGTCGAGGCGCACCGGCTCGGAAAGGGGCCGGTGGGATGCGGCGGTGGCGTCGGGCTGGACGGTCATGCGGCGATTGTGCCAGAGCCGGAACGCTCGACCGGAGCCGGAGCACGACCGGGTGCTGCCTTGTGCCCGGGCTTCCTTCGGTGTGATGCCGCCAGCAGCTCAGGCGTTTCGTGCCGCATAAGCTCGTGCGGGGAGACCCCTCATGCGGGTGTGGCGAATCTACTTCCAGGAGCCGAAGGTGGCCGGAACAGGCGCGCGGTGGTTGGCGGGCACGCTGGTCATGGCGTGCCTGCTGCTCGCAGGCCCCAGCGTGTCGAACGGCGCCTACACGGCCGGGCCGCTGCCGGCCGGCGCTCCCAGGGAGGTCGTGCCGAACCGTGTCATGACCTGGAACATCTGCAACCCCTGCAAGGGCAGCGGGCAGAACGGCGGCAGGGCGGCGGAGATCGCCACGTACGCGCCCCAGGTCATCGGCCTGCAAGAAGCGTGCGTCGGTGATGTCCAGCGGATCCGGGACTATCTGCGGTACCGGTACGGACGGGTGTACCACGTCGAGTACGGATCGGTGCTGCCCAGTTGGAGCCGATGCGGGGGAGTCCCGTGGAGCCCCGGAGGGTTCGGCCAGGCCATCCTGTCGGCCGCTCCGATGACTGACCATGTCAACGTGGAGTATCCCCACGGCGGTTCCGAGGACCGTGGGTACATGGCCGTCACGACTCTCGTCGACGGCCGGCGCGTCCGGGTGTTCAACACCCACTTGGCGCAGCGCAGGCAGCAGGCGGTCCGTGCGGAGCAAGCCGGCGTACTGGCCAAGGCGGTCGTCCGGTACGACCGCGCGATCGTTCTGGGTGACTTCAACGCGGTGCCGGACGCCTCTGAACTCACCGTGATGTGGCGCATGGCCAGGGACGCGGACGCCGCGTGCGGTCCCT
The DNA here is from genome assembly GCF_010550605.1 of Streptomyces sp. SID9727. GTDB lineage: Bacteria > Actinomycetota > Actinomycetes > Streptomycetales > Streptomycetaceae > Streptomyces. Next base: position 46,816 of record NZ_JAAGNI010000345.1, read on the forward strand.
CCGGCGCGGGTCCGTGCGAGCCGACCACCGACTGGCGCAGCAAGTTCGACTACATCTTCCTTCGTGGCTTCGGCCCGCTGGAGCAACGGGTGCATCCCACCCCGTGGTCGGACCACGATCTGGTGCGGGCCGATCTGAGTGCCGACGTGTCGCGGCGGTCGGCGCGGTGATCTCGCGGCCCGGTTCATGGGGGCCGAAGCCGGTGTGGTCTCAGCCCCGCAGTGTGGCGAGCCACTCGGTGAGCAGGTCGTTGACCTCGTCGGGGCGTTCCTGCTGGACCCAGTGGCCGCAGCCTTCCAGGAGGTGGGAGGCCGACAGTCCGGGGAGTGTGGCGGGGTAGGCGTCGATCGCGTCGGACATCCAGGTGGTGGAGGCGTCCAGGGTGCCGCCGATGAACAGGGAGGGCTGTTCGATGGGGGCTCCCCGGTGGGGGGCGAGGTCCTGCCAGTCGCGGTCCATGTTGCGGTAGCGGTTCAGGGCGCCGGTCAGGCCGGTGCGTTCGAACTCCGAGGCGTAGACGTCGAGGTCTTCCTCGCTCAGCCACGCCGGGCGCCGTGCGGCGGGGAAACGGTCGCGCAGTCGGCCGCCGTGGGCGAGGAAGTGCGGGTCGGACTCGTTCCCCGCGGGCATGGTGTCGGCGGACAGGGCCGCGTAGAAGCCGGCGAGCCAGCCCCGGACGTCGGGTTCGATCTCCGACTCGGCGCGGCCGGGTTCCTGGAAGTAGGAGACGTAGAACTCCTGTTCAGGACCGCCTATCCGGCTGAAGACGTCGGTGGGGCGGGGGCCGCCGGGCGGTGCGTACGGGACGCTGAGCAGGCCGACCGCGCGGAACACGTCAGGGTGGAGCAGAGCGGAGGTGGCGGCGATGTTGGAGCCCCAGTCATGACCGATGACCACCGCGTTCTCCTCGCCGAGAGCGCGTACGACGGCGACGTTGTCCTCCACCAGGTCGAGCATGCGGTAGGCGTCGACGGCAGCGGGTTTGGAGGAGCGGCCGTAACCGCGTACGTCGATCGCCGCCGCGCGGTAGCCGGCCGAGGCGAGAGCCGGGAACTGGTGGCGCCAGGAGTACCAGGACTCGGGGAAGCCGTGGAGGAGGAGGACCAAGGGGCCGGTGCCCTGCTCCACCAGGTGCAGGCGCCCGGCTGGGCCCTGAACGGTGCGATGGCGGAGTGCGGCGGTCGGTCGGGATCGCATGGGGGCACTTCTCCTCGGTTCTCGGGGTGGCCGGTGGGGCTCCCCACGATCATGCGACGACCCGGCCGTTCGGCGCGATCAGCGTTGCCGTTTCGGCAAACAGGCATGAAGCGAGCGGTGTACTGACACCCACCCGGCGACGGTCCTCCAGAGCCCATCACGTCACCGACGTCGTCGTCACCGTTTCGCAGGACGACCGCGTGCGGCGGGGCTGTCAGGTGCCCGCGGACCGCGTGCCCAGCACCGGCAGCAGGCGCAGCTTCTCGTCGTCCGCCGAGCCGGGGGTGGCGGTGTACACGAGCAGCGCCTGGTTCTGCTCCGGGTCCAGCAGGACCTGGCACTGGAGGGTGAGGAGGCCCAGCTCGGGGTGGCGTACGAGCTTGGGGTCCACACGCGGGACATCGATCTCGTGGGCGCTCCACAGGGCCGAGAACTCCGGACTGCGTGCGAGCAGGAGATCGCGCAGGTGCTCGGCGCGCCCGCCCGCACCCTGGCGTGAGTACGCGGCTCGCAGGCCGGAGGTGAAGAAGCGGCTGTGGAGCGGGTGGTCCTCCTCCGGGTACAGCAGCCGGGCCGCGGGGTCGGTGAACCAGCGGTAGGTGAGGCTGCGTTCGGGTCCGGTGAACCGGGTCTGGTCGCCGAGGAGCGCGGTGGCCATCGGTGTCTGGGCCAGGGTCTCCGCCACATCGTTGATGACCTGCGCCGGGGTGTCGTCCAGCCGCCCGAGGATGCGCATCAGACCGGGCGTGATGTGGTCGGAGCGCAGGCTGCCGGGGCGGGAGGGCGTGTTGTGGCCGGCGATGCGGAACAGGTGGTCGCGTTCGGCGAGCGAGAGCCGCAGGCCGCGGGCGATGGCCGCGAGCATCGGCTCCGAGGGCTGCGGGCCGCGCTGCTGCTCCAGTCGGCTGTAGTAGTCGGTCGACATGCCGCTCAGCGCCGCCGCCTCCTCCCTGCGCAGGCCGCGGGTGCGGCGGCGCGGTCCGCGGGGCAGGCCCACGTCCTCCGGTTGCAGAGCTTCGCGCCGGGTGCGCAGGAAGTCCGCGAGTTGTGCTCGGTCCACGGTTCCAGTCTCCCTCGGGGCCCCGGTGCCTGACATCCGGGGCGCGGTGGCGGTAAGGCGCGGGTCGGCCCGGGGCCTTCAGAGCATCATGCCGCCCGATGCCTCGATGCGCTGCCCGGTGATCCAGGAGGTGCCTTCGGTGAGCAGCGCGGCGGCGGCGGCGCCGATGTCGTCGGGCTCGCCGGGGCGGCCCATCGCGGTGAGACCGCTCAGCACGGAGCGCATTCCCTCGTCGTCGCGGACCCCGCCACCGCCGAAGTCGGTGCCGGTGGCACCCGGTGCGAGGGCGTTGACCGCGATGCCGCGCGGGCCCAGCTCCTTGGCGAGGTAGCGGGTGAGGACCTCCACGGCACCCTTGGCCGCGGCGTACGCGGTGGTCGGTGCGGCGATGAAGCGGGTCAGGCCGGTGGAGACGTTGAGGATGCGGCCACCGTCCTTGATCAGGGGAAGCAGGGCCTGGGTGAGGAAGAAGACGCCCTTGACGTGGACGTCCATCAGTCCGTCGAACTGCTCCTCGGTGGTCTCCTCGAACGGCGCGTGCACTCCGTGTCCGGCGTTGTTGACGAGGACGTCGAGGTCGTCGCGGCCCCACTCCCGGGCCAGGGCGTCACGCACCTGTGCGGTGAAGGCGGGGATCCGGGCCGTGTCCCCGGTGTCCAGCCGCAGGGCGACCGCCGTACGGCCCAGCTTCCTGGCCGCCTCGACGACGGCCTCGGCCTCGTCGGAGTGCGAGCGGTAGGTCAGGATCAGGTCGGTACCGGCCTCGGCGAGGTGCAGGGCCGTGCTGCGGCCGAGGCCGCGGTTGGCGCCGGTGATCAGGGCGATGCGGGACATGGTGGCTTCCTTCGGATCCGGGTGCGGGCGAACCGGCCGGTCCGCCGCCTGCCCCTCAACGGTCGCGCGCCCCGGGACCCGGATGAAGGCCGCGGTTGTCCAGGGATCGCGGATCCCTGTCTCAGCGCCGGCCCCCGCCGTCCGCCCGCAAGCACGTCCACGTCCCGAGGCCCCGTCACACGTCGCGGTGCCTCACGGCGAGCACGGCGATGCGACCATGATCAGCGTCCTGTAGCCGGCCGCCGGGTACGCGACGCAGGGCAGGAACCGGCGACATCGACGCAGGCCCCCTCACCCCGCGGAGTTCGTCCGATCACTGGTCTCACGGCCTACTGGCGGGTATACAGGCGGGGTTGGGTCCGCCGGGCACGAGTCGCCGAGCGGCCGGGTGCCGTCTGGCGCTTCGTGCGCGCTGGTCACCGCTGCCCGACCGCGGATCACCGGGATCTCTGGGGAGGGCATGATGATGTACCGGACGCGTCGGGGCAAGGCCGTATCCAAGCGGCGCACCGCCGTCACGCTGGCCGCGCTGAGCAGCTGCGCGCTCACCGTCGGCCTCACCGGCACGGCCTCGGCCGCGCCGAGGGATGCGCACGGGACACCCCGCTCCACCTATGTGGCGCTGGGCGACTCCTACACGTCCGGCCCTCTGATACCCACGCAGGTGGACGCGAACTGTGCCCGCTCCGACCACAACTATCCGTCGATCACCGCGCGCGAGCGCCAGGTCACCTCGTTCACCGACGTGAGCTGCGGCGGTGCGACGACCGCCGAGATGTGGCAGGCGCAGGGCACCAACGGACCTCAACTGGACGCGGTGAAGCGCGACACGGATCTCGTGACCCTGCAGATCGGCGGCAACGACGTCGGTTTCGGCTCCATCATCGGCACCTGCGCCGGCCTCAGCGCCAAGGACCTCGCCGGCAACCCCTGCCAGCGGTACTACGGTGCCGCGGGCTACGACCAGTTGACGCTGAAGATCCTCCGGACAGCGCCCAAGGTCGCCCGCGTACTGAGGGAGGTGCGCAAGAGGGCCCCTCACGCGCGCGTGGTCGTCGTCGGCTACCCGGACCTCCTTCCCGACGACGGCACCGGCTGCTACCCCGATGTCCCGTTCGCCGCGAAGGACTTCCCGTACCTGCGGGACACGGAGAAGCGCCTCAACCTGATGCTCCGCGCGGTCGCACTGCTGAACCGGGCCGACTACGTGGACACGTACGGACCGACTGTGGGCCACGACATGTGCAAGGCACCCGCCGACCGGTGGATCGAGCCGCTGCGCCCCGCTGCGCCCGCCGCTCCGGCCCACCCCAACGCGAAGGGCGAGGAGGTCATGGCGCAGGCGCTCCTGAAGACCCTGGGCACGGGGCCCGGTCGCCACTGATTAATGAGGCGGACAGGCGGGCGAGCGGGACCCGAGGGCGGGTCCCGCTCGTGATCGATACACCTAGCCGCTGACCGGGTCCGACCCCGGGCGCCGACCGCCTACTCCAGGCCGAAGGCGTCCGCCAGCATGCCGCTCTGGGCCGCGAGCAGGGTCTCCCCGTCGTGGCCCATGCCGGCGAACTGCCCCGCCACCTCCAAGCCCACCGCTCCGTGCAACTGCGCCCAGGCCAGCACCGCCCCGGCCAGCGCACCGGCCGAGGCCCGGGCGTCCCCCGCGGCGTCGGGCGCGTACCGCGCCACCCAGGACCCCACGCCTGCGTCCGCCTCCAGCCACGCCGCCATCCGGTCCACCATCGAGGCCGCACGGGCCCCGGGGGAACCGCCCGCGAAGACCGGCAGGAACGGCCCGAGTGCGGCACGCGCGCGCTCCAGGGTGTCGTCGGGGGCCACATATCCGGGCACCGGGGAGCCCTGGATCAGCAGATAGCGGTGCGGCTCGGAGATCGCCCAGGCGCGGTAGGCCGAGGCCAGCACGTGCAGCCGCTCACGCGGGCTGCGGTCGCGCGCCGTTGCAGCCGCCTCGCCGATCGCGGTGGCGGCGTCGTCGTACGCGTCCCTGATCAGGGCGCTCAGCAGGTCGTCGCGGTTGGCGAAGTAGCGATAGAGAGCGGGGCCCGAGAGGCCCAGTGCCTTGGCGATCCGGGTCAGCGCGAGCGCCCCCGCACCCCCGTCGGCGAGCTGGCGCAGCGCCACTTCCTTGATCTCCGCCCGGGTCTGCTCCCGGTACCTGGCCCGGGGCCCCTGCTGCGTCTCCGCCATTCCCGGCCCTTTCGCTAGGCAAGCTCACTCCTGTTATGGAGTCTAACAAGAGTTGTTGCGACGCCTCATTGCAAGAGTTACAGTCCATAACGAACGCGATTGGCAGTCACTTCGATCCCGGGAGTCCTCATGGCCGCAGCACACGACCTCCACGCAGTCCTCGGCGCCGGACCGGCCGGCACCGCGCTCGCGGCGGAGCTGGCCCGCAGGGGCCACCGGGTCCGCCTGGTGGACCGGAGCGGCGGCGGCGACGCGCCGGGCGGAGTCCAGCGGTTCGCCGCCGACGTGTCGACGGCGGAAGGAGCGCGGGCCGCGCTGGACGGGGCGGCGGTCGCCTACCACTGCCTGAACGTCGGCTATCACCTCCAGGTCGAGGTCATGCCGCGCATTCAGCGGTCCGTCCTGGCGGCGGCCGAGGCGGCCGGCGCGCGGCTCGTCGTCCTCGACACGCTGTACCCGTACGGCGAAACACACGGGGCGGTGATGACCGAGGACACCCCCTGGAACGCGACCTCCCGCAAGGGCCGCATGCGCGCGGAGCTCGACACCCGCTACCTGGCCGCCCACGACGAGGGCCGGCTGCGCGTCGTGCTGGGCCGGTCGGCCGACTTCGTCGGACCCGGCGTCCTCAATTCCACGCTCGGCGGTGCGGTGTTCCCGGCCGCGCTGACCGGGGGAGAGGTCCCGGTGCTCGGCGACATCGACCTGCCGCACAGCTACACGTACATCGGGGACGTGGCGGCGGGCCTGGCGACGCTCGGCGAGAACCCGGACGGGGACGGCCGCGTCTGGCACCTGCCCACGGCGCCCGCGCTCACCAGCCGCCAGATCATGGACCTGGTGGGGGAGCGCGTCGGCCGCCCCCTGAACCTCACCGTCGTCACCGAGCCGCGCCCGTTCGGTCCGTTCGACGAGGTGTTCATGGCGGAGTACGCCGAGATGTTCTACCAGCACACGGAGGCACAGATCCTCGACTCGAGGGCCATCGAGAAGGCGTACGGTCTCGTCCCGAACCCGATGCCGGCCACGATCGACGCCACGCTCGCCTGGTACGGAGAGCTGCTCGCCGCGCACTGAGCGACGTCCCGCGGCAGGCGACCCCGGTGCGGTCCCCGACATCGAGGTGCCCCCGGAGCCCCGGAGCCCCTTAGGGATTCCGGGGCCGAACGGGCGGTCTAGAGCCGCAACAGCACCGCGCTCGTGCCCAGCACGGGTACGTCGACGGTCAGGACGCCCTCGGCGTCCGGCCTCAGCAGGTCACCGGCGGCGCCGAGGTAGTCGGCCGCGCGGGCCTCCGCGACCGGGAAGCCGGGGGTGATCCGGCAGGCGACCGGCTCCTCGGCGAAGGACTGGAGCCGCACGAGTACCCGACCGGGCGCCGGCACGGTGAGCCCCAAGACGCGCACGCGCCGGTCGCCGACCGTCAGCAACGCGTACGACGCCTCCGGGGCCGCGCTCTCCTCGCCCAGCGCGCGGACGGCGAGCAGCGGACGGCTGCCCGCGGCAGCGGTGTGCATGCCCAGAACGGGCCCGCTGGTGTGCGGGGCCTGTCCGAAGCCCACGCTGTAGCGGAACACGTGGTCGAACGCCTGCTCGGAGGGGAAGTTGGTGTCCCAGATGTTGTTGTGGACCCAGGAGAAGAGCGTGCCGGGCTCGTCCTGGGCGAGCGACTGCGGATAGGGCGCGTACGGGACGGCGATGCCGCCCACCTGGACGAGCGGCGCGTCCTGCGTGGACACGGCCGCCACCACCGCGTCCTCCTCGAAGCTCACCCAGCGGCGTACCGCGCGCATGTGCTGCGCGGACCCCGGCACGACCGGCAGGCCGGTGCCCGTCATACCGCCGGTCGCCTCCATGCGGACGGCCGGCCGGTGCATCGCGAAGGGGAACGCGAAGAACGCGCTCTCCTTGGTGAGCGTCGCGGGCTTCACGATCCGGTTCTCCAGATCGATCCGGGCCTGTCCGTGCGGCAGGTGGACGCGCACCCGCAGCCGCTCGGTGCCGGCCGGAGCGCACTCGTAGACCAGCGTCTCACCCGTGGCGTCGCGGAAACGGTCCACCAGCGCGGCCGGAGGCGCCGCCGTCCGGGAGGCGAGGAGGTGCATCGAATCGTCCGCCGTGGTCTTGCTCGACTGGTGGTTGAAGCCGCCCGCCGTCGCGTACTCGTCGTACAGGTAGCCGTTGAGCCCCACCGTCGCGTCCTGCCGCACCAGCTCCCGGCCGGTGCGCTTGTCGACGACCGAGCCGATCCAGGCCGCGCGCAGGTCCACGCTCACCCGCAGGAACTCGTTCTCCAGGACCGCCGGATCGCCGGCGTGCCCGCCTTCGGCGGACGGCGCCTCCTCCCGGGCGTCCGCGACGACGTCCACCCGTACCGCACCGTGCGCCGGCACCTCCGCGAGCCGGAACAACAGGAAGCGGCCGGCCGCCCGGTGCAGCTCGTTGGCCTGGGCCTCCTCGGTGTGCTCCAGCACCGAACCGTCGCGCGCGTCGAGCACCCGGACCGGGTCCTCCAGCGCGACCGTGCTCTCGGGAAGGAACAGCCGGACCGTCTCCGACCGCGGCCAGCCGCACGTATTGGCCACGTAGAAACCGGCGAGCGCCCCCTCGCGCGGGGAGAGCCGGCCGCCGAGGGCCGCGCCCGCGCCGTCCAGCAGCGTCTTCGCGTCGTCGTGGGCGCGCAGTGCCTGGGCGTACTTCCAGTGCCACTGGCGCTCGCCGGACGCGTGCCCGTGGTCGCCGTGGGTCCAGGGATCGCCACCGCCCCAGGTGTGCTCGTTGAACAGGGAGGCCGCCCGGTACACGTCGGGGGCCGAGGCCGTGGTGCCCGCACCGGCCGCGCCCAGGATCTCGGCGTGTCCCGCGACCGTCTGGGCATCCGCCAGCGCCGCCTGACCGTCGCGGGTCGCGGCCAGGGGGACCGCGCCGGCGCCCACGCCGTCCACCCACCAGTCGCTCCAGTCCCCCTCGAAGGTCTCCAGCCGGTCCCCGTAACGGTCCTCCGCGTCCACGAAGAAGTCCTCGTTGCGTGAAGTCCGCAGAACGGGGAAGGCCCACTCCTCGTTCCACCGGCGCACGGTGTCGGCGATGATCCGGCGCGGCGGCCCGTTGTCCGCGAACTTGCCCAGCACCCGCAGATGCAGTACGTCCCACGGGTACGGATCGCCCTTGAACTCCTCGTCCAGGACAGGGAAGCCCGGAATGCCACGGCCCTCGTGCGGGTACTGACGGGTCGCCAGCGCCGAGAGGTAGTGCGGCAGGAGATCGTCCACCCGGTCGTAGGACTCGTCGAACCCGAGGATCGAGCCCTCCATGTACGCCAGCCCGTGCGGGGTGTCGGTGCGCCACACCAGGACGCTGCGTCCGCCCGGCGCGCGCCACCGGAACAGCCGGGGCAGCGACCCGCCGCCGGTGTGGTGCGGCACCGCGCGGCCCGCCCAGTTGTGGGCGACGGAGAGATAGCGGATGCCGCTGTCGGCGAGGACGTCGGGCAGGCCCACGACCTGACCGGGGACATCCGTCTGCATCGCCGTGGTGACGTCGATGCCGTGCCGGGCGCGCAGCTCCCGTACCGGGCGCAGCAACTCGTGCAGTTCGTCCGTCGAGCAGGTTTCCGTGTGCAGGTTGAAGGGCATCGCGGTCAGCTCGATGCGCCCCTGGCGCACCCGCTCCAGGAACTGTGCGACCTGCTCCGGCGGACGGTTCGCCGACCAGTTCTCGAAGCTGAAGAACCCCTCGACGGCCCAGCGGAACTTCGACGCGTCGGGCCGGTCGTCCGTCGAACGGCACAGTTCGAGCAGGGAGTCGAGGTACTTGCGGCCCTCGGCGAGCACAGTGCCCTGAGGATCGGTGTAACCGATGTCGAGATGGGCGTGCTGAACCAGGTGCAGCGTCCAGTGCCGCTGCGGGGTCAGCAGCACCTCGACCCGCTCACCCGGAGCAAGGTCCGGCAGCTCGACCAGCACCGGCAGCGGAGCGTCCACCTCGGGGACCAGCAGGCGGATCTCACCGGCCGGCCCGGGTATCAGCTCGCTGCGGACGGAGGTGCCGGACAGGGTGGTGACCACGGCCCGGCCGACGGGGCGGCCGGCCCGGATCCGCACGGACTGGAGGAGCCCGCCGTCGCCGTCCCGGCGCAGCAGAGGTTCGCAGGAGAGCCGGACGGGGTGTCCGCCGAGGACACCGGTGGCGCTCACGCCGCGGTCGCGCAGGATGTCGCGGGCGATGTCGGAGTCCCACCAGGAGGGGCGGGACAGATGGGGGCGGGGCATGGAGAGGGTTCTCCGCTCTGGCAGGGTGCCGGTTCGGTGCGTGGGGCGGGCGGGGAGGTGCGGGTCAGGGGGCGTCGGTGGCGAGGCCCGCGAAGATCTGGACCATCGCGGACTGCTCAAGGGTCTCGGCGGAGGCGGACGGGTCGTAGTCGCCGCCGCCCGAGGGCTGGAAGCGGAAGAGACCGGTGGACGGATCGCGGTTCTCCTTCCACACGCGTTCCGCGTAGGCGCTCTCGGTCTGCCGGTAGGCCGGGTCGTGACGGATCCCGTCCAGAACGCGGAGGTTGTCGAAGTAGATCGCGTTGAAGACCGCCGGCTGGTCGTGCAGGCGCTCGCCCTGCTTCCAGTACGCGAGCGACCCCTCGGCGTCCTCCACGGCGCGCTGGAGATACGAGCGGTCCCCGGTGGTCTTGTAGAGCGTGGCCGCGGTACCGACCATGGCCCCCGAGTTGTACGTCCACAGGGTGGAGTTGACGGAGCCGTCGTCGCCGAGGCTGTTGCGGTACAGCCCGGGGGACTGGCGCAGACACGACCAGTTCCACTCGTACCACCGCTGCGCGCTCGTCAGGTAGCGGCTCTCGTGGGTCTCCTGGTGGAGCCGGGCGGCCAGCTCCGCGGCCAGGCCCGTGACGTTGGCGGCGCGCATGTCGTTGGCCGGCGAGTCGACCCAGTGCATCCCGCCGGGGCATTCCCTGGCCGGGTCGTCGTCCCAGCCGCGGCTCACGATGTCGAAGGTCCGCTCGGCCCGGCGCAGGTAGACGGCGTCGCCCGTGGCCTCGTACTGGTCCAGCAGGGTCAGCCCGACGACGGAGTTGTCGTCGTAGAAGACGTCACCGCCCTGCCCGAGCGGAGCCGGGAGGTACGAGTCGTAGCCGGGCCGGCCGTCGCGCGGTTCGAAGTACAGCTCCAGAGTGGTGAAGCGCTCCGCCGCGTCCGCCGTGTAGCGCCTGCCCGATCCGGGAAGGCCGGCCACGTCGACCGTCGCGGCGGCCGCCTCCCGCATCGGCCAGAGGTAGGAGTGGGCGTTGTCTGCGCTGCGGTGCGGTGTCGCCTCCTGGTAGAGGCCGTGGTCGTTCGCACCCTGGTACAGGTGATGCTGGAGCGCGTCGTACGTCCGCGTGGCCCGGGCCTTCCAGGGGCCCGCCGCCGGGTGTGAGGCCGCGAGGGCGGGGGAAGGGCACAGGGCGGCGCAGAGCAGCGGTGCCGCGGCCAGGGCGAGAGCGGTACGGGCAGAGAGTTTCACCGGGATGCCTTTCGGGGATCGGCTCGGGGCGTCCGTGCGGGAGGTCCGCACGCGGGTACGGCACGGCTCATCCGAGCTTGAGGCTGCTGACGAAGAACCGCTGCGCCGCGAAGAAGAGGACGACGGTCGGCAGCGAGACGAGCAGGGCTCCGCCGAGGACGACCGGGGGCCCCACGTTGGAGTAGTTGCCCTGGAGTTCGGCGAGTGCGGCCATCACCGGCCGGATGTTGCGGCTCGTGGACAGGGTGATGCCGAAGAGCAGGTCGTTCCAGACGGCGACGAACTGGAAGACGAACGCGGCGATCATCGCGGACCGGGACAGCGGTACGTGGATCTGCCAGAACACCCGCCACCAGGAGGCACCGTCGAGCCGCGCCGCCTCGATCACCTCGGTGGGCAGCGTCTGGGCGAAGTTGCGCATGATGAAGTACGCGAACGGGATGGCCACCGCCGCGTAGATGAGGAACAGCCCGATCTGCGCGTCGTACAGGCCGGTGTTCGCGTACGCGAGGAAGAGCGGTCGCAGGAAGACCTGGAGGGGCAGCAGGGTGCCCGAGTAGATCAGCCAGAACCACAGGGTCTTGCGCTTGACCGGCATGATGACCGTGGCGAACGCGGCGGTCGTGGCCACCACGATGGCCGCGGCCGAGCTGGTCACCGCGTAGAGCAGGCTGTTGCCCATCGCGGGACCGAGCCTGGCCCGCGACCATGCCTCGGACATGTTGTCGAACAGACCGAATCCTCCGTGCGGCAGCCAGTGCGGCGCACCGCCGTATTCGGCGGCCGGCACCAGCGCGTTGACCAGGAGCAGCCAGGTCGGTACGGCCCAGAGGAGCGAGACGACCACCAGAACGGTGTTGCGGACGGCGGTGCCGGCGGAGACGCGGCGTAGGGACATGCTCAGGCGCCTTTCGGAGTGAGCTGGCGCCGCAGGTAGAGCCAGGAGGCCAGCAGCACGATGACGGTGAGGACGACGGCGACGGCCGCTCCGGCGCCGGGGCGCAGGGCGAGGAAGGTCTCCTGGTACATCGAGACCGCGAGCGTCTCGGAGCTGCGGCCCGGCCCGCCCTGGGTGAGGACCCAGATCAGGTCGAACGACTTCAGCCCGTTCACCAGACTGCTGCCGACGACGATCACGGACACGGTCCGCAGCTGAGGCAGGACCACGTACCAGAACTTCCGGATGCCGTCGGCGCCGTCGAGCGACGCGGCCTCCAGGGTCTCCGGGGGGATGGTCTGCAGGCCGACCAGGAAGAGGATCACGGCCACCCCGGTGGCCTGCCAGGTGTTGGCGACGATCATGACGAGGGTGTTCCCCGGCCACTCCAGCAGCCAGCCCTGGGCGAACGACCCCAGCCCCAGCGCGTCGAGCGCCTGGTTGGCCGCTCCGTCCGTGGTCAGGAGGAAGTTCCAGACGACGGCCACGGCCGAGCCGGAGATCGCGTACGGCAGGACCACCAGCAGCCGCGCCACCCGGGACCACCCGGAACCGTTCGTCATGACGGCGATGGCGAGCCCCAGGACGAGCGGCAGGGCCACCGTGCCGACCACCCACATCAGGGTGTTCTCCACGGACTTCGCGAGCACCGGGTCGCTGAAGAAAAGCCCGTAGTTGGTGAACCAGGTGAAGCCGGAGACCCGGCTGTCGCTGAAGAAGCCGCGGTACAGCGTCATCACGAACGGGGTGAGCAGCAGGCCGGCGACGAGCAGGACGGCCGGGGCGAGGAAGCCCGCCGAGGCGAAACGGTCCCTGAGCCCGCGCGAGGGCTTGCGGGCCGGGGGAGCGGGCGGGGTGCCGGGAGCGGGGGAGGCGCCGGCCCGGGTGCGGCGCGCGTCGAGGGCGGATGTCATGACTCGTCCTTGTTCCACGCGGCCCACTCCTTGGTGGCACGGCCCGCCATGCTGCGCAGCGTCGCCTCGGGCGACAGGGCGTGCGTCATGAAGGCTCCCAGGTCATCGGTGTTCCCCTGCATGAGATTGGGCGGACCGGACTGCCCGTAGCGGGGCAGCTCGGTCCAGCGCTCGTCCAGGGCCCGCTTCCTGAGCCGGGCGAGCACCGGGTTGGAGGTGACCGCCTTCGGGTTGGCCGAGCCGTCCTGGAGGAAGTCGGTCCACACCCGCTGGACCGAGGGGTGCAGCCAGTGGCCCGCGTTGGCCATCGCGGCGTCGTGCGACACGGCCTTCTCCGGGACGGCGAGCACGCCCGCCTCGGTGATCACGGAACGCTTGGTGGAGGTGTCGACGGGAGGCAGGACGAAGGCGTCGAAGTCCTCGCCCGGCTTCATCCCGGCCGCGGCCAGCCCCTGCGACTGCCAGGAGCCGTGCAGGAACATGCCGACCTTGCCCGTCTTCAGCGCGGCCGGACCGTTGTTCTGATCGAAGTCGGCCGGGGTCATCCAGCCCTTCTTCATGAAGTCCTGCCAGATCTGCATGGCCTTGTGCGCCTGCGGGTCGGTGTACCGGGCCCGCCCCGCGATCAGATCCGCGTAGAACACCGGGTCGACCTTGCTGATCAGCTCCTCGAACCACTCGTAGGCGGGCCAGTTGCCGCTCTGCGTGGCGACGAACGGAACGACACCGGACTTCTTCAGCACCTCGGCCGTGTGCAGTAGCTCGTCCCAGGTCTCGGGCGCCCGCAGGCCGTGCTTGTCGAACACATGGGTGTTGTAGAAGAGCACGTAGTACGACTGGTAGAGAGGCATCCCGTACACGGCGCCCCGGTAGGACATCGAGTCGCGAAGGGACTTGGTCACCCAGCCCTTGCGCTCGTATGCCTCCCACAGCCGCGTCAGGTCACTGAGGCTGCCCGTGCGGGCGAGCTGTTTCAGGTTGTAGCCCGACTGCCACTTGATCAGATCGGTCGCCTTGGTCGTCTGCAGGGAGATCTGCGTGACCTGGGTGTACGCGGTCGGATTCGGGTTCGACAGGGGGCGCAGGGCATAGCCGGTGAGCTTCTTCAGCTCCCGTCCGGCGGCCACGTAGCCGTCGTCCCAGGTCGCGTTGTCGTTGGCCAGGGACGTCGTCCCCGGCTTCGCCGCAGTGCTGTCGCCCCGCGCGCAGCCACCCGCCAGTGCGGCTGCGGCACCGGCCCCGAGGCCGGCCAGCACGGTGCGCCGGCGGAGCGGGTGAGACGACCGCTCTGTCGTCTCGCCGGTTGATCTCATGGGCTCACTTCCCTCTGGACCCGCTGGGGGTCCCTGGCTCCGGTGTTCGGTGGAGAAGCCACCGGAAGCGTGTACGGCGTGCGTTTCCGCGCTTCGGGTTGCGAGGATGTTAACGACACCATGTGACCGAAACAAGAGGTTCTTCCGCCAGGGCTCGAAAAATGGCTCCTGGACAGGGCTTACATGGAGGCATTCGAGAGGTGCCTTGTTCCTTCAGCGTGTTATCGATACCATTCGCGTGCTTGCCCGGTCCCTTCCTCAGGAGCTTCTGTGCACCAGCCCCGTCCTTATGACCGCAACCCGCGGTACGCCGTCACCGGTGGCGCCGTCGTCGCCGGCTGGGCCGCCGCGGTCGCCGATGTGCCCACGACGCCCACCGTCCTCGCCCTGGACGGCCCCGCCGCACTCGACTGGGAGGAGGCCGCCGGATCCCTCGCCGCCGCTCTGCGCGCGCGGGGTACACGGGTCGCGCTGTGCGACGTGCGGACCCTCTGGTCGGCCGAGGCGGTCCAGCGGCTCTGCGTTCCCGACGCGGACGCCGACGCGTTCTTCCTGCCGCTCGCCGAGTTCTCCCTGGACGACCTGTTCGAGACGCCGCCCGTCCGGCCGCGTCCGGACACCGGCGTCCTGCTCGTCTACGGGCCGGGCGCCGGGCTCGGCGAGCCCGACCTGCTGTGGTGGGCCGACCTGCCCAAGCGGTACGCGGAAGAGGCCGTCACCCGCGCCGAACTGCCCCTCGGCGTCAATCTGGGGCGCCCCGGCACCCCCGGTGAGCTGCGCAGCCTCTTCTACACCGACTGGCCCGTCGGCGACCGCCACCGCGACCGCCTGGCCCCGCGCGTCGACCGCTGGATCGACCTCCAGGGCGAGAACGGCCCGGCCTCGCTGGACGGCGCGTCCGTACGGGCCACCCTGGCCACCCTGGCCGCGGGGCCCGTTCGCAGTCGCCCCTTCTTCAACTCCACCGCGTGGGGCGGTCAGTGGGCCGCCCGGGAACTCGGCTTCGAGCCCCGCGACGGCAACACGGCACTCGGCTACGAGCTGATCGCCCCCGAGGCCGGAATCCTGGTCGGCCAGGACGAGGCGGCCCAGGTGGAACTGCCCTTCCAACTGCTCTGCACGCTCCACCCCGAGACGTTCCTCGGCCCGGACGTCCACCGCCGCTTCGGCACGTCCTTCCCGATCCGCTTCGACTACCTCGACACGGTCGGCGGCGGCAACCTCTCGCTGCACCTGCACCCCCGGGAGCAGTACATGCGCGAGACCTTCGGGTGGCCCTACACCCAGCACGAGACGTACTACGTCACCGCGTGCGACCCCGGTGCGAAGGTCTACCTCGGGCTGCGGGACAGTACGGACGTGACAGTCATGCGCGAGGAGGTCGAGGCGTCCGCGGCGGACGGAGTCCCGCTGCGCGTCGAGGACCATGTGATGACGCACGCGGCGGACACCGGGCAGCTCTACATGATCCCCGCCGGCACCCCGCACGCCTCCGGCGAGGGCAACCTGGTCCTCGAGATCAGCGCCACCCCCTACCTCTACTCCCTGCGCTTCTACGACTGGCTGCGCAAGGGCCTCTCCGGCGCCCCGAGGCCCCTCTCCTCCGCCCACGCCTTCGCCAACCTCGACACCGCACGGCGCGGCGACGACGTCCTCAAGGAACTCGTGCAGGAGCCGAGGACGGTGCGCGAGGGCCGGGGCTGGCGCGAGGAGGTCATCGGCGCGCTGCCCGAGATGTTCTACGCGGTGCACCGCTTCGTGATCGAGGGGCCGGAGCCCGCCGAGGACGACACCGACGGCCGCTTCCACATCCTCAACGTCTCCTCGGGCGGCGGCGTCGTCGTGGAGACCGACCGGGGGGACCGGCACGACCTGGCCTTCGCCGAAACCCTCACCGTGCCCGCGAGCGTGGGCGGCTACCGGCTGCGCCCTATGGGAAGCGACCCGGTGCACGTGGTGAAGTCCCTGGTGAGCCCGGCATGAGCCGCGTCCCCGTACTGGAGATCGGCGGCACCCACGTGACGGCCTCCGTCATCGACACCACGTCCGCGGAGACCGCCCCCCTGGCCGTCGTGCGGCAGCCCGTCCCGGCCGACGCGCCGGCCGATGAGCTCCTGGACGCGATCGCCGCCGTCGGTGCCCGGGTCGAGGCTCCGGCGGGCGCCCACTGGGGCGTGGCGATACCCGGCCCGTTCGACTACGAGACCGGGATCGGCCGCTTCCGCGGCATTGGCAAGTTCGAATCGCTGCACGGAGTCGACGTGGGAGCGGGACTTCTCGTCCGGCTCCCCGGAGGCCCGCGCCGCATCAGCTTCGTCAACGACGCCGACGCGTTCGCCCTGGGCGAGTACCGGGCGGGTGCCGCCGCCAGCCGGCGCCGGGTGCTGTGCATCACCCTCGGAACCGGCGTCGGCTCCTCCTTCCTGCTCGACGGCCGGCCCGTGACCGACGGCCCCGACGTACCGCCCGGCGGCCGTGCCCACCGGCTCACCGCGCACGGACTCCCGCTGGAGGAGGTGGTTTCGCGACGCGCGATCCGGAGGTTCTACGCCACCGCCGCCGGACTCCCCGGCCACGGGCCCCTCCCCGACGTGCACGACATCGCGGCCTCGGCCCGCAGCGGCGGGGCGCCCGCCCGGCAGACCATCCGGCACTGCTTCGGCGCCCTGGGACGGGCCCTCGCGCCCTGGTGCGAGCGGTTCCGGCCGGACCTGATGGTCGTCGGCGGATCCATGGCCGGCTCGTGGGACCTCGTCGGACCCGCCGTCCGCGAGGGCTTCGACGCCTGGGCGGCGGGAGCCGCGCCCCCGGCCCTCACGGCGCTGCGCCCGGCGGACGCGCCGCTGATCGGTGCCGCCCACTGGGCCCTGTGCGAAGGCGCCGCCGCCCTGCGGACGCCGACCTAGAATGACCGCGTCACCGACCCATACGCCCGTCCACGCACCCGCAGGAGAACCGCTCATGGCTCAGCACCGCTCGGGCGACACCGGCGCCCCGACGATGCGCGACGTGGCCGCGAGCGCCGGTGTCAGTGCCATGACCGTCTCCCGCGTGCTCAAGGACGACGCCCGGGTCAGCGGCAGTACCCGCGAACGCGTCCTGGCAGCCGTCGAAGCGCTCGGGTACCGGCGCAACGAGACGGCGCGCAGCCTGCGCCTGGGCGGCAGCGGGATGATCGGGCTGGTCGTCACCAACCTGGCCAACCCGTTCTACTCCCGCCTGGCGCTCGGCGTGCAGGAGGTGGCGTCCGAACACGGCCTGCGGGTCCTGCTGAGCAACACCGCCGAGCAGGTCGACAGGGAGCGCGGCCTCGTCGAGGACCTGGCGGGGCGTCAGGTCGACGGCATGATCGTGGTTCCGGCCGGCAGCAGCCACCGGCACCTCGCCCCCGCGGCGCTGCGTGGCATGCCGATCGTCCTGGCGTCCAGGCCACCCGCCGGAATGGACGCCGACTGCGTTCTGGTCGACGACTTCGGCGGCGCCGAACAGGCCGTGGGACAACTGATCGCGGACGGCCACCGCCGCATCGCCTTCCTGGGCAACCCGCCCGCCCTGTACACCGGCGCAGAACGGTTCCGCGGTTACTGGGCGGCCCACGAAGCGGCCGAACTCGAGCCGTCCGAGAGCCATGTGCGGCGCGGCCTCACCGACGTACCCACCGCCGAGGCCGCCGCACGCGCGCTCCTCGACGCCCCCGACCCGCCGACGGCGCTCTTCTGCACCAACAACCGGCTCACCCAGGGGGCCATCCGCGCCGTGCACGGACGCGGCCGTCCCGTCGCACTCGCGGGGTTCGACGACTTCGACCTGGCCGACGTCCTCGGCCTGCCCCTGACCATCGTCTCCTACGACGCCGACGAGATCGGCCGACGGGCGGGCCAGATGCTCATCGACCGGATCAACGGCTCGTCCGCCGAGCCGATCCCCGCCCGCAGAACCGTCGTGCCCACCCGCGTCATCCGCTACGGGACGCGCTGACCCGGACGTCACCGCCGCTTCCACGGCACCGGTCTGCCCTTCTGCCCCCGCACATTCCCCCGGAGCACCCATGCACCACGACCGCATCGTCACCGAACGCCGAGTGGCCCGCGTACTCGATCTGCGCCTGAGGCCCGCCGTGTACCGCGAGAGCATCCCCCTCGACATCGCCAGGTGGAAGGTTCCCGGCGAGCCCGTACCCGTGTCCGAGGGGATCGACGCGCCCTACGAGCCGGTCCGCACCGGCGCACCGTGGGGCCCCGCCTGGTCCACCACCTGGTTCCGGATCAGCGGCACCGTCCCCGCCGGATGGGCCGGGCAGCGCGTCGAAGCGGTCCTGGACCTCGGCTTCGGCGCCACCCAGCCAGGCTTCTCCGCCGAAGGGCTCGTGTACCGGCCCGACGGCAGCCCGGTCAAGGCGCTGAACCCCCGCAACGCCTGGCTGCCGATCACCGAACGCGCCGAGGGGGGAGAGCGGTTCGTCTATTACATCGAGGCAGCGGCCAACCCGGTCATCTTCGATTCCGGAAGCGGCGGCGACCCCTTCGTCCCCACCCCGGCCGGCGGGGTCCCCTCCTGGCTGAGCGGCGAGACCGCACCGGAGACACCGCTCTACCGCCTGAACCGGATGGACCTCGCCGTCTTCGACCCCACTGTCTGGGAACTCGTACAGGACCTGGACGTCCTGTCCGGGCTGATGCACCAGCTGCCCGAGGACTCCACCCGGCGCTGGCAGCTGGTGCACGCCGTGGACCGCGCACTGGACGCGATCGATCTCCAGGACATCGGCGGCACCGCGGCGCGAGCGCGTGACGCACTCGCCCCCGCGCTCGCCTCGCCAGCGCACGCGGGGGCGCACCGCGTCTCCGCCGTGGGACACGCGCACATCGACACCGCCTGGCTCTGGCCCGTACGGGAAACCGTCCGCAAGGCGGCCAGGACCGTCTCCAACGTCACCGCCCTGATGGACGACCACCCGGGGTTCCGCTTCGTCATG
Organism: Streptomyces sp. SID9727; assembly: GCF_010550605.1. Taxonomy (GTDB): domain Bacteria; phylum Actinomycetota; class Actinomycetes; order Streptomycetales; family Streptomycetaceae; genus Streptomyces. Next base: position 65,765 of record NZ_JAAGNI010000345.1, read on the forward strand.
TCCCAGGCCCAGCAGCTCGCCTGGCTCAAGGAGCAGCGGCCCGAGGTGTTCGCCCGCGTCGTGGAGAAAGTGCGCACGGGGCAGTTCATCCCCACCGGCAGCCTCTGGATCGAACCCGACACCAACCTCTCCGGCGGCGAGTCCCTGGTACGCCAGTTCGTCCACGGCAAGCGCTTCTACCTGGAGGAGTTCGGGGTCGAGACCGAGGACATGTGGTTGCCCGACACCTTCGGGTACAACGCGGCCCTTCCCCAGCTCATGAAGCTGGCCGGCATCAAGTGGTTCCTCACCCAGAAGATCTCCTGGAACGCGACCAACCCCTTCCCGCACCACACCTTCTGGTGGGAGGGCATCGACGGAACCCGCATCTTCAGCCATTTCCCGCCTGTCGACAGCTACAACGGAGACCTCTCCGGCGCCGACATCGGACACACCGAGCGGAACTTCCGCGACAAGGGACCGGCCAACCGCTCCCTGGTGCCCTTCGGCTACGGGGACGGAGGCGGCGGCCCCACCCGCGAGATGCTGGCCCGCGCCCGCAGGCTGGAGAACCTGGAGGGGTCGGCCCGTATCGAGGTGGAGGGCCCCGCGGAGTTCTTCACGAAGGCGCAGGCGGAGTACGCCGACGCCCCCGTATGGTCGGGCGAGCTGTACCTGGAACTGCACCGCGGCACCCTCACCAGCCAACTCGCCACCAAGCAGGGCAACCGGCGCAGCGAACACCTGCTCCGGGAGGCCGAGTTGTGGTCGGCGACGGCGGCACTGCGGACCGGTCTGCCCTACCCGTACGAGCTGCTCGACCGGGTGTGGAAGACGGTACTGCTCCACCAGTTCCACGACATCCTGCCCGGTAGCTCGATCGCCTGGGTGCACCGGGAGGCCGAGGCGGCCTACGCCGAAACCGCCCGGGAACTCGGCGAGGTCATCGACTCCGCGCAACGCACCCTCGCGGCATCCGGCGTGGAGGCGGCGGGCGGCGAAACCGTGTTCAACGCCGCCCCGCACACCCGGGACGGCATCCCCGCGCTCGGGGCAGCCCGCCGCGAGCGGGCCGCGCGTCCGGTCGAACCCGGCCCCGCCCGAGCCGGCGGATTCGTCCTGGACAACGGCCTCGTACGCGTCACGGTGGATGCCCGCGGTCTGATCACCTCCGCCTGCGACCTGACCGCCGGACGCGAGGCACTCGCTCCCGGCACGGTCGGGAACCTCCTCCAACTGCACCAGGACTTCCCGAACCAGTGGGACGCCTGGGACGTCGACTCCTTCTACCGCAACACCGTCCGCGACCTGACCGAGGCGGACGAGGTCGCCGCCGTGCCCGGAGGCGTCCGGGTGGTCCGTAGCTTCAACTCCTCCCGCATCACCCAGGTGCTGCGCCTCGGCGAAGGCAGCCGCCGCCTCGACGTCGAGACCGACGTCGACTGGCGGGAGTGCGAGAAGATCCTCAAGGCCGCCTTCCCGCTCGACCTGCGGGCGGCGGAGTCGAGCGCCGAGATCCCCTTCGGCCATGTCCGGCGCCCCACCCACACCAACACCTCGTGGGACAGCGCACGCTTCGAGATCTGCGCCCACCGCTACCTGCACGTCGAGGAACCGGGCTGGGGCGCGGCCCTCGTGAACGACTCCAGTTACGGCCACGACGTCACGCGGGACATACGCCCCGACGGTGGAACCACCACGACCGTGCGGCTCTCGCTCCTGCGCGCCCCCCTCTTCCCGGACCCCGACTGCGACCGCGGCGCACATCGCCTGCGCTACGGCCTGGTCATCGGCGCCGGGCTGCGGGACGCCGTCCGCGAGGGCTACCACTTCAACCTCCCAGAACGCGCCGTCCCCGGTGGCGCGCCCGTCGAACCCCTGGTCCGGCTGGCCGGCGAGACCACGGCCGACGTCGTCATCGAGACCGTCAAACTCGCCGACGACCGCTCGGGCCGCGTCGTCGTCCGCCTCTACGAATCCGCGGGCGGCCGCGCGCGGACCACGCTCAGGGCCGGCTTCCCCCTGGCCGGCGCACAGATCACGGACCTGCTGGAACGGGCACTGACGGACGAGCCCGCGCCGGCCGTGGAGGGCCGGGACGTCCATCTCACCTTGCGTCCGTTCCAGATCCTGACCCTCTGCCTGACACCGGGCGAATGACGGGCGCGGCGAGTCGTGTACGCGGTCATTAGGATCCCCGCATGGAGATCGAAGCCGACATCGCGGCGCTCACGGGCGACCTGAACAGCGACGACCCGGAACGTGTGGCCGCGGCGGTCGAGCAGGTGGCGGCTCAGGGCGAGCGTGTGCTACCAGGGTTGCTGGGCGGGCTGGGCGCACCCCACTCGGCCCAGCGACTCACGGCGTACGGAGACGTGCTGAGCCGCATCGGACCGCCTGCCTTCGACGCCGTACTCGCGGCGGAACGCGACGGGGAGCTGGACGGATGGCTCAGGGCCCGGCTGCTCCGCGTCTTCGACGAGCGCTGTGCCGGGCGGTACGCGGCGCTGGCCCTCGACCCCGACCGTTGGGTGGCGGACGGTGGTTTCGAGGGACTGCTCAGGCTGCGCGTGGACTCCGAGGCCGGGCTGCGGGCCCTGGTGGAGAGGGCCGGCCGGGGAGGCGACTTCTACGGTCCGGCCGGTGAGTACGCCCGCGCCATGCTGGACGCCTTCGCGCCGCGCCTGCGGGAGCTGTGCCGGGACCGGACGGCGTCCCGGCCGGTTCGGCGCGGTGCGCTCGGGCTGCTGATCGAGGGCGGTGGTCTGGACGCGCTCGACGCACGCGACCGCGCGCTGGTGGAACGCCTGGTACGGGTGAAGCTCCCGGGCAGCGTCCGCGCGGTGCCGGACACGCAGCTCAGTGCCTGGTGGCTGGCCGTGCCGGGGACAACGTACGAGGGCGTCTTCGAAGCGCTGGGCCTGCATGACCCGCGCCCGGTGACGGTCCAGGCAGGGGTGGCGGCAGCGATGTGCGAGGCGATACCGAGCCCCGTCCCGGAGGACCCGTCCCGGGGCGTCAGCCGTGCCTTCGTGACGCCGGAACTCGACGGCTGGCGGCTGGTGTTCGGCCAGTTCCGCCAGCTCGTCGGCTACGACGACTGGAACGACATGGTCGAGACGGTGGAGCGCGTCAGTGCCGTGTGCGGCAAGGCCCAGCTCTTCTTCGTGGACGACGCGGGCGGCGCGGACATCTGGTTCGCGGCCGAGGACGGCCGGATGGTCGGGCAGTACGCGGGGGAGGACGACCTGGAGGAGGACGACCTGGAGGAGGACGAGGACCCCGACGAGGACCCCGATGACATCACCGGCGGCGTCCGTGAGGCGTGCGGGAAGCTGTCGGTCGACCTGGACCTGGTGGGCGTGTTCGACACGGTCGTACGGGGCCACGGGTGGCTGGCGGTCACCGCACCGGACAGGGGACACGGACAGTTCCCGGGCCTACTGCCGGTCTGACCACCCGGATCCTCGCCCTCGGCCTCGCCGTTCTCCCGGTACTCGTCCACTCCCCGGGCAGAGGGTGACCGGCGTAGCGGTTCCTGCCGCGTCAGTGCCCCGGTCGGGGGTAGGCGTGAGAGGCAGACGTCGAACCGTTGGAGGGACATCATGAGGGAATCACTGCGCGCGGTCGGCTGGGCGCGGTCGTTGCCTCTGCACAGCGAGGTCAAGGTGGCGCGGGAGTGGGCACGCGGCCACCTGGAGGCCCTGCCGTGGGCGGGCGACGCCCCGCACGTCATCGATGACGTGCTGCTCACCGTTTCGGAGCTGGTCACCAACGCACATGTGCACGCCGGCAGCAGCGCGCAGCTGGTGATGACCTGGGACGAGTGTTGCCTGCACGTCGCCGTGCACGACTCCTCGACGACACTGCCCACGCCGCAGCCGCCGAGCTTCGAAAGGCCGGGCGGCCGCGGCATGTTCCTCGTCGCCGCCTTGGCCGACGACTGGGAGGCCCACCCCTGCAACGACGGCAAAATGGTGATCGCCTGCTTCCGCCCGCCCGTGGCCGGCCGGCGGGACGGTGCGTGACGCCGCGCAAGGGGCGGTCGACGTCGGCGAACGCATCGCCGTCGTCGGCGCGGGCGCTCGGCGCCGTGTGGAGCGGTGACGGCACCGGGCGCTGCGCATCCGCGCCGCCCCGCCCGGTCCAGAACCTTCGAAAGCCGTGACAGGGCGGGTCGGCGCGGCAGGCCGTCGGGTCAGCTGCCCGCCAGGACGGAGTCGTCCAGGGGCCGGGCGCCGGGCAACTGGTGCCGGGCGGCGATCAGCGCCGCGTCGATGTCCCGGGTGCCGGTGCACACGCACAGGGTGTAGGCGATGTCGTCCATGCGCTGCCGCACCTCCGCGCTGTCCGCTTCCGCGGCGCCCACGGCCAGGAGGGCCTCGTAGTTCTCGATCAGGTCCCGCAGCACCGCGGGGTGGGCCATCAACATCACAGAACCTTTCTTTCGCACCGGCACCGATCGGCTCAGTGCCGCGCGCTCCTGTACCCGCTGTCACCCCCGGCACTCCTCGCGCGGGCGATCGAGTGCCGGGGGAGTGGCCTTGAGCGCGAGAGCGGCCGACGGCGACAGACGTGTCGACGTCCGGACCGGGAACGACGCAGGGTCCCACCCGGCGCTTACCCGTCATGAAGGCACGTCGGACCTGGTCACGGCACCTCGAAGCGGGTGAGGGCCAGCGCCTTGTCCACCCGGGCGGCGGCCAAGTCGTCGTGGCGGATCACGAAACTCGTGCAGTACTCCTCGTAGGCCCGCGCTTCTCCGGCGAGCGATATCCATTCGCTCGCCATCCGGTGCTTCTCCTCCTCCAGACGCGCATACCACTGAGCGATCGGTATGGCGGGTATCTCACCTGCCTTCTCGCGTCCCGCGAGGGTCTGCTCCGCGATGCTGTTGATCACCTCGTCATCGGCATAACCGCCGATGGCAATGCCGGAGCGGGGCGGCCAGAGTTCGTGTGCCAGAGCCCGGAGCTCGGCCAGGTGCGGCAGATCACGTTCCATGAACCCAGCCAACCGCTGCTGGAAGGGTGACATGTCCTCCCAGTCGAGATCCTCCCAGAACTCGTGCCAGTCCTCGTCACCCTCCTGGAGCCACAGAGGCAGCTCGGCTTCGAGCCCGGCGCCCACGTCGGACTTCTCGCGGACATGCGCGGAGCCGGGGGCTTCCGCGACCGAGGTCTCCGTGCCGGGCGGTACGTACACGACTCGCGCGTACCTGCCGGAACTGTCCCCACAGTCCCTCTCCTGGTGCACGAAGAAGAGCAGCGTCCCGTCCTCGGGCAGGCCGAAACCGTCGACTCCCGGCAGCGCTCCACAATCGACGGAGAGGAGCAAGGGCAACGGTGTGTCCCCGGCGGACGGCCACTCCATACCCACCGGCAGTCTCGGCACCCCACCGAGCTGCCCGACCACCGGACCACGACCCGCGGACAAGCCGATCGACAGTCGGAGGTGCTGCCGGAATCGGCTGATCTCGTCGTCCGGGATGCCCAACTCAAGCGCCGCCCGCCGAAACTCTCCCTGATGATCCATGGCCAAAAGATAAGGATCGGCCGTCGACGCTGTACACCGGGGCGGTCAACGCCAGGGGTCGAGGGCCAGCTTGCCCCGGGTCCGGCCCGCTGCGAGTTGCTGAAGCGCCCTCGCTCCTTCGGCCAGGGGGCGCACCCGGGGAGTGCCGGGCGGATAGACGCCTTGGGTGATGAGGGCATCGAGCTCGACGAGCAGGGACCGGTAGAGGGCGGGGGCCGCGACCGCCAGAGCACCGATGTGCAGGCCCTGGATCCGGACCTGGTGGGTGAAGACCAGGCCGTGTGTCGTCACGGTGGCGTCACCGGACGCGGCACCGAACACGACGACACGACCGGTGAACGGCTTCGCGGCCGACAGGCTGGCGTCGAACGTCGCCCGCCCCACCGATTCCAGGACCAGATCGACGCCACCGGTCAGGCGGACGATCTCCTCGGCCAGCTCGGGGTGGCGGCTGTTCACCACCTCGTCGGCGCCCAGCGCCTTGACGGTGTCGTGCTTCTCCGGCGAGGCCGTGGCGATCACCCGCGCACCGTAGTGCCGGGCCAGGCGCACGGCGGCCTGCCCGACGCCGCCGGCCGCCGCGTGCACGAGCACCGTCTCACCCGGCTCGATCCCGCCCAATGGCTTCAGCGCCGCCAACGCGGTGGCCCAGTTCAGCACCAGGCCGAGCGCCTGCGCATCGTTCCAGCCCGATGGCACGGGCAGGACCCCACCGGCCGGCATCGTCATGTACTGCGCGAAGGCGCCCGGGCCCGCTCCCACGACGTGGGTGCCGAGCGGCAGCGGATCCCCGACGTCCGCGCCGACCGCGACGATCTCGCCGGCGGCCTCGAACCCTGCCACATAGGGTGCCCGCGGACCTCCTCCGTAGAGGCCGCGGGCCTGCATGACGTCGGCGAAATTGACTCCGGCGGCGCCGACGCGGATCAGGTACTCGTCGGGCCCCGGGGCGGGGCGGCGGTGGTCGGTGGCGAGAGCAAGGTCTTCCGGCCCACGGTGCGATCGCTGTACCAGGGCTCGCATGGTCTGCGCGGCGGTGTCGTTCCGTTCGTTGGTGTCCATGGATCGACCGTAGGAACCTGCCACTTGTGGCAAGGTCAAGGGGACGCCGGTGAACGGTCAGAGATCGGCCCGGCGAGCCGCGCGCAGGTATGCGTCGAGTGCCGTCTGCTGAGCGCTGAGCACGGCGATCCGAGCGGCGAGCCGATCGCGGAAGTCGCCGACCTCGTGCAGGAACTCCGCGCGCGTCACCTGGGCGCCCGCACCGGATCCGTCGGTGAGGCCGGGCAGAGCGTCCCTGACCAACCTCACGGGCAACCCGGACTCCAGCAGTGACCGGATGACGAGCACCCGGTCGATCGTGGTCTGGCAGTAGTCGCGGAACCCGTTGCCGAGCCGCCCCGGGACGATCAACCCCTCGTCCTCGTAGTGCCGCAACGACCGCGCACTCACACCGCTGACGGTGGAAGCCTCACTGATCTTCATGCCCGTGTCCAACGCCCCAACCCATCGGAATCTTCCGGGCGACGAGAATCGAAGGCCCCGCACCGGCCCGTTGCCTCGCGCTACTGAGGCGTTGTCAGCTGCCCCTGTAAACAGCACTCGTGGCGGGCATCGCCTCGAACGCCCTCTGTTCGCGCGGCCGATCGCTGCTCGTCGCTGACGTTGATGATCCAGAAGATGGGCAGTACCCCCTGTAGCACGCATATTCGAGGCACAATCGCTCCGTCCCGGGCGCAACGTCACTGACGAAGTGCCCCTCCGCTGCCTTGGAGTGCTCCCATGTCCGCCCCACTCGCACCGCCGCCCGCCAACCCCGGCACCGCCCGCGCCGGACGGCTTCCGGCCGTCGTGCTCATGGCCGGCAGCTGCCTGCCCGTCCTCGGCGCGGTACTCCTCGCCCCTGTGCTCCCCCGCATGCAGGACCACTTCGACAGCGTGCCGGGAAGCGAAGCGCTGGTCCCCGTCGTGCTCACCGTCCCCGCGCTCGCCCTCGCACTGCTCGCCCCGTTCGCCGGAATGATCGTGGACCGGCTCGGCCGCAAACGCCTGCTCGTCGTCGCCACCGCCCTCTACGCGCTGTTCGGAACGGCCCCCCTGTGGCTGGACTCGCTCCACGCCATCCTGATCAGCCGCGTCCTCGTGGGCATAGCCGAGGCGGCGATCATGACCGCCTGCACCACCCTCATCGGCGACTACTACAGCGGTGAACTCCGCGACCGCTACCTGGCCCTGCAAACCATGTGCGCGGCCGCCTCGGCCACCGTCTTCTTCGTACTCGGCGGGGCCCTCGGGGCCGCCGACTGGCGCGCCCCCTTCTGGCTCTACGCCGTCGGACTGCTCGTCGCGCCCCTCATGGCCCGCGCCCTTCCCGCGCCCCTTCCGCCGACGCCCGACAGAGCGGCGGAGGTACCGCTCCCGAGACGTCCGTTCCCCGTCCGGCGTATGGCCGGCATCTGCCTCCTCACGGTTTTCGGCGCCGTTGTCTTCTACACCGTCCCCGTCGAGATGGCCTACCTCCTCGACGACCTGGGAACCGACTCCACCGCCACCATCGGCGCCGTCACCGCGGTGGCCAGCGCCGCCACCGTCCTCGGCTCCGTCCTGTTCACCCGTCTCTCCCCGGATCACCGCCACCGCCTGCCCGTTCTGTTCGCCCTGTGCGCCGCGGGCTTCGTGCTGATGGGGCTCGCCGACGGGCTCCCTCTCCTCATCGCCGGCGCCGTCATCAACTGCGTCGGTACCGGTCTGCTGCTGCCTGCGCTGGTCACCAAGGCCATGTCCCTCCTGCAGTTCGCGGACCGGGGACGCGGTATGGGCCTGTGGACCGCGGCCTTCTTCCTCGGCGAGTTCCTCTGCCCCCTGATCCTTCTGGCGGCCAAGAAACCGGCGGGCGGCCTCGCCACCGCCGTAGCCCTCCTCGGAGCGGCAACCGCCCTCCTTGCCGCGGCGCTGTTCACCACCGCCCGCCGACCCGCGCTCGGCGGGGTGCAGACCGACTGACCGGCGTCAGACGGAAAGGAGCACGGCCAGTAGCCGCCGCGTGGTCGCCGCGGAGTCCGTGGTCTGTCCGGGGCTGCCGGTCATCAGCAGGTGGTGGGTCGTGCCGACGAGCGCGAGCGCGATGGTGGCGGCGTCGCTGCGGGCAGGGACCCGGCCGATGCGCTGTTCCGCCTGAAGGTACGCGGTGACGGCATGCTGGATCGCCTCGAACGCGGGCGCGCCGGACTGCAGACCGTCGCGCGTGTGCGACGCGGCCGCAGGGCGGGTCATCGCCAGGCCCGCCACCGCGGGCGGCAGCGAGTCCATCAGCGTCTGGATGACCTCCTGGAGGTTCTCCGCGACCGTGGCGCGGCCCGCCTTGGCCCGCAGCGCCTCCGCCTGGCGGGCGCTGCGGGCGAAGCGGTCCAGGACCAGCTCGGCGACGAACTCGTCCAGGCCGGCGAAGTGCGTGTGCAACACCCCCTTGGCGCAGCCCGCCTCCGTGGTGACCGCCCGACTGGTCAGAGAGGCGGCGCCGTCGCGGGCCACCACCCGTTCCGCGGCCGCGAACAGCCGCTCGCGCAGATCCGGAATCGCGACTCCACGAGGTGACACAACAGCCCCTTCCTTTCGGCCCGTTGCAACTATGGGCGTTCGCCCATACTCTTTGGGCACTTGCCCATTCTAGGGTCGGGGGTGCATTGTCGCGCCCGGCGGGACGGAGGTCAACCATGGGGCAGTTCGCCAACACCGCGCAGGCCGAGGCGTGGAACGGGTACGAGGGTGCGCAGTGGGCCCGCAGCCAGGAGCGCTGGGACGCTGTCAACGACGGGTTCAACCAGCCCCTGCTGGATGCCGCGGTCATCGCCGGGGCCGACGCGGTCCTGGATGTGGGCTGCGGAACGGGCCGTACCACCCGCCTCGCCGCCCGTCGCGCCGCACGCGGCCGGGTGCTCGGCCTGGACCTTTCGGGGCCGATGCTGGGCAGCGCCCGTGAAAGCGCCGTGCGCGAAGGGGTCGCGAATGTGGCCTTCATGCAGGGCGATGCGCAGGTTCACCCGCTGGACGGCGGGGCGTTCGATGCGGTCATCAGCCGCTACGGAATGACCTTCTTCGGCGACCCGGTCGCCGCGTTCGCCAACCTCCGCCGCGCGCTTCGGCCCGGCGGCCGGCTGGCGTTCATCTGTGCGGCCGAGGCGGAGGCTCAGGAATGGCTCGCCGCGCTGGCCTCGCTCAAGGACATCCTTCCGCTCGGGGGGTTCGGGAACGCCGACGGGCCCGGCATGTTCTCCCTCGCCGATCCCGGCCGCGTCCGGGCACTACTTGCCGGGGGCGGGTTCGAGGAAGCGCATGTGCGGCGCACCGAAGCGATGGGGAAGTGGGGCGCCGACGCCGCGGACGCCGCGGCGTTCCTGCTGGACTCCGGCCCCGTACGCCACCTGCTGGACCAGGTGGCCCAGCCCGCGCGGGAAGCGGCGCGACAGGTGCTGACGGCCGCCCTGCGGCGCCACGAGACGGACCACGGGGTGCGGATGCGCAGCAGCTCCTGGCTGGTCACCGCCCGTCGTCCGGTACACGGCTGAGCCCGGTTCGGATACGCGGGTGCCGCGGGACGGGGTGGAGCGGTGCTGCGGGGGCCGGGACGCGTGCGGGGCGGCGCGGGCCGGCGGACCGTCATCCGGTGTCGCGGCATCCGGCAGGGACGAGGGCGACCATGTGCTTGGCGTAGGACTGGCCGTAGTCGGGGCCGGTGATGCGGAGGTTTCCGATGGCGCGCATCAGCCTGTAGGCGGTGGCACAAGGGGGCATCCCGTCCTCGGTGGCGCAGGCGTCCAGCAGCGTCGCGCAGGCCGGTACCAGGGTGTCGAGCATGAGGGCGTGCAGGTTCTCCAGTCCAGGTCCTCCCGACCCCAGCGCCGCGCCGAGGCCGTGCTTGGTCACCCATGCCGTTTTCGCACGTGCGGGCACGCCTCAGGGCAGCCGGTGGGGCCGACAGGCCGGCTCGTCATACCGGTCGGTGCATGGCTTCGATCGCCGGCGAGAGGCGGGTGGCGATTGCGGTGGTGGTGCGGAGGAGGGGAGTGGCCATGATCCGGGCGACGCTGGTGCGGCCGGAGATGTAGGCGTCGAGGCGGCGCCAGGCGGGAGGCAGACGGGTCAAGGCGGTGTGCACGAGGCGGGGGTTGCGGACGAAGAGGTTCATCAAAGTGCTGCTGGCCTCCATCTCGACGCCGAGGACTTCGGCGATCTGCCACCCGTAGTCACCGGTGACAGCGTCGACCTCCTCCTCGGGGGCGTCCATGAGGCGGGCGGCGGCCCTGCCCGCGAGATCGCCCGAGCGCAGTGCGTAGGAGATGCCCTCGCGGGACCAGTGGTCGACGAGGGCGGCGGCGTCGCCCGCTACGAGAACACGGCCCCGTGCCAGGGGCGAGTCGGAGCGGCGGCACCGGGTCAGGTGACCGGTGTCGTGGAGCGGGCGGGAGCCGGCCAGGCCCTGACGGCTGAGGAAGTCCTCCTTGTACGCGCGCAGTGCTGTGGGGTTCCCGCGCGCCGCGACCACTCCGGCGGTGCAGACATCCCCCTTCGGGAACACCCATCCGAAGGAGCCCGGCAGCGGACCCCACTCCATGAGCGCACGCCCCTGCCACCGGGCCGCGGCCACGTCCGAGACCGGGACCTCGACTTCGAGCGCCAGATCGACCTGGGCGCAGCGCACTCCGACGTACCGGGCGACTCTGCCGGCACTGCCGTCCGCACCGACGACGGCTCGCGCCCGCAACGTGTCGCCGCGCCCGGTCCGTACGGTGACCGTGTCGCCTTCCTGCTCCAGGGAGGTGACCGCGGTGCAGTCGTCGACCTGTGCTCCCGCGGTCGCGGCGGCCTCCGTCAGCGCCGCGTCGAGTTCGCTGCGGTAGACCAGGGCGCAGGTGGGGGTGGAGCAGCTGAGTGTGTGTTCGGCGTGCCCGTTGTGGGAGAACGTGAACCGGTCGGCCGTGTCGCGGATGTTGAGGGGCAGGTCGGGGGGCAGGGCGGCGAGGGAGGCGCCGATGAGGCCGCCGCCGCAGGTCTTGTAGCGAGGGATCGAGGCGCGTTCCAGCAGGAGAGTCGTGCAGCCGCTGCGGGCGGCGACGCGGGCGGCGGTGGCACCGGCCGGCCCCGCCCCGATCACGATCACGTCCCATACGGCGCGCGGGCGGGCGGAAGTGTGCGCAGGAGTCATGGCAGGCACCTAGCGGTTGTCCGGGGCGGAAACGGGGGCGGTGAGGGTGCTGTCGGTCGGTGCGGATGGGCGGGGCACGTCCGCGGCCGGGCGCGGTGACGCCTCATGGTCGTCCTCGTCGGGGTGGAGGCGGCCCATGAGGTAGTGGGTCAGGGCGGAGGCGGTCGGGTGGGTCCACATCACCGTGGTGGGGATGTCCAGCCCCACATCGCGCTGGAGGCGGTTGCGCAGGGCGATGGCCATGAGTGAGTCCAGTCCGAGGGAGACCAGGGAGGTCTCCGCGTCGAAGCGACTGGTCTCCAGGCGCAGGACCGTGGCGATGTGCTCGACCACATGGGCCTGCAGCAACTGGTACCGCTGCTGGGCGCTTACGGTCTCCTTCAGCTGGTCCAGCAGCGCGCTGGGGGAGCCGGGTGAGCCGTCCCCGGCCGGGGAGGCGAGCTGGGAGAAGAACGCGGTGCGTGCGGTGTCGGGATAGGAGTCCAGCCAACGGCACATGTCGATGGGCGTGTAGGCGGTGCGCTCCCGGTCGTGGGTGAGGATGCGTTCCAGGGCGTCGATGCCCTCCTCGGCGGCGATCATGGCGTAGCCCCGCTCCGCCATCCCGGCTCCGCGCCCGACCTGCGCCCACGGCCCCCAGTTGACGCAGGTGGCCGGAAGACCCTGCTCCCGGCGCCAGGAAGCGAATTCGTCCAGCCAGGCGTTGGCGGCTGCGTACGCACCCTGCCCGGGGTTGCCGAGCAGTGACGCGGCCGAGGAGAAGGCCACCCACCAGTCCAGTTGGTGGCCCTCGACGGCGTGGTGGAGTTTCCAGGCGCCGGTCGCCTTCGGGCGCCAGACCCGCTCCAGGAGGGACGGGGAGATGTTGTCCGCGGTCGCGTCCTCGACGACGGCAGCGGCGTGCACGACTCCGCGCAACGGACGACCGGTGTCCGCGGCGGCCCCGACCAGGCGGTCGGCGACGTCCGGCTCGGCCAGATCCCCGCTCACGACGTCGATCCGGGTACCGAAATCCGCGGTGATGGCGGCCAGATCGGCCCGGACGGCCGCCGACGGGGTGGTACGGGAGTTGAGGACCACGGCTGCGGCCCCCCGCCGGGCGAGCCACCGGGCGACGAGCAGTCCCAGCCCACCGAGCCCGCCCGTGATCAGATAGCTCGCGTCCGGCCGCACCACGGGGACGTCCTCGGGCAGCACCGGAAGGATGTCGGTACCCCGGGCCGGCCAGGTGAGGACCAGTTTTCCGGTGTGCTGCGCACGGGCCATGGTGTGAAAGGCAGAGGAGGCCTCGGCGACGGGCTGTTCCGTGACGGGCAGCAGCGGCAGGGCGCCGTCCGCGAGCATCCCGGCCAGTTCGCGGTAGCCCTCGGCGAGCAGTTCGGGGCGGCGTTGCGTCATCATCAGGATGTCGACGCCCGAGAAGGTGACGTTGTGCCGGAACGGGAGCAGCCCCAGACGGGTGTTGGCGTAGATGTCCCGTTTGCCGAGTTCGATGAACCGGCCCTGGTGCGTCAGCAGCTCCAGCCCGGCGGACTGCGCGGGCCCGGTCAGCGAGTTCAGTACGACATCGACGCCCCGCCCACCGGTCAGCACCCGCACCTGCTCGGCGAAGTCCGTCGTACGGGAATCCATCACGTGCTGGACTCCAAGTCCGCGCAGGTACGCCCGCTTGGTCACGCTTCCCGCGGTGGCGAAGACCTCCGCGCCGCAAGCACGGGCGAGGTTCAGCGCCGCCAGGCCGGTCCCGCCGCTCGCGGAGTGGATGAGCACCTTCTCGCCCGGCCGGAGCCGCGCCAGATGCCGCAAGGCGTACCAGGCGGTCAGATAGGCGCACGGCAGGGCGGCCGCGTCCGGTCCGCTCACACCGTCGGGCAGCGGCAGCAGGCAGTCGGCGCGGACCACGGCGAAGGAGGACATGACGGCCGAATCGGAGCGGTCCACGAACATGGCGGCCACCCGGTCGCCCTCTCGCACACCGCGGACCCCGTCCCCCACGGCGGTGACGACGCCGGCACCGTCGAACGCGCAGACGTCCTGGGCTTCCTCTCCGGCGCTGAAGCGCTGGTAGACCCCCATGGCCTGCAGGACGTTGATGAAGTTGACGCTGGTCGCGTCGATCCGGACCTCCACCTCACCGTGCCCCGGTGAACGGCGGGACTGTGCGACGAACTCGAAGGAGTCCAGGTCACCGAGCCGGGTGAGACGCAGGGCCACCCGGTCCCGCGCCCGGTCGACCGTGGCGCGCCGGCGCTCCTGCTCGTCCAGGGGACAGTTGCGCAGCCGCGCCAGGTGCCGGACGCCTCCCCGGTAGGCGATCTCGTCGTGCTCGTCGGGGCAGGACAGAAGCTCGGCGGCCACTTCGGCCACCGGGGTGTCGGGGTCCACGTCGAGAACCGCCGGACGCAGTTCGGGATGCTCGTAACCCAGCACCCGCACCAGCCCCCGCAGACCCGCCTGTCCGAGGTCCGGCCGGTCCCCGGGGGCGATCCGCTGCGCGGTCCGAGTGAGGGTCCACAGGCGTGCGGCAGCGCCGCCGCCCGCGGTTCGCGCCGCACCACGGGTCACTTCCACCAGCCGTGCGACCTGGGCCCGGGCCAGGCTGTCCGGTGAGCGGTCGCCCGCCCCACTCGATGCGGGCAGGTACACCACCGCGCGTGGCGCCCGGCCGTCCGTCCCGCACACCGGCGACGGTCCGTGGCCGTCGTCCGGGGCGAACGTCCGGACGGACACCGTGGCACCCTGCCGCCGGAGTGCGTCCCCCAGGGCCTCCGCGCACTGCGCGCGTCCCGATTCCGCCAGGAGTTCCCAGCTTCCGGGTTCGGACTGCGGCACCGGGCGCTCGCAGGGCTCCCACGCCGTCCGCAGCAGGCGCTGCGAGAAGCGCTCCTGCGGGCTCTGCGCGGGGACGTGGCGGAACTCCACCCCCGTGGCATCGGCGGCCACGCTGCCGTCGTCGGCCCACAGCCGGAAATCCGCCGTGTACTGGCCATCTTCCACCTGACGGAGGGTCACCAGGCAGTGACCGCTCAACGGCAGGGTGCTGTACAGGCGCAGTGTGGCGATGCGCTGCGGCAGGATGCCTCCCTCGGGCACGGCACCGGTGCGCAGGACGACTGCGGCGACGGCCTGGAGGCAGGTGTCCAGGATGACGGGGTGGCAGTGCAGTGCCTGTGCTCCGGACCGGCCCTCGTCGGGGACCCGGAGCCGGGCCAGGAGGCGCGCGCCCGCGTGGCCGACGGGTGCGCCGTCCGCGTGCAGGGAGTGGAGTCCGCGAAAGGCGGGGCCGTGGTGCACGCCGCGCTCCTCGCGCATCTGGCGGTAGATCTCCCCGGCGTCCACCGGGTCGGCGAACTCGGCCCGCAGACGCTCCAGGTCACACGTCTGTGGCACGGGCTCGTCCTTCGGGACAAGGCGCAGGCAGCCTTGGGCGTGCCGGACCGGTGCTCCGTCGGCCGTGGTGCTGACGACCTGCCAGCGCGCGGAGTCCGGGCCGGCCGCTTCGGCCGTCGCGGTGACCGACGTGGTGTCGGACACCAGCAGGAGGCGCTGCAGGTCGATGCCGGTGACCGCCAGCCGGTCGGTGCCGGTGTCGTACACGTCATGGGCGGCCGCTGCCGCCATCTCGCACAAGGCGGCTCCGGGTACCACGACGACGCCGTCGACACGGTGGGCATCCAGCCAGGGGAGTGTCGCAGCGGTGAGACGTGTCTGCCACAGGTGGCGTCCCTCCGCGTCCGGATCGACGGTGTGCGGCCCGGTGAGCGGGTGCCAGGAAGCATTGCCGTGGGATGCCGAGGACTGCCTCAGTGGGGAAGGGTCCACGACGTACCGGGTGCGTTCCCACGTCGTGGGGGGCACGTCCGCCAGGATCCCGTCCCGGTAGCGCTCGGCCCAGTCCAGCGGGTGGCCGGCGCAGTGCAGGGCGGCGACGTGGGTGTGGAACGCGAGCAGGTCATCGGTGTCGCGGGTCAGGGAGGGCACGACCGCCGTGCCGGCGCAGCCGTGCTCCGCGAGCGTGGCCTGGACCGGGTGCGTGAGCACGGGGTGGGGGCCCACCTCGATGAACAGCCGGTGGCCGTCTTCGGCCGCGGCGCGTACCGCGTCGGCGAAGCGCACGACCTGGCGGAGGTTGTCCGACCAGTAGGGGGCGTCGAAGCCGACACGGGCGCGCGGATCGTCGGTGACGGTGCTGTAGAACGTCGCTTCCGGAGCCGTACCGGCCACACCGGCGAGCGCTTCCGCGAGGTCGGGCAGGATGGGGTCCATGTGGGCGGTGTGCGAGGCCACGTCCACCTCGACGACACGGACGCCGACCCCGCAGGCGTCCCACCTCCCGGCCAGTTGCCGGATGCGGTCGGCGTCCCCGCCGATCACGGTGTTCCCCGGCGCGGCGACGACAGCGACGGTCACCCCCCGCACGCCCTCCCGCGACAACCGCCGCTCGACCTCCTCGCGGTCCAGGGCGACCGAGGCCATCAGCCCTTGCCCGGCGGCCCGCAGGATGAGGCGTGAGCGGCGGCAGATGACCCGTACGCCGTCCCGGACGCTCAGCGCGCCGCAGGCGACAGCGGCCGCGACCTCGCCCATGGAGTGACCGATCACCGCCGCCGGCTGGACACCGCGGGAGCGCCACATCGCCGCGAGACCCAGCTGGATCGCGAAGATCACCGGCTGCACCCGGTCGAACCCGGTCACCACCTCAGGACTCCGCAGCGTCCGCCGCAACGAGAACCCGGACTCCTCGGCCACCAGCGGTTCGAGTTCGTCGATGACCCGGGTGAAGTCGGGATCACGGTCCAGCAGCCCCTGGCACATGCCCGCCCACTGGGACCCGTGTCCGGAGAAGACCCACACCACGCCCCGGCGACCGGCGTCCGGCACCGCCGTGCCGGTCGCGACTCCCGCGGGCAGCACGGCATCGGACGACAGCTTCCGCAGGCGGTCCACCAACTGTGTCCGGTCGGCGGCGACGACCGCGCCCCGTTCCCGGGCGGGTGAGCGGCGCACGGCCAGCGTGTGCGCCACGTCCTCCAGCGGAGTCCGGGCCCCCTCGTCCATCAGCCACCGGGCCAGCCGGCCGGCCGCCGAGCGCAGGGCCGCGGGCGTACCGGCGGACAACGGGAACAGGAACGTGGCGGTCTCGCCCGCGGCGGCGCCGGATGAACGGCACTGCCGCGGGCGGACCGCGCGCCGGACCGGTGCGGGCGGTTGCTCCACCACCACGTGCACGTTGGTACCGCTGATCCCGAACGAGGACACCGCAGCGAGCCGGGTTCCACCACCGACGGGCCATGGAGTCGTCTCGGTCGGCACGAACAGGCGAGTGCCGGACGCGTCGATCTGCGGGTTCCAGCTCCCGAAGTGCAGGCTGGCGGGCACCACTCCGTGACGCAGGGACGCGATGGCCTTCAGCAGCCCGGCCACGCCCGAGACCGGTTCGGTGTGGCCGATGTTCGTCTTCACCGACCCCAGCGCACACCGGTCACGGCCCCTGCCGTAGACCTCGGCCACCGCGGCGAACTCGATGGGGTCACCCACCGCGGTACCCGGCCCGTGGGCCTCGATCATCCCGACGTCACCCGGCTCGACTCCCGAGCGCTCCAGCGCGAGCCGGTACAGATCGATCTGTGCGCTCCGCGACGGGGCACTCAGCCGGGTGCCCCGGCCGTTCTGATTGACCGCCGTGCCGCGCAGCACCGCCAGCACCCGGTCCCCGGCCCGCACCGCGTCGGAGAGCCGCTTGAGCACGAGGACCCCGCACCCTTCCCCGCGTACGTAGCCGTCAGCGGCGGCGCCGAAGGCGTGGCAGTGCCCGGTAGGGGAGAAGACACCCCAGAGCGCCGGCGCGATGACCCCCTCCGGCCCCAGCGTGAGCATCGTGGCACCGGCCAGCGCCACCTCCGACTCACCCGTGCGCAGGCTCTGACAGGCGGCGTGCACCGCGAGCAGACCGGAGGCACACGCACTCTCCAGGACAACCTGCGGTCCCCTGAGGTTCAGCATGAACCCGACGCGGCCCGGGCCGATGCTGTCGAACCCGGTGTACATCGCGTAGGCGTTGACCTCCTCCAGAGGCCGCTGCACCCGCACCATGTAGTCCTTCTGATAGATCCCGAAGAACATCCCCGTCGGCGTGCCGGAGAGCCGCTGGGCCGGAATGCCCGCGTGCTCGATCGCTTCCCAGGCCACCTCGGACAGCAGCCGGTGCTCCGGATCGACCCAGGGTGCCTCCTGCGCGTTGATGCCGAAGAACTCCGGCTCGTAGGCATAGACGTCGTCGTCGAGGAAGCACCCGTACCGCAGCCGGTCGGCGACCTGGGAGGGCAGGCCCGCCAACTCCGACTGTCGCCACCGCTCGTCGGGAACCTCGCGACTGGTGTCCCGGCCCGCCAGCAGCAGTCGCCACAGCGACGTCAGGGATCTCACCTCACCGGGAAAGCGGCACGCCGCCCCCACGACCGCGATCGGTCCGTCCTGCTGTGTTTCCGGCCTGTCGTCGACGAGTTGGGTGTGCATGGAGCCGTCCTTCAACGTGAGGAAGCTGGGGCTGCCGGTCAACGGCACGTGACCGGCCGCGCGGCGGCCGGCGTCCGGGAGCACCGGTCGCCGCGCCGCGCATCCAGGTGCGGATGCGTTCAGATGTGGACCTGCCACCACCAGGCGATGGAGGGCAGGCCGCGAGGGTCGTGCCCTTCCGGCAGCGGAGTGTCCGTCCAGTGCGAGGGCGCCGGAGCTACGGGACGCGGGGCGCCGCCCCTGTCGGCGGCGGCATACCGGGGTGTTCTCGCGGCCCAGTCGATGTTGCCGCGGATGCCGTGGGCGAGATCGTCGATGTAGCGGTTGAGTGACCGGCTCGCATGTGCCCGGACGCTCTCGCTGAGTCCGAGGAACCGGCACAGGACGCTGTCGCGCAGGCTGACGCCCTGGTGGAGCGCCTGTTCGGGCGTGCTGCCCTCGTGGGCCATCAGAACGGTGAGCAGATTCTGATCGGTCTGACGGCGTGAGGACTCGCGGGCGAAGGAGTGGCGGTCGTTGTCGAGGGCCGCGACGCACACGGCCATCTCGGTGAGCGCGCGCACAGCCGGATCGTCCATCTCCCGGGCTGGCACTTCCTCGCCGTTGACCATCTCGAGCATGGCGTAGGTGGGTTCGCCGCCCGCGGCGTGCAGCCGCATCGTGAGGTACTCGTCGAGGGTGGGCATCAGCGCGGTGGCACGGTTGCAGACCTGCCACTGGACACCGGTGAGCCACGCCTGATGAGCGTGGTGGAAGCGCCGGTTCTGTACGGGGGTGGCACAGGCGCGGAAGCGTTCGCCGAGGTCGTGCACGGCATCGGCGAAGGTGTCACCGGTGCGCAGCGGCCCAGGGATCTCCAGGGCCCGCTGCGTGTGTGCCGCCGTGCGGGCGAAACCTGACGGGTCGGAGGCGAGGGGGCCCTCGTCGCAGCGGGCGTCGTCGAAGGCGAATCCCCAGTACACCCAGCAGACGGCGAGCCAGAGGCGGTCGGGGTCGGCCTCGGGTGCGAAGCGTGCGTAGAAGTCGGCGCTCCTGGTGGCCAGTGTGCGGGCGCGTTCCTTCTCGGACCGGGCGAAACCCATGGCGTCGACCCACGTGAGGGCACGGCGTTCCGCCTCTTCGGCGTGCGGATGGACGGCCGGTCCGATCGGGCAGAAGAACGGCAGGGCCAAGGCGTCGGTGGTGAAGGTGTCGCTGCTCAAGGGATGCCTTCCTCGGGGGCGTTGCCGCAGGGGTCCCGTCTCGGTGATGTTGGCTGCTGCCGGAGCTGTCGGGACGTGGTGCCGGGCGAGACGGCCTTCGTACGGTGTCGGCCTCGCCGGAAGCCGGAACGCCGAACGGCCGCCGTGCCTCGGTGGGCTTCAGGCCGCCCGGGTGACCGCGCTGTCGGCGATGCGACGCAGTGCCTCCGCGGCCCGTGGGAGGAACGGTGCCTGCTCCAGGGCGGCGACTGCCGCCGCGTACCGCGTGCTGATCATCTGCTCGACGGTCGTGCGGGCGCCCGTGACCTCCAGGACGCGGCGTACTGCCGCCGCCCCCTCCTCATCGAGGCATGGGTCCCCGACGAATCTGCGCAGAAGCCGCGCTTGTGGCCGAGTCGCTCTCCGGACCGCCAGCGCCATGAGGACGGTGGCCTTCCCCGACCGCAGGTCCTCGGCCACCGGCTTCCCGGTCACGGCCGGGTCGCCGAAGACGCCGAGCAGATCGTCGCGGAGCTGGAATGCCTCGCCCAGCGGAAGCGCGTACGCCGAGCAGGCTTCGAGCAGTCCGGCGCCCGCACCTGCGAGCACCGCGCCCAGGTGCAGCGGGCGCTCGACTGTGTACCGGGCTGTCTTGAGGCGCACGACCCGCAGGGCGAGGCTGGTGTCCCCGCCGGGCGGCCCGGCGGCTCGCAGGTCCAGGTACTGGCCGAGCACCACCTCATTGCGCATGGTGTCGACGAGGGGCAGGACCACGCGGTACTGCCCCTCCGTGAGCCCGGCGGAATGCAGTATCTCGTCGCACCGTACGAGCGCGAGATCACCCAGAAGCACGGCCAGATTCCTGCCGAACGCCTCCGCGTCCGCCCGGTCCCCATGGCGGACGGCGAAAGCCCGGTGGGCGCTGGGCGCGCCCCGGCGGCGCTCGCTCCCGTCCATGACGTCGTCGTGGATGAGGGCGAACGCGTGGAACAACTCCAGTGACGCGGCCAGTCGAAGGGCCGTGCTCTCGCCCGCGCTCTGCCTGCCGCAGCGCACGGTATGCCAGCCGATCAGGCAGAGCAGTGGCCGGATGCGTTTGCCCGGCGCGAGTACGTACCAGGCGAGCGCACGGTCGAGGTCGTGCCCACCGTGGGGGCGCCGGCTTTGGGCGGGGACGCGGGACGAGGGGCTGCACAGGAAGTCGGTGAGCGCGGTGTCGATGTGCTCGCGCAGATCAGCGAGATCGAGCGCATCTGCGGCCAGGGCCTGCGGACGCATGAGGGCTCCTTGGTGTGGGGGGAGGGAGCATGGGCGGACGACGTCATCTGGCTCTGGCGCAGTGCTGCCAGAACATGGCGGCGGCCATGGACAGACCGAGCTCCGGCACGCCGGGGCCCAGCCTCGTGGGAGACGTCGGCCGGGAGCCGTTGAGAGTCATCCGCATGCTGAGGTCGCGGTTGGACAGGTCCCTCGTGAGACCGCGCAACTGCTGGGGCGCTGCCGCACCGGCCGTGATCAGCTCCAGTGCCGTACGCACGGCCTGCTGCGGTGACAGGGCCTCCTTGACCAGGTCGGTGACGATACCGATCAGCTCTTCGGAGAAGACGTCGATGAGGGAGAGTTCCGGGCACAGATGGCGGATGGAGCCCTCGATGTTCGCGAACGACTTACCGAGGATGGCGACCATGGGACTGGTGCGGATGCCCCGTCGGGTGGAGTGCTGGAGAACCGCGGTCAGCGTGACGCCGAAGTTGAGCTCTTCCAGGGACGCCGTGGCGATCTGTGGCACCAGCGCGGACATGTCACCGGCGAAGGCGGCCGCCCGCGTCCACGAGGTGGTACTGCCCATGTCGATCCAGGCACGGGCTGTTCCCGCACCGTCGTTCATGGCCAGGTTCAGCAGCAGGAGCAGGATGCTGGTGCTCATGGGCCGGTCGATACGGCCGACCATGCCCCAGTCGATCAGCGTCGCCGGCCGGCCGGGCTCCACGAAGACGTTGCCCGGGTGCGGATCGCCGTGGAAGATCCGGTCGACGAAGTAACCGCGGTACATGAAGGCGAGCAGGTCATGGCCGATCGCCCGGCGCTCCTCCAGGGTGAACGCGTCCCGGTCCGCGTCACGGATCGACACCCCGGGTGCCAGACTCTGTACGAGCACCCGGCCGGTCGCCCGGACGACCTCGGGCACGGCGATGTGATCGAAGCCGAGAGCCGCCTCGGCGGCCTCGGTCATGTTCCGCGCCTCCTTCACGAAGTCGAGTTCGGGACGCATGGCGTCGAAGACGACACCGAGCATGGCCTCGATATCGATCACGTCGTTGAACCGGGTCGCTCGCTTCGCCCCGAACCGCGCCAGTGACCGGATCAGCTTCATGTCCGCCTGCACGGACTCCCGGACGCCGGGCCGCTGGATCTTGACGGCGACCTCCCGTCCGTCCGGCAGCTCGGCCCGGTAGACCTGAGCCAGGGAAGCGGTGCCCAGCGGAGAGGCGGTGTCGATGTCCGCGAAACTCCGGTGCCACAACGGACCGAGCTCCTCCTTGAGTACCGGCTCGAAGGAGGAGAACGGCGCAGGCGACACGCTGTCGTGCAGCTTCTCGAACTCAGCGATCATCTCGGGCGGCACGAAGTCCGGGCGGGTCGCCAGCATCTGACCCGCCTTGATGTAGAAAGGCCCCAGACTCTCCAACGCCTCGCGGGCGCGGCGGGCCCGGCGCACCCGCGCGCTCTCGCCCTGAGACGCGCGGCGGCCGCGCGGCAGCAGGGTGTGTGCCGCCTCCGCCCCGGCGAGCTGCGCCAGGACCCGTGCGAGCAGTCGAGCACGCTGCTCACCCATCGACACCACTCCTGCCTGCCCCACCCGCATGCGTCATCGGACCGGCGTCCGTCCCCCGCCGGCCGTTGCGCTCAGCGCGCAACGTCGCTGATCCGGTCGAGACGGGCGGCCAGTGCCGCCAGGTCCGCCCGGACGGCGTCGAGGTCCTCGGCATCCCGCGGAGGGGGGATCGTCCCCACCGCCCGGGCGTCCCGGCTGCTGTCCCGGTGCCTTTCCAACTGGTCGGCCAGCAGGGAGATCTGCTCGGTGAGCGCCCGCAGCTCGTCGTCGCGATCCGGAGGGCCGGCCTGGCGGCGGTCCGGGCCGCGGCGACGGCGGTCATGTCCGTCGTGGTCGTGGTCGTGACCGTGGTCGTGGTCGTGGTCGTCGTCGTGATCGTCATGGTCCCGGTCGCGCGGGCGCCTGTCGTCGTCCAGGGCGTCGCTCAGGGAATGGCGCACACCGCGCTCGAAATCCCCGGCGCGGTCAAGGGCGTCATCGACGAGATCCTCCGTCGCGTGGACCATGCGGCGCAGGGCGTGGCTGACTGAGGTACGGGAATGGCGGCGGGACACAGAGGACCTCCAAGACGTGGGACGAGAGAAGAGTTCCGAGATCGCAACTGCTGGGCGCGGTTCTTCGGCTTCGCGGTCAGCGGCGTGGTTCGTCCTCGTCCTGGGGGCGCAGATACAGGATCTTGCCGTAGCCGGTGTCCAGCCAGATGCGGTGCCCTCCGGTTCCGGACAGGGCGGGATGCGTGTAGCGACGGCGGTGCCCGGTGCCCGGATCGACGGTTACGGACGCCTATTCGAGACACCAGGCTGCCCTCTCGCCCGCTGATTCCACCCGCAGGTAGACGGGGAAGTGGTGCAGGTCCTCAGTGCTCAGCGGCGGCCTGCGGGGGTCGTTGTACTCCGGATACTTCACGTTGCTGTCCTGGCCGAGACGAAAGTTGGCATCCGCCCCCCGCGAGAAGTCGACACCGTGGGTGTCGAGACTGAACTCACGTCCCGCCACCCCGAGATAGATCCACGAGCCGGTCGAGGCATGGTCGATATCGGCGGTCACGATGTGCGCGACGATCTGGGAGATTGCGTTCACGGGGGAGGGGTCCTCTCAGGTTGGGCTGATCGGCCGAGGAGCGGGGTCGCGCCTGTCGGCGCGAGAGGAAGCCCCGCTGCCCCGGATCGAGGGCGACGTTGCGGGTGACTGCTTTCGACAAGATCAGCATTCCCTCGCGTAATTACGCTATGCATTTGCACGCGTACGGAGCGTCGCGAAGCGGTGGGCCGGGCGCGTACCTGTGCGCCTGGGGCGGTCTGCCGCGCGCCCTCAGTGAGCGCGCGAGCCCGCATGGCACCCGCTGCGTTCCGGCGTACGCCCCTGACCGTGCCGCGCCATGGTCTTCGGGAGGGGAACTCCGGCCGGGTGCTGATGGCCGACGCGACCGCGCTCGACGCCTTCGGAGTTCGGGGGACCAGGCGAAGTAGTGATCACCTTCCGCACGTCAGAGCGCTTCCACGCCATCGTGGCGACGCCTGTGACGCATGCGGACAAGTGGCGTTCCCTGGTTGCCGAATAAGCCGCACAGGCACCGCACAGCGGTTTCCGCACGTCGGTGACGAGGCCCCACGTCACGTTCCGGTAGCCGGCTGCCGCCGGCACCCGGGCTCCAGGGCCTCGCTGTCCACATGGCTGTGCGTGGTACGCCAACGGACGGAAAGCCGCTTCCGCCGTCTCCAGCAGCCGGGCCCGGCGGTCGGCCACTGCCTCCCGCCGGGAAGCCGACAACGGCGCACATCGTTGGACCAGCCGGTACTCAGCGGGCCTCCGGGTCGCCCACGAGGGGCCATGGGCGCGAGAAGCGGGCGCGCGTGGCGTCGATGCAGGTGTCCCGGGACGTCGGCCCGCCGAAGCGAAGACGGTCATAGGCCGTGAACGCCGGCTCCAACGTGTCGAGCTCGTCCACCAGTTGGTGCAGCCGCTCCCGCCACTGGGCCGAACCCGCGTCCGCCTCGTGCTCGGCGGAACCGATCGCGGTCGTCAGGTACTCCTTGCGCTGAATGGCGGACGGCGTCACCGAGTGCAGGCACACGTACTGCCCGCTGAGATACGCGTCCCACTCCACCTTCCCGGTGACCGGGTCGGCCCAGTGAGCGGTGAACCACGCCTCCAGCGGCTCCACGCCACCGGCTTCGTCGGCGAGAGCGAACAGGTCGACCGGCACCATCTCGGCACCGTCGGAGCGCAGATACCCGGGAAGCGGCAGACGGCGTTCCAGCATCAGCCGCCGGACCGCGTCGACATCGCGGCCACGGGCGGCGCACAGTTCCTCCAGGGCGAGGAACTGTGCGCTGACATACAGATCATCGGCGTCGGTCATCGGGTGATCGCCGTTGACCTCGCGGAACCGCTCGGCGAGTTGCTGCTTCAGGTCGGGCTCGGACATCGGATCGCCTCCGCTGCGTGTACCGCCGCGGGCACCTCCCGCGCAGGAGTCGGCACGCTACCGGCCGAACCGTTCGGCGCTCACCGAACTGTCGAGGCCATCGCGACGGCACGAGGGCATGGCACCCTTGCCGGCCGACGCCCTGTCCGGTGCAGCTGCTCACCGAGCACCCGGGAGTACGGCAGCGCCCCCACGTGTGGGACCGCAGACGTCGCCGCCGAGGGTGCCGGTAACCTCCCTCGGAGAGCGGTGCGGCGGCAATCCGGCAGGCGGCGGCATACTCCGCGGCGACGAAGGGGGCTGGGTGGAGAGGTACGAGATCGAGACCTTTCTCGCCCTGGCCGATGAGCTGCACTTCGCGCGGACGGCCGAGCGGCTGGGTGTCACTCCGGGGCGGGTCAGCCAGACGATCAAGGCGCTGGAGCGGCGGATCGGCGGCGCGCTGTTCGAGCGCAGCAGCCGCCATGTCCGCCTGACACCGGTCGGCCGGCAGCTCCGCGACGATGTGGCACCGGCGTATCAGCGGATGCAGCGCGCCGTGGCCGACGCGCGGGCGGCCTGTGCGGGGATCGGTGAGGTGCTGCGGATCGGTTTCACCGCTCCGTGGTCCGGCGAACTGCTCCTGCGGTCCGCCGAGGCGTTCCTGGCCCGGAATCCGCGTTGCACCGTCGAGCCCCACGAGGTCGCCTATCACCTCGTCGTGACCGCCCTGCGGGAGCGACAGATCGACGTGGCCGTCGCGGTACCGCCCGTCGACCAGACCTGCATCACCGTGGGGCCGGTTCTCTCCCGTGAACGCCTGGCTCTCGTGGTGCCCGCCTCGCACGCCCTGGCACGGCGGGAGACCGTGTCCCTGGAGGACCTGGCCCTCCTGCCGCTGGTGACCGCCTCAGGGATGCCCCAGTTGTGGGGCGACGGGCTGTTCCCTTCCCGTACACCTCTCGGACTACCCGTCGAGCACGGCCCGACCGCGGGCGGCTGGCAGGGCGTGTTCCTTCTTGTCGCGGCGGGCAAGGGCGCCACCATCGCCCCGCTCCGCTCGGAGCCGTTCCAGGCGCGTGCCGGCCTCGTCTATGTGCCGTTCGAGGATGCCGCTCCGGTCGAGTACGCGCTGATGTGGCGGACGGACAACCGTTCGGCCGGGCTGCGCGCCCTCGCGAGGACCGTCGCCGACCAGGCCTGATGGCCCAGTCGGCTCGCCTCGGCCAGGACCCTGGAGAGCAGACCCTCTCATCCTCGGCCCTCAGGTTTAGTGCTGCTCAACGTGCCCTTACCTATTCGGCGTTGTTCAGCGAGGCGGTCGGCTGCGAGCGTGAGGGCCTCCCCCTCTCACCTCCTGAGGAGTCGCACGTGCCGATACGTGAACAGGTCAGCTTCCTAGGTGCCCAGGGCAAGCTCGTCGGGCATCTTCATCTGCCCGACGCCGACCAAACCACCCCCGCGGCAGGCGTACTGGTCGCTGGTACCTGGACGTCCGTCAAGGAGCAGATGGCCGATCGCTACGCCGGGGAACTGGCGACGCGCGGCTATGCGGCGCTGTCGTTCGACTTCACCGGGTACGGCGAGTCGGAGGGCACACCACGTGACTACGAGTCGCCGGCCTTGAAGGCCGGCGATCTCCACGCCGCCGCCGACTTCCTCGCCGGCCATCCGGCCGTCGCCGATGACACCCTCGGAGTGCTCGGCGTCTGTGCCGGTGCGATGTACGCGAGTGCCTTCGCCGCGCGGGACACCCGGGTGCGGTCGCTCGCGCTGGTCGCACCGTGGCTGCACGACCGCCGCATCTGCGAGGAGAACTACGGCGGGCCGGACGGTATCGCGGCGAAGAAGGCCGCGGCGGCAGAGGCACGGCGGCGGTACGAGGAGACCGGCGATGTCACCTATGTGCCGGTGGTCAGCGGCAGCGACCCGGACGCGGCCATGCCCTTCGACATCGACTTCTACCTCAATCCGGAGCGGGGCGGGATACCGCAGTGGTCCAACCGGTACGCGGTGATGGCCTGGACCGAGTGGCTCGACCACGACGCCGTCGCGCTCGCCCGGGACGTGACCGCGCCGACGCTCCTCGTGCACAGCGAGGACGCGGCGATTCCGGACGGCGCCCGCCGCTTCCACGCCAGCCTGGCCGGACCGTCGGAGTTCCTGTGGACGCAGGGCACCCAGTTCGACTTCTACGACCGGCCACCGCAGGTCCGGCTGGCCGCCGACGCAGCCGCCGAGCACTTCGCCCGCACGCTGTGAACCATCCAGTTCCCGCCCTGACCCACGTAGACAGGCTGACCACCATGCTCATGTCCGACCAGTCGCTCACCGCAAGGTACGCCGTCGCGGAGACCTGCACCCGCATGGCGGTGCACGCCGACCGCCGTGAATGGGAACAGCTGGGCACGCTCTTCGCCGACACGGTCGTGCTCGACTACACCAGCCTGAACGGAGGGGAGCCGGCCCGCCTCACACCCCGTCAGATCACCGAAGCCTGGCGGGCCACCCTCTCCGGCTACGACGCCACCCAGCACCTGATCGCCAACCAACTCGTCACCCTCGACGGCGACCGCGCGGTGTGCACCGCTTCCTTCCAGGCGACCCACCGGACGGCGGCTGCCCACGGCGCGTCCCTCTGGACCCTCGGCGGCGACTACCGCTGGGAGCTGGCCCGCCGCGGCGACAGGTGGCTGATCGACACCGTGGTCATGACCGCGACCTGGGGCGACGGCAATCAGGCGCTGCCCGCGCGGGCGGCAGGCTGATGACCACCGGCACAGCCTCCGCGCCGGTCACCGCCCGGGGCGGTTCACCCGCAGCGCTGGGCGCCGCCCTGTTGGGATTCTTCCTCATCTCACTGGACGCGCTGATCGTCACGGTCGCCCTGCCCGACATCGGGCGCGGTCTCGGTGTCGGCATGTCCGGCCTGCAGTGGGTGGTGGACGGCTACACCCTGATGTTCGCCGCGCTGATGCTCTCCGCGGGCGCGCTGTCCGACCGAATCGGCGCCAAGCGGGCGTTCGGCGGCGGCCTGGTCCTGTTCGCGACGGCTTCCATGGCGTGCGGGCTGGCGCCCGGACTCGCGGGTCTCGTCGCGGCCCGACTGGTGCAGGGCGCCGCCGCGGCCGTCATGATGCCGGCGTCGCTGGCGCTGGTCCGGCAGAGCTTCCCCGACCAGGCCGAACGGGCACGCGCGATCGCGGTCTGGACGGTGGGCGGCGCGGTGGCCGTGGCGGCCGGACCGGTGGTCGGCGGGGCGTTGACCGCGTCGGTCGGCTGGCGGTGGATCTTCTACGTCAACCTGCCGGCCGCGGTCGTGGCACGCGTCCTTCTCACCCGGGCCCCCGCGTCCCGGGGGATGCCGGCGCGACTGGACTGGCTCGGACAGGTGACCGCGGTCCTGGCCATGGGCGGGCTGACATACGGAGTGATCGAGGGAGGAGCTCAGGGCTTCGGCCGCCTCGGGGTCGTGGTCTCCTTCGGGGTGGCCGCGGCAGCGGCCGCGGGCTTCCTCGTCGCGCAGTCGCGGGGCTCCCGCCCGATGCTGCCGCTGCCGTTGTTCCGCACCCACGTCGTGACGGTCTCCCTGGTGGTGGGCTTCATGCTCAACGCGGCGTACTACGGCGGCGTGTTCGACTTCAGCCTCTACCTTCAGCAGGTACGCGGACAGACAGCTCTGCACGCGGGACTGATGTTCATCCCGATGACGGCGCTGGTCGCGGTGGTGAACCTCGCCTCCGCACGGGTCGCCGCCCGGTTCGGACCGCGTGTTCCGATGACGGTCGGCCAACTCGTCGGAGGAGCGGGACTGCTGTCCCTGCTCACCGTGGGCGCCCACACCCCGGTGTGGGCCGTGGCGGCGCTGATGGTGCCGGTGGGCCTCGGCGGCGCACTGGCGGTACCGGCACTGACCGCGATGCTGCTCGACGCCGTCCCGGCCGACCGTGCGGGCACCGCCGGTGCCGCGCTCAACACAGCCCGTCAGGTGGGCGGGGCGATCGCCGTGGCCGTCTTCGGAGCGCTGCTGGCCGGTGCGGAGTCGTTCCTCGTGGGCATGCGCTGGAGCGTGCTGCTCGCGGCAGTCGGGCTGCTCGCCGGCGCCGGTGCAACGCTGACACTGCCGCGAGCGGCTCGCGCCGAAGCCCCGGCAGCGATCTGAGGACAGCGCGGCAGCCGGTGCGATGCCGGCGGTGCTCGCCATGAGCACGCGCCGCCCTGCGGGCGGTGTCTCCGCCCCGTCACATGAGCACGTGGTCGAGGGGGCCCGCCGCCATCGATCGGCGACCGGCCGGCGAAGGCGGTCCGAGTCGTGTCGAGGCCGACGCGACCCAGTGCCGCGTCGGCTCATCAGTGCCTCCAGCGCAAGAACCAGGAGTCGCACCTGCGACTTCTTGCCGATCGTTTCTCCCCTTTCCCCATGGCGCCCGGTACAGTACGTGCATGCATCTTTCGTCATGTCTGAGCTGGTGGCGCTCCTCGTAGGAGCGGCCACTTCTCACGCATGCCAACGGGCCGTTCGGACGGACGGCCCGTTGTTGTGTCCCCCCTTGGCTCAGGGCCTTGCCGTCCCGACGGCGACATCCGACCCGCCAGGAGACACCGATGAACACAACCGCCGTGACCGCACCTCTCACGACCCCGTCCCCGGCTTCCGCCGACCCACTCGGGCTGTCCCAGGCACAGAAGCGCAGCGCGGAGCTCGAGGAGCTGATCATCAACGATCCCGGCCGCTTCCGGGTGCTGACCGGGGACCGGCCCACCGGGCGTCTGCACCTGGGCCACTACTTCGGCACGCTGCACAATCGGGTGCGTCTGCAGAACCTCGGCGTGGAGTTGTACGTGATCATCGCCGACTACCAGGTCCTGACCGACCGCGACATCGCGGACAATCTGACCGGGCACGTCGAGGAACTGGTCCTGGACTACCTGGCCATCGGTGTGGACCCGGCGCGCAGCACGATCTTCACGCACAGCGCCGTCCCCGCCCTCAACCAGCTGCTGCTGCCCTTCCTCAGCCTGGTCTCCGTCGCCGACCTCGAACGCAACCCCACAGTGAAGGACGAGATCACGCACTCCCGGCAGTCCTCCGTCAGCGGCCTGATGTTCACCTACCCCGCTCACCAGGCCGCCGACATCCTCTTCTGCAAGGCCAACCTGGTCCCGGTCGGCCGGGACCAACTCCCTCATCTGGAACTCACCCGGACCATCGCCCGACGCTTCAACGACCGCTACAGCGCCGGCTCCGCCGTCTTCCCCCGGCCCGAGGCTCTCCTCTCGAACGCTCCGCTCCTGCTCGGCACGGACGGCGGCAAGATGAGCAAGAGCCGCGGCAACGCCATCGCCCTGGCTGTCGACGCCGACGAGACCGCACGCCTGATCAAGGGAGCGAAAACCGATTCCGAGCGCCACATCGCTTACGACCCGGTCGGCCGTCCGGAAGTCTCCTCCCTCCTGCTCCTGGCCGCCCTGTGCCAGAACCGGACGCCCGAGCACGTCGCTTCCGACATCGGTTCCGCAGGATCCGCCGCGCTGAAGAAGACGGTGACCGAGGCGGTCAACGAGTACCTGGCCCCCATCCGGACGCGCCGAAAGGCCTACGCGAACGACCGCGCCTACCTCCGAGCGATTCTGCGCGAGGGCAACGAGCGAGCCAACGCCATCGCCGACAGCACCCTTACGGAGGTGCGTGCCGCGATGAACAGCCACTACTGAGCCCCGGACCGCCGCTCTGGAAGGCACTCTGTCAGAGCGGCAGGATCCCGGCTCATACGGGCCTCCGGCGGGCCATGGACGACGGTGCGACGGGGCGCGTCAGCTCCGTGGGCGCGTGACGCGACCGTAGCTTCGTCGCGGTCGACGGTCAGGTGGTGCTCGGAGCCGGACCGGCCGAACGAGACAGGCGTCAGGCTGCCGCCCCTCGGCCCGTCCGCAGCTCCCGGCCGTTGGCCAGGCTCTCCGGGGCCAGCGACAGGGACACGGCGGCCGTCGCGCCGACATCCGCGAGGCTCTCCGCGTCAGGCAGCAGCTCCACGCCGTCCGCGCCGGGCCGGTGGATGAGCACGGGGACGTACTCGCGGGTGTGGAAGGCGTGCCCGGCCGTCGGGTCGTTGCCGTGGTCGCCGGTCACGATGAGGCGGTCGCCGGGCGCGTCGAGCAGGGCGACGAGCGCGGCCAGGCCCGCGTCGGCCTGTTCCAGGAGGCGTCCGTACCGCTCGGTGTCCTGCTGGTGCCCGGCCAGGTCCGTCTCCTGGATGTTGGAGACCACCAGGCCGTCGCCGCGGGCGCGTACCGCTTCGAGGGTGTGCGTGAGGACGTCGGCGGTGTCCACGGCCGGATGCCGGGCCGCGGTCTCGCAGGCCAGGATGTCGGCGGCCTTCCCCACCAGCGTGACCGGGATGCCGGCGCGGGCGGCCAGGTCGGGGAGCTGGCGGGTGTGGTCGATCCGGGCCCCCAGGTGCTGCACTTCGAGGCCGCCGTTGCGGTAGAAGCCGGTGGCGGGGGTGTCGAGGCCGACCGTGCCCTCCTCGCCGGCCCGTACGAAGCTCTCCAGCGGGCCGTCCGCGTGTCCGCCCACCGCGATGACCCGCGCCACGGGAGCGACGGCGCGCACCGTGCGGGCCACGGCGAGGATGCCGCCCGGTCCCTCGAACGGCAGGTCCTCCAGCCGCCCGGAGGCGTTCCAGTTGATGCCCGGGTCGGCTTCCAGGTTGTCGTGGACCAGCACCGAGCCGTCGACGACCAGGAGCGGCCTGCCGTCCAGCCGGCCGACCCGGTGACCGGCCGCTTCGAGTGCGGCGGTCACCTCGTCGAGGTGGTCGGCGAGCCGGGCGACGGTCACCCGGCTGAAGTCGGCGCCCATCATGGTCTGGTGGCCGGCGAAGGTGTCGGCGCCCGGGTAGCCGAGTGCGGCTCGGCCGGCGGCGACGGGCAGATGGGTGCGCCGGGCGAGATCGGGGTGCGGGTGGACGAGGCCGAGGCCGAGCGAGCCCAGCACGGGCAGCCGCAACGGGCGGCCGAACGCCTCCCGGCAGTGGTCCAGCACATGCCCGCAGGTGTCGGCGGTCAGATCGCCGGGGCGCGTGCTGCCCGCGTCGGGCATGGCGCCGATGCCGAACCCGTCGATCACGACGATGACGGTCTTGGCCATGGGGTGCCTCCTCAGCTCAGGGACCGGCCCTGGGCGTCGTACAGACCGTTGAGACGGGGCCTTCCGGATGAGATTCCGGAGACGACGGCGACGGTCGAGCGGGTGACGAAGATCTGGGTGCGGAAGGCGAGCAGCGCGGTGTCGCCGACGCGGACGTCCTGTCCGGGGGCGGGCGCGTCGAGCAGCCGGTAGTAGTCGATGTTCTCGGCGGGCGCGTCCAGCACGTTCAGACGGGCTCCGCTGCGCGGCAGCAGGGCGCTCCTGATGTGGGAGCGGGCGTAGAACCCGCCACCGAACACGGCGGGGCGGCCGTCGTCCAGGGTGTGGGCGACCTCGGTGACGTACACGTAGGCGGGGGTCTCCGGCTGCGCCGGGTCGAGGGCGTGCAGCGGGGTCGTGCCGGTCAGGGCGTGGCCCGGCTCGCCGTGGGTGGCCCCGAGGCCGGCGAGCAGCGGCAGGGAGGCCATCGAGGTGGCGCTGGGGGCGCTCAGCAGCAGGCCCCTGTGGCCGCGGGCGGCGAGCGTCTCCCGGGCCTTGAGGGCGAGGGCGAAGTTCGGTGTGGCGTACGGGGCACCGGTCGCCGGGTCGCACAGCACGCACGGGAAGGCGGTGACCCCCGCGATCCGGACGCCGGGAAGCCGTTCGGCGGCGTCCGCGAAGGCGTCGAGCCGGTCGAGCGGGACGCCGCCCTCCTGGCCGGGGTAGACGCTTCCCTCGGCGCCTTCGAGACGGATCAGGACGTCCTGGACGAATCCCAGCCGGCTCGCGGTGTCGGAGACGGCGCGGGCGTTGTCCAGGTCGTACACGGTGACGGTCTCGGGACGCCACGCCAGCATCTCGGGCAGGGCGCGGCGCGGGATCTGGACGAGGTGGCCGAGGTTGCCGGCCCGGGCGCCGGACGCGTGCAGGGTGCGCGCCTCGGGCGGGTCGATGGCGGCGTACCGGGGGATGTGCCGGGCGACGGCCCGGATCAGTTCCGGGTTGCGGCCGAGCTGTTTGACGACGAACCAGAGGGAGAGGCCCAGCCGTTCCGCCTCGGCGGCCAGCAGTGCGGCGTTGGCCTCCACGGCGTCCAGGTCCATCACATAGGTGTCCGGCGGGATCGCGCCCTCGTCGTGGAGTGCGGCCGCGGCCTCGACGAGCCCGGGGTTACGGGTCAGTACGGTGTCGAGAAACACGGTCAGTGGTCCTTCGGGTCGTTCAGCGCGGCCAGTGAGCGGCGCAGGATCTCGATGACGAGGTCCGCGCCCGCCCGCATCGGGTTGATGCGCACGGTCCAGTCGGCCAGTTCGGGGGAGTCATCCAGGGCGGAGCTGGACATCCGGTAGAAGAGCGGCGTGATCTCGTAGCGGGAGTTGGAACCGACGGGGTACGGGGCCGCACCGAAGCGGGCCGCGACGGCGGGCAGTTCCCTGGCGACGGGCCGGTCGAGCCGGACGAGCAGGCACCGGTCCTGCGCGTTGGCGAGCCGGACCTCGGCGACCCCGGGCACCTCGCCCGCGGTCAGCCGCTCGGCGACCTCGGCGCCGACCTGGGACTGCACGGACCACATGAGCGGTACGTGGGTGAGCGCGCGCAATGCGTCGAGCGCCTGGTGTCCCTGGACCTGGCCGCCGCCGGAGTAGTTGTCGCGGCGGATGTGCTCGATCAGGTCGCGGGCGCCGACGACGATGCCGACGCCTTCCGGGCCGTGCAGCTTGAACAGGGAGAAGCAGGAGGCGTCGGCGCCCAGTTCGACCCCGGCCGCCGGAGTGCGCATCACGGCGTAGTTGTCGTCGACGACGGTGCGGACGCCGGCGGCCCGGCAGGCGGCGAGGACCGCGCCGGGGTCGTAGGAGTCGGCGAGCCGCTGCCGGGTGTGCTGGACGTAGGCCCAGCGGAACGTGCCGGACTCCAGGGCCTCGCGCAGCTCGTCGGGATCGTTGAAGTCGGCCTCGACGGTCCGGACGCCGAGGCCGCGCAGCGTGACCTCGGTGGTGCGGTAGACGGGCGCCCGGTGGATGAGGAGGGGGTCGCCCGGCCGGACGGCGGCGGTGAGGGCGGCCCGGATCGCGCCGGTGCCCGCGCCCTGGACGAAGGCGGCGCCCTCGGCGCCGAAGAAGTCGGCGAGAACGGACTCGACGCGGGCGGTGGTGGCCGGTCGTCCCAGGCCGGGCACGACCCCGGCGTCGGAGGCGAACAGCTGCGGGCCCTCGAAGTGACGGGCGGTGGCCTCGATGAGCCGGAACTGCCGGGCGACGGCGTCGGCCGGGGCCACGGTGGGCAGCGGGAACGTCCGGGGGAGTACGGGGTGCATGGTCAGCTCTCTTCCACGTTCGCGCCGCTGAGGAAGCGCAGCGGATTGCGGCGGGTCAGCAGGTCGATCAGGTCGTCGTCCACGCCCGCCGCACGGGCCTTGGGCAGGAAGCTCCCGAAGAGATGGCCGTAACCCTGGCCCCCCTCTGAGGTGAGGTAGCCGTGGCGGGAGATGTCACAGCTGAGCAGCGCCCGGTCGGCGTGCCCCGCCTCCAGGAGCGCGAGCAGGAGCCGCAGCCGGGTGTCGTCGCTCTGGTAGCCGTCCTTGCCGACGGTGTCGAAGGCGACGTACGCGCCGCTCGCGGCCAGCTCCCGGTGCACCGCCGGGTCGTCCAGCAGGTCCTGATGTCCGACCGAGATCCGGTGCGGGGGCAGCCCCTCGCCGGTGAGCAGTTCCAGCTGAGCGAGGCCGCCGCGGCCGAGCTGGGCGTGGGTGGCGACGGAGAGCCCGGTGGCGAGGGCGGCCCTTGCCGCGGCGCGGAGCACCTTGCTCTCCGGCGGCGTCGGGATGTCCCCGTGGCTGCCGATCTCGCCGAGGACGCCGGGGCGGATGCCTGTGGAGCCGATGCCGTGGTCGATTTCGTGGACGAGGGTGGCGGTGAGGTCCTCGACGCTGCCGCGGTCGATTTCGGGGGTGTGGAACGGCTCGTAGTACCAGCCGGTCGCGGCGACGACGGCGACCTTGGCGTCCCGGGAGATCCGGGCCAGGGTGCCCACGTCTCGGCCCATGCCGCGACAGGTCAGCTCGACGACCAGGGAGAGTCCGTACTCCTCGCGGAGCGCGGCCAGTTCGGCGGTGACGGCGGCGGTGTGTCGGCCGGCTGCGAGCACGGCGCCGCCGTCACCCCGGTGGTCGAGGTCGAGGACGAGGTGTTCGTGGGCCAGGGCGGGGCCGCGTACCGCTTCGGGGGCGATGTTGCCGAGGACGGTACGGAGCACGGGGGCGGAGCTGTTCATCGTGGGGGGTCCTTCTGGGGTCGGCCTGCGTGATCCGGGGGCGTGGGGCTAGCCCTTGATCGGTGTGAACAGGTCCATCCAGTAGAGGAGGTTGAGGAGGATGCCGCCGACGATCACCGCGGCCGGTGCCGCGGCCATCCGGACGACCGGCCGGCCCATCGCCTCGTTCAGCAGGTAGAGCCCGCCGACGACGAGGATGCCCAGGCCGCCGCCCATGGCGTTGGCCGCCATCAGCGACCCGAAGAGGATCGCCAGCTGGAGCGTCTCGCTGATCGCGCTGCGCAGGTGCTCGGAGGAGTCGCGGACGCTGGGCAGCCGCCCGAGGAGCTTGCCGATGTAGGACAGGGCCAGCACCTCGGCCGCGAAGACCAGAGCGCCCACGACCGCGGCGAGGAACGGGTTCGGCATCAGGTACCCGATGGGGTACACGAGGGTGAAGCCCGCGATGCCGTACGCGCCGGAGGCCAGCGCGGTGGTCGCGATCAGCGGGATGAAACCGAAGACGCGGTAGAAGTCGACCTGCGCCGCCTCCGAGTACTGCCCCTTCGCGATCAGGAAGCTGGTGGCCTCGCCGCCGCCGAATATGTGCATCTGGGCGAGCACACAGACTCCGGCGCCCAGCACCATGAACAGCGGCAGGTACCTGCGCAGCCGGGCCGCACTCGCGCTGAAGAGCGAGGCCATCGGGTCGTCACCCTCGACGACGGGTTCGCTCACGCCCGCGGCCCTGTCGGCCTTGCGCTGGGCGATGTCCTTGGCGACGGCGAGACCGATGAGCATCAGGACGCCGACGGCCATGGCCAGCGCGCCGGCGAACATGTTGGGCCACAGCTTCATGGTCATGACGACCAGGGCGAACTCCAGCAGCCCCGCGATGCCGCCCCACTTGCGCCCGAACTGCTTCGTGATGGCCAGCACCGGGAACAGCGTGAAGAGGAAGAGGATCGGGGTCGACATCTGCTGCATGGCGGTGATGAAGTCGACCGGCAGGTCATGGGCCACGTTGTTGGCGCCGTTGAGCCCGAAGACGACGACGGCGCCCCAGGCGCCGCCGAGGATCGGCGCGAGCCACTTCTTCGGCGACAGCATGCCGAGGATGTCGGTGGGCAGGAAGAGGAGCCACGGGTTCAGCACACCGGTGGACAGCGCCATCGGGGCGCCGAGCCCGAAGATGAACCCCGCCGAGAGGCCGAACGAGACCGCCGTCGTCGCGCTGCGCGTGGTGCGCCCCTGGATGAAGTCCAGGAGGAACGGACGCACGCCGTCGTTGAAGACGGCCAGCGCCATGTGAGAGATGTACGCGGTCAGCGCACAGAGGGCTATGACGGTCAGTTGCTGGGCCAGCGAGAAGTCGAGGCTCGTACCGGCTGCGAGTGTCGTACTCACGGGGTCACTCCTTCGTGCCCGGGGTGATCAGAGCGGGGTGGCTGGGGTCAGCCGCGGGCGGCGATGGCGCGCGCCATGAGAGGGGCGATGGTGTCGATCTGGTCCATCGAGAAACCGAAGACCTTCTTGCCCTCGTCCAGCAGGGCGGTGATCTGCTCCTCGGTGGGGACGTTGCGGCCGAAGGTGTGGCAGACGGCGCTGCCCATCAGGCCGACGAGAACGCCGAGCGAGGCGCCGGCGCCCGTGTGACAGGTGCCCAGGTAGTAGTCGGCCTGGGCGACGCGCAGCTTCATCGCGGCGTCCATGTCGCTGGAGGCGGTGATCTCCAGGCCTTCGATGCCGAGCTGCTTGATGGTGTGGGTGACCTCGGTCTTGCCGACGCCGCCGGCGAGGATCTTCATCATGTCCTGCTTCTTTCCGGATGGTGGGGACGGGGTGGTTCAGGAGGAGAGGGCGGCGGGGGCCTGTTGCGCCAGTACCGCGAGGTGCATGCCGAGGAAGTTCACCTCGGACTCCGGAAGGGCGGCCCCGAGTTCGCGCCGGGCGCGCTCGGCGACGGCGCGGGCGCGGCTGACGGCCTCGGGGTGTCCGGCCAGTTCGGAGGCGACCTGGTCGTCGGTGAGGAACTGCTCGATGGCCTCGCCGTTCAGGAGCCTGGTGAGCGCCATCATCAGGTGGCTGGTGAGCATGCCCGCGGTCGCCTCGGTCACGGTGTTGCCCTCCGCCTCCAGGGCGGCCAGTTCGGCCGTGACGAAGTCGGCCACCTCGGGCTTGATCTGTCCGCCTTCGCGGAAGAGCTGAAGCCGCAGAGCCAGCTGGTCGTCCATGGCGTTCCTCCTAAAATCGACAGTAACCAGGATTTTGTATTTTGATGCGGCCGAAGGTCCCGCCGCGGCAGGACCTTCGTCCTGTTCCGGCCGTCCCGTCGGCCGGGGCTCAGTACGAGGGCAGGCGCGTGCCCTCGAGCACCTCGCGCTGGAGCGAGGTGATCAGTGAGAGGTCGAGGGAGTCCCGGACGGCAGCCAGGGCCTTGGCCCCTTCGGTCCGGCCGATGACGGCCGCGCTCGAGTTGCGCAGTGACAGCTCGCGGGTGACCTCGTCCCCCAGCGGAAGCACGTCGACACCAAAACCGAGCCGGTCCTGCACCTCGTCCAGGTTCCAGACGGTGGCGTCGACCTCCTCGCGGGCGAAGAGGTCGGGCAGCTGCATGTACGAAGCCTCCACGCGCTGGACGTCCGGGCGTCCGGCGAAGACCAGGTCGACCAGCATCCGCAGGTCCTCCGACGCGTGGTCGACCGCGACCCGCAGCCCCGGGGTGTCCAGGTCCACGCCGTGGCGCAGGAGCATGCCGTGCGCGCCGACGTAGGTGGCCGGCCCCAGATCCGCCACCAGCTCCACCGGATGCTCGGCGATCAGCTCATCGGCGGCGAAGCGGGACAGGACGACGAGGTCGGCCTTGCCTTCCAGCAGGGCGGCGGTGCGGGCCCCGGCGCCTCGCATGAACGTGATCGCGAAGGGAGCGCCCGCCTTCTCGAAGGCGCCGCGCAGTCCGGTGGCCAGGCCCTCGTACCGGCGGGAGTACGGCAGGGGCATCGCGGCCAGCAGCGTTCCGAGCCCGGAGAGCCGCCAGAGTATGGAGCGGTCCGAGTGCGCGAGGAAGGTGCCGAGGTGCCCCCGGGCGGTGGTCCTGATGGCGCCGGACTCCTCCAGCAGTTGCAGAGCCGCCTGGACCGTGCCGTTTCCGCAGCCCAGTTCCTCCGCGTAGTCCCGCACCCGGGGCAGCCGCGTGTCCGGCTCATGGTTGAGCAGCAGGACCGCGAGCTGGCGGGCGGCCAGGCCGTTGCGCGTAAGGAAGCGCTCATCGAAGGCGTTCACGTAGGGAACAGTAAACAGGATTCTGGATATTGACAAGGCTCCCCGCCGAAGCCCACCCAGCGGGGCCCGGGCGTGCCCCTACGCGGCGATCGCGCACCGAGCGGCGGCGTCCTTCGGAGTGCCGCCCCGGGACCCGTCGTACACGCTGCCGCCCCCGATGTCCGCATGCGGCACCAGGGGCGGCAGCAGCCCGCGCATCCCGGCGTCAGCCGCGCGTCACCCGCAGCGTCACCAGCTCGAACGGGCGCAGCGACAACCGCACGCCCTCGCCGTCGCTCTCGGGCACCGGGGCATCGGTCAGCGGCCGCTCCAGCAGGTCGGTCGCCACGACGTCCATGGCCCGGAAACCGGTGGCCAGGCGCACCTTCGCCCGGCCGCCCGTCGACTCGTAGAGCCGCACGACGACGTCGCCGCTCCCGTCGTCCGCCAGCTTGACCGCGCTGACCACGACCGCGTCGTTGTCGACACCCACCAGCGGGGGCACCTCGCGCTCACCGGTGACCCGGCGCTCCGGCAGGTTCACGCGGAACCCCTCCCGGACCGCGTCACCGATCGCCGCCCCTGGCACCAGCGCGTGCCGGAAGCGGTGCACGCCCTGGTCGGTCTCCGGGTCGGGGAAGCGCGGCGCGCGCAGCAGCGAGACCCGCACGGTGGTGGTCGTGCCCGCGTCCGTGTCCCGGACGGTGCGCGTGACGTCGTGGCCGTACGTCGAGTCGTTGACGAGGGCGACGCCCCAGCCCGGCTCCTCCAGGTGGACGAAGCGGTGGTTGCAGGCCTCGAACTTGGCCGCCTCCCAGCTGGTGTTCGTGTGCGTCGGCCGGTAGAAGTGCCCGAACTGGGTCTCGGAGGCGTACCGCTCGGCATGCACGTCCAGCGGGAACGCGGCCTTCAGGAACTTCTCCGTCTCGTGCCAGTCGACCTCGGTGTCGATGTCGAGCCGCTTGGCGCCCGGCTCCAGGGTGAGCAGCTGGGTCACCTTCGAGTCGCCGAAGCTGCGGACGATCCGCACGCCGTCCGTCACCGGGGTCAGTTCATCGAGGTCGGTCAGGTCCGTGACCGTGTTGCGGTAGAACGCGTCGACGTCCCACGCGTCCCACATGTTCGGGAAGTCGGGGTGGATCTGGAGCAGGTTCGCGGCCGCGCCCGGAGCGACGGTCTCGCGGTCAGCGGCGACGTCGTACGCGGAGACGACGAGGCCCCGGCCGTCGATCTCCACCCGGAGCAGGCCGTTGTCGAGCACGTGGCCGCCGCCCTCGCGCGGGGTGGACCGGGTGGTCCCGGCCGTCGCGGCGGTGGCCGCCGCGCCGGCCGGGACGCCGCCGCGGG
>NZ_JAAGNI010000356.1 GCF_010550605.1 Streptomyces sp. SID9727
CCCGCGGAGCGGGTACCTCATCGCTGCGCGATGAGCAAGCGAAGCGCCGCGCTTCGCTTGGCGCGCCCTTTCCGCTTCGCTCCAAGGGCTGTGGTGCCGGCTCGCTTTGCTCCCCGCCCACGCTTCGCGTGGGGCGTTCTCTCCGCTTCGCTGCGTGAACGCAGTGAACGGGCCTCGCTTCGCGATGCCCTGACAGGCCGCCACTTCGTGGCGGCCTGTCAGGGGTTCCGCTTCGCTCCACCCCTGGCCCGTCCGCTTCGCTCCCGGGCCTGAAGCCCGCTTCGCGGGCGGCTGGCTACGGGGAAGGGTGCTGTGGGGACTCCTGTGATGGGTTTTCAGGCGTGGGCGTGACGGCTGGTGCCTGGCAGCTTGTGCGGGGCCGCGTGGTGTGCGGGGCGGCCAGTGGCGGGAATGGGCAGGCGCCGTTGGGCGAGGGTCGCTGTGGCGAGCAGTGCGGTGAAGACGGCCAGGAGAAGGACGGACACCCACATCTGACGGCTTCCCGGGGCCTGCCAGCCGGTCCAGAGGGCGGATACCGTCCAGAGCGGGACGGCTGCAGCGTAGAAGGAGCGGACGCGGCGCAGTTGCCGTGCGTTCCGCAGGAACTGGATACGTTCAGTCTTCGGTGCCATGCGGCACCGTGTACCCCCGATGCGTGATGCCGATCAGGGCTGGGCGGGGGCTTGGGCGAGGTCCTGTCGAGTGGGTGCACGCGTCTGCATCGTAAATGATGCAGCATGTAGCATTGGTGTAAAGCAGGGATATCCGGTAGCGGGGAACGGCTGCCCTCACCGGTAAGACCGATGGAGAGAAAAGGGCGCGATGGGTTCCGATGTGTCGAGGGCGAACCCCTTTCTTGAGGTGGAACCGACCGACCCGCGTCCGCCGTCGGCCAGGGGGCAGACTCCGCTACAGATGGCCCGAGCACTACGGGCACAAGCCGGCCACGCGGCTCCTCCAACGCTTCCTCGCTCCCACCCCGGGAAGTACACATGCCAGGTGATCACGGACCTTCACCCGCCGCCCTGGACTCCCCCTGCAATGACGCCTCGATCTACGTGAACGCCGTGGCCGCCACGCGGGTGGTGAGCCGGCTCCGGGACGCCCTTGCGCTGGAGGGCGCCGGTGCTGCAATGACCGTCGGCCCGGTATGCGTGACAGGGGAACCCAACGACTACGTCACAGGCCGGCGTGCCCATCCTTTCGACTTCCTTGAGTGGCCGACCGTGCTGGAATGCCAGGCCCCCGAGGGAGCGCCGGCCGAGGAAGTGGTGCAGGCCATCACTGCCGTACTCGAAGCACTGTGGCACGGTGGCTTCAAAGCCGTGGCCGCCTGCGACTTCGAAGAGGCACTGCCCGCACGCGGCGGCCTCGACAGGTACCCCATCCCCACAGCCGCCTCTGGCTCGGGCGGGGCCGGTGCATCCGTGAGCTCATGGTGGAAAAACCTGATTTCTCTCGGAAAAGGAAAGGATCGGATGCTGTGATCAGTCTCCGGGAACATCAGGTGACCCAGAAAACAGCTATTCGAGAATGGGTCCAATTCTTTGCAAGATCGCCAGTTCCCGCCGAGGGGGCGCGGGGCACACTGGTGTCCGCGACCGGGTCGGGCAAGACGATCACGGCCGCCGCGTGCGCGCTGGAGTCGTTCGCGGGCGGACGGATTCTCGTGACCGTGCCGACCCTGGACCTACTCGCCCAGACCGCCCAGGCGTGGCGGGCGGTGGGCCACCGGGCGCCGATGGTCGCGGTGTGCTCGCTGGAGAACGACCCGGTCCTGGGCGCGCTCGGGGTGCGGACGACCACGAACCCGGTCCAGCTCGC
This sequence comes from Streptomyces sp. SID9727, assembly GCF_010550605.1. Lineage (GTDB taxonomy): Bacteria > Actinomycetota > Actinomycetes > Streptomycetales > Streptomycetaceae > Streptomyces. The sequence continues at coordinate 1,825 of NZ_JAAGNI010000356.1, forward strand.
CCTGTGGGCCGGGCACGGACCCGTGGTCGTGTTCGCCACGTACGCCTCTCTCGTGGACCGCGAGGACATCGATGCACCCGAGAAGGCCCAGCGCAAGGTCCGCGGACCGCTGGAGGCTGCCCTGGCAGGCGGGGAGCGCCTGTACGGGCAGCGCATGGCGGGCTTCGACCTCGCGATCGTCGATGAGGCCCACGGAACCGCTGGTGATCTTGGCCGTCCGTGGGCGGCGATCCACGACAACCAGCGGATCCCGGCGGACTTCCGGCTCTACCTCACCGCGACCCCGCGCATCCTCGCCGCACCCCGGCCGCAGAAGGGCGCGGACGGTCGGGAGGTGGAGATCGCGACGATGTCGGACGCCCCGGACGGCACCTACGGCGCCTGGCTCGCAGAGCTCGGACTGTCGGAGGCCATCGAGCGCGAAATCCTTGCCGGATTCGAGATCGACGTCCTGGAAATCCGCGACCCCTCCCCCGTCCACGGCGAGACGGAAAAGGCCCGGCGCGGCCGGCGCCTCGCCTTGTTGCAGGCCGCGCTCCTGGAGCACGCCGCCGCGCACAACCTGCGCACCGTCATGACCTTCCACCAGAAGGTTGAAGAAGCCCGCGCGTTCGCGGACAAGCTCCCGCAGACCGCGGCCGAGCTGTACGCCAACGACGCCACCGACGACGACCTAGCCGCTGCTGACAAGCTCCCCGCGTCCTCGATCGACGCGGAGTTCTACGAGTTGGAAGCGGGCCGCCACGTACCGCCGGACCGGGTCTGGTCGGCATGGCTGTGCGGCGACCACCTCGTCACCGAGCGGCGCGAGGTCCTGCGGCAGTTCGCCAACGGCATCGACGCCATCGGACACCGCGTCCACCGCGCCTTCCTCGCCAGCTGCCGCGTCCTCGGCGAAGGCGTCGACATCACCGGCGAGCGCGGCGTCGACTCGATCTGCTTCGCCGACACCCGCGGCTCCCAAGTCGAGATCGTCCAGAACATCGGCCGGGCGCTCCGCCTCAACCGCGACGGCTCCACCAAGGTCGCCAGAATCATCGTCCCGATCTTCCTGGAACCCGGCGAGGACCCCACCGACATGGTCGCCTCTGCCAGCTTCCGCCCCTTGGTTGCCGTGCTCCAGGGCCTACGCTCGCACGACGCCCACCTCGTCGAGCAGCTCGCCTCCCGCGCCCTCACCAGCGGCAAGCGGCAGATCCACGTCCAACGCGACAAGAACGGACGGATCGTCGGGGCCGGCGAAGAAAGCGACGGCGAGGACCAGGAGCACGACGGCGGCAGCACTGACGCGGCAGCCGAGTCAGCGCTGCTGCACTTCTCCAGCCCCCGCGACGCGGCCACCATCTCCGCGTTCCTGCGCAACCGCGTCTACCGCCCCGAATCCCTGGTGTGGCTGCAGGGCTACCAAGCCCTGATCCGCTGGCGAGCGGACAACGAGATCACCGGCCTGCACGCCGTTCCCTACGACGTCGAGGTCGAGGTGGGGGTCACGAAGGACTTCCCGCTCGGCCGCTGGGTGCATCAACAGCGAAAATCCCGAAGGGCCGGGGAGCTCGACCCTCACCGCGAGGAGCTCCTCGACGCACCGGAGGCCGGGATGGTCTGGGAGCCCGGCGAGGAAGCCTGGGAGGCCAAACTCGCCGCGCTCCGCTCCTACCGGCAGGCCGTGGGGCATCTCGCGCCCCGGCAGGACGCGGTCTGGGACGACCCGGCCGGCTCCGGGACCGTGGCCATCGGCCAGATCATGGCCAACCTCCGCCGCAAGGGCACGAAAAACGGGCTCGGCAAGGACCCCGACCGGGCCGCGAAGCGGGCGGCGCAGCTCGCCGCGATCGACAAGGACTGGAACTGCCCTTGGCCGCTGGACTGGCAGCGGCACTACCGGGTCCTCGCCGACCTCGTCGACGCCGACGGGCACCTGCCCCACGTCGCCCCGGGCGTCATCTTCGAGGGTGACGACATCGGGCGGTGGCTCCAGCAGCAGAAGCAGCCAGCCACCTGGGCGCAGCTGACGCCCGAACAACGCGACCGGCTCACCAAGCTCGGCATTAAGGGCCCCGAGGCCCCGTCTCCCGACCCGACGGCACCCCGCACAACAAAGGGGCCAGGGCCAAGGAAGGCGGGAAGCAAAGCGCAGCAGGCGTTCCAGCGCGGCCTCACCGCCCTGGCCCAGTGGAGGGAGCAGGAAGGACAGCGGCCCGTCCCCCGCGGAGCCGTCGTCGAGATCACCGTCGACGGACAGAAGGAGCCGGTACCCATCCGGCTCGGCGTATGGCTCTCCAACACCCGCGCCCGACGCGACCGGCTGGATGCCGGACAGCTCGCCGCACTCTCCGACCTCGGCATGGCCTGGGCACGGTAGAAGACCGGCATGCCGTATGTACCTCCACGCGGAACAGTCGTCCAGCGCCAAAACCCGGGGCCCAGCCCACTTGCACAATTGTGTAAAAACGATCTTGGTGGTTGCGGGTGCTCACCAGCCGATCCTGCGTCCTCGACCGGCCGCAGGGAGGGCGGGCGTTGCCCGCTGCTGCAGTCCGCACGCAACGCATATGCCAACAGGAAAGCCCGAGGCCCGACATGATCCGTGTTCCTGGCATCCCAGAAGGTCGTCCCCCCCCTGCTGGAATTCTTCGTACTGCTCCCCTGGCGCAGGAGACCACGGCCTCATTGATCGGCCGTGTCGCCGCCTCCTACGGGCTGGAGACAGCGTCGCTGCGGCCCGGCTGGAAGTGGCGCAGCCAGCAGCCCAGACATGAGGGCGGGGCTCCTCGGGCCGATGCCGAAGTGCTGCTGAACGCCGGGGGCAGGCGGCTGCTGGCCCAGCTGTGCGGCGTCGACGAACACGTGCTGGCACGGGGATTGCCGTCCTGGAATCTGGAGGATGCCAGGCTGCCCGCCGAACAGGACGGGGCTCCGGCGGCGGTGTGGCGGATCGGAGGTGCGGCCGCCGGACCGGTGGCGTACGGCTGCCGTCTGTGCACGGCGCGGCGCACGGGGGGGCAGACCTACCGGTAGTGCGGTACATGCCGCTCTGATCCCGGGTGTGCATCCGGCACGGCAGGTGGCTCCTGGACGCGGACGCCGACCAGGCTGAACTGTCCGGGATCGTGGTGATGATCTTCTTTCCGCGGACGGGCACCGGTGACGCCGAGCTCGCGCATGGGGCGTTCGACCGTGCACCGGGCCACGATGTGGCCTTGGCGGTGCAGCTCACGCCAGACCTTCCTGGCCCCGCAGACAAGGTAGTCGTCAGCGTGTCTTCGGGCGCGGGGCGTCCGCCGGTCTGTCGTGTGCAGTACCGACGGACTCGGTGTGTGAGAGTACGGCAAGGAGCTGCAGTTTCTCGTCGCTGTCGCTGTCCTTGTCGGGGTAGTAGACGACGAGGATGACGTCGCCGATGGCGAGTTTGTCGCGGTGGAGCCGTAGTTCACCGACAACGGGGTGGTGGACGGTGGTCGTGCCTCCCTCGAGACTGCGGACGTCATGGCGGGCCCACAGGGTACGGAACCGCTGACTGGACAGTGCGAGTTCTCCGACGAGTTCGGTGAACCGGGGGTTGTCGGTGTCGTCCCCGATGGTGGTGCGAAGGGCGGCGATGAAATCGGCGGTGGCTTTCGTCCAGTCCTGGTGGAAGGCTCGTTCCTCAGGATCAAGGAGAAGAGAACGAAGCCGATTCTGGCCGGGCTGCAGGCGGGGGGAGAGCGCGACCGCCATGGGGTTGGAGGCCAGGACATCGAACGCGCGCCCTTCGACGAACGCGGGGATATGAAGGTGGGCGAGCAGTTCGCGTACGCGCGCCGGTACGTGCTCGGGCCGCTTGCGCCGCGGCGCCCTGGGGCGTGCCGCCGCGAGGCCGAGCAGATACGTCCGCTCGATGCCGTCGAGCTGCAGGACCCGCGCAAGCGATTCAAGGACCTGTGGTGAGGGGTTCTTGTCACGGCCCCGTTCCAGGCGAAGGTAGTAGTCGGGACTGATTCCGGCGAGCAGGGCGACTTCCTCACGGCGCAGGCCGGGCACGCGGCGGTTGCCCCCGGGCGGGAGTCCTGCCTGCGCCGGGGAGACCAGCTCACGCCTGGCACGAAGGTAGCTGCCGAGCCGGTTGCCGGGTTCCTCTTCCTTCATACCGACACCGTAACGCGGTGCGCGTGTCCCAGAGGGGGCCCTGGCAGGACCAGGGAAGACGGGGGCCCTGCCACACCCGGCGAATGCCGTCAAGACTGCGATAGCACCGTTCTGAACGAGACAGAGAGCCGCACAGCCTGCGCCGCGGGCCTGAACGCCGGCGGCGCTCTGGACTGAAGGGAAGACCTCGTGGATCTCTCCAACCGCACCGTTCTCATCGTCGGCGGAACCTCGGGTATCGGGCGAGAGCTGGCCCGGCGGTTCGCTGCGGCAGGCAGCACCGTGGCCGTTGGCGGTCGCAGCCCTAAGGCACTCTCGGAACTTGCCGGAGAAGACTTCGGCACGATCAGCATCGACGTCACCGACAGTGCTTCCGTCACAGCTGCCCGTGACGCCGCGCTCGCCCGGTACCCCGAGCTGGACACCGTGGTGACCATGTCGGGAGTCATGCTGCTGGAGGACCTGCGCGACCCCGCGCACTTCGAGGCGGCAGCGACGACGATCGACACCAACCTGCTCGGCACGATCCGAGTCGTCGACGCCTTCACCCCCCACCTGGTCCGGCGGGGTACCGGCACCTTCATGACCGTCACCTCCGGCATCGCTTTCCTGCCGTTCCCGCCCATGCCCAGCTACGCCGCCTCGAAGGCCGCGGTGCACGCCTACTCCGAGGCACTGCGCGCGCAACTCGACGGCACCGGTGTTGGCGTCGTCGAGCTCGTCCCCCCGGCCGTCGCCACGGCAGGACAGGAAAAGGTGAACCCGCACGCGCTGCCGCTCAACGACTTCGCCACCGAGGTCATGCACCTGCTCTCGCAGGACCCCACCCCCCACGAAATCCTCGTGAAGGGCGTCCTCGTGCACCGCTGGGCCGAGCGCGACGGCACCTACGACGAGCTCGTCGCACAGCGATCCCGAGCTCTGGCCATGCTCCCAAGCCGCCAAGGCTGACACCCCTCCCCTCCCGATCGACGGCCTCCTCACTCATTGCCGCTACTGAGGCATCGAGGCATGCTCCGCGTGGAAGGTGGTGCTCATGAGGCAGGAGAGGAGAGCAGCGATGGACTGGTCACTGGACGAGGGATTCGAGACACCCGGAGGAGTGGTCCGGTGGGGGGCCTTGGGCAGCGGCGAGCCACTCGTACTGGTGCACGGTACGCCGTACTCCTCCCTTCTGTGGCGAGACATCGCTCCCGCGCTCGCCCGTACCCGCAAGGTCTTCTTCTTCGACCATCTCGGCTTCGGCCAGTCCGAGCAGCGCGAGGGCCAGGACCTGAGCCTGGCGGCCCATTCGGAGAACTTCGCCCGGCTCCTCGACCACTGGGGGCTGTCGCGCCCCAGCGTGGTGGCTCATGACATCGGCGGGGCGGTGGCGCTACGGACCCTGCTGCTGGAGAGGAGGAGCTACCGGGACCTGACCCTCTTCGACGCGGTGAGCGGAGGCCCCTGGGAGCGAGGGCTCTTCCGGCTCTTCCTGGAGCACAAGGAGGTCTTCAAGCAGCTTCCGGGCTACGCGCACGAAGCGTTGGTCGCCGCCCACCTGCGTCACGCCACGCACATCGGGTTCCGGCCGGGGATTCTCGACGCCTTTCTCGCACCGTGGCGGGGGGAGGAGGGGCAGGCGGCGTTCTACCGTCAGTACAGCCAGATCAGGCAGGCGGACACGGCCGTGTACGAGCAGTTGCTGAACAGCATCTCGATTCCGGTGCGGATCGTCTGGGGCCGCGAGGACCGCATCCTCCCCCCGCAGTACGCCGCGTGGCTGCACGAACGGGTTCCACAGGCGGAGCTGCACTGGATCCAGAGCGCCGGCCATCTCCTGCAGGAGGATGCCCCCGCGCGGCTGCTGGCCTGCCTGACAGCTGAGTTCGCCCCGGCTTGAGCTGTGTGACCGCTGATCGGGTGGCCCACGGACACCGCGAGGACAGTACACCTTCTCCTCCTCGAGAGTGCAGGACTCGATCGCGTTGTCGATGTCGTCCGTCCGTTGGACAGTGGGCTCCAGCCAGTCATGAGGGTCGACGTCACTGTCCAGGGTGGAGCTGCTGCGGGCGGCGCCGCTCCCGCACTGCCGAGGCCGGGCAGCGTGGTGAACACGGCTCCGTCGAGCCGGCGGCCGCCTGCTCCGCGTCCAGGTTGGGGGGCAGGTTGTCGTAGAACAGACGTGCTGTTTCTGTGGCTGTGCCGTCGGTTACGCGCCACAGGGTGTGGTCGGCAGTTCGCCAACGGCATCAACGCCACCGGCCACCGGGTCCACCGCGCCTTCCTCGCCAGCTGCCGCGTCCTCGGAGAGGGGGATCCGATCCCCGGGGGCGAGGGTGCGGCCGTACCAACCGGGCCGCGGAACGGCAGGTGGCAGGCCACCGTTGTCCCCCAGCCGCCCGCCAGCGCGATCGAGGTTGTTCCGCCTGACGGAGACTGGCCGCTTCCGTCACTCCGCCGGGTGCGGGCAGCACCAGTAATGGCCGTAGTTGAAGGATCCGACCGACATGGTCCCCTCTTCTTCATATGCCGGACTGGTCGCTGTACTCCAGGGCCTGCGCTCGCACGATGATCGCCTCGTCGAGCAGCTGGCCTCCCGCGCACTCACGAGTGGCCAGCGCACCATCCACGTCCAGCGCGACGAGGACGGGCAGATCGTCGGGGGCGGCGCAAGCGACGTCGACGGTGAGGGCCAGGAGCACGACGGCGCCGACGCGGCAGCCGAGTCCGCGCTGCTGCACTTCTCCAGCCCCCGCGACGCGGCCGCCATCTCCGCGTTCCTGCGCAACCGCGTCTACCGCCCCGAGTCCCTGGTGTGGCTGCAGGGCTACCAAGCCCTGATCCGCTGGCGAGCGGAGAACGAGATCACCGGCGTCTACGCCGTCCCGTACGACGTCGAGGTCGAGGTGGGAGTCACGAAGGACTTCCCGCTTGGGCGGTGGGTGCACCAGCAGAGAAAGGCACTGCGGGCCGGGGAGCTGGAGGAACGGCGCAAAACCCTCCTGGACGCGCCGGAAGCCGGGATGGTCTGGGAGCCCGGCGAAAAAGCCTGGGAGAACAAACTCGCCATGCTCCGCTCCTACCGGCGGACCATGGGACACCTCGCGCCCCGTGCGGTGTGGGGCGAGGGCGAAGCCAATGGTGCCCATCGGCCAGCACCTCGCCAACCTCCGACGGAAGGGCGGCCTCGGCAAGGACCCGGACCGGGCTGAGGAGCGCGCGCAGCAGCTGGCGGCGTTCGATGAGGACTGGGATTGCGCGTGGCCGCTGGACTGGCAGCGGCACTACCGCGTACTCGCCGACCTCGTCGACGCCGACGGCCACCCGGTGACCATCGAACCAGGCGTCGTCTTCGAGGGCGACGACATCGGACGGTGGCTACAGCGGCAGAAGAACCCGGGCGCCTGGGCACACCTGTCGACCGAGCAGAAGGAACGACTGACCAAGCTGGGCGTGGAGCCCGCCGAACGACCCGCCCCCGTCCCAGCAGCCGAGGGCGCTGGGACGGCGTCATCCTTCCAGCGCGGTCTGGCAGCCCTGGCTCAGTACTCTGCGCGGGAAGGAAGAACTGTTGTCGGAAGTGCGCACGTTGAAAAGCTGCCGGACGGTTCGCTGATCAGGCTGGGTGTGTTTCTGAGCAACCACAAGGCCAGACGTGACCGCCTGGATGCTCAGCAGCGAGCAGCCTTCGCCGAGCTCGGCTACGCCTGGGCAGCAGATCCCGAACACGGCTGATGGCGGTCGCGCGCCCCCGTGGTCACGGACGCCCGGGCAAACCGGCGGACGGGCCTGCGGCTGGCGCGCCCGGTTGGCTTGTTATGCCCATTACCGGATGAGCCGATAAGCGTTTGGCCCTGTGTGCGAAACGTGGAGTGGGATGCGACAGGAGCGGGGCCGGGCGATATCGGGGCCGTGGACGTGCGGTTCATGGCTGCGGGCGGCACGACGGAGTGTTCGCCGTGGTCCGCGGCGGCCGCCGAAGTGCCCTTCGAGCAGTGTCCGCCCCTGAAGCCCTTTCCTGTCCGCAAGGGCAAGCGCACGGCGCCGGGATGGTGGTGGGCGGCGACCACCGGACGGCTGGTGCACTACGGCTCCGGGCCGATGCGGCTGCATGTGATGCTGCTCGACCGCGACCCACGCGTGACGTATCTGGCCAGCCAGCCACTGGAACTGCGATGGCGGGAGCGGGACGAGGTGCGTACGCATGTCCCGCAGATGATGCTTCGGCTCGCTGACGGCCAGGGGGTGTTGGCGGACTGCCTCGCCGGCGAGGAGCTTTCGCCACGGCAGCGGTCCCTGGCAGCGGTGCTCGGCGAAGTGTGTGCTGCAGTGGGCTGGCGGTACTGGGTGCTGGGGCCGGTCGATCCGGTGTACCGGCGCAACGTGGCCTGCTGGCCGGGTACCGGCATCCGCGGTACTACGGGGGACAGCAGCTGGCGGCGGCGTTGGGGGAGTCGTTCGCCGGGCGTACGCCGCTGTGGGAGGGAGTGCGCAGGACCGCCGGGGATCCGATGGTGGTCCTTCCTGCGCTGTTCCATGCGCTGTGGGCGGAGCGGCTGTCTGCCGCTCGTAGACGTCCGACAGGGCGGGGCAGGCACCGCACCGCGCTGATATCGGAGGCGCACAGGCCCAAGAGAGTGTCACAGTCACTGCCGTGGCCTTGATGAACGTGCTCGTCGACTTCGCCCGAACCGGCCGGATCGGCCCTCTTCACTGCGGGATGCTCCTGACCGAGGCTGAAGACCTCCTCGGCCCAGGGCGCCCGCACCCCGCCCACATCATGAAGGGGCCCGATATCGACGGCTACCCCTACTCCTGGAACGGGCTGCAGCTCGTGGTCACGCAGCGCGCCGTGAGCGGAATCTGGATCAACCTCTGGCCTGGTTCGACCGCCAAACTCCCGCCGCTCGTCCTGCCCGATTCCGAGTCATCCCAGGCCACCGTGCTCCGCGAGGAACTAGTCACTGCCCTCGACACCGCCGGCTGCCACCACGAGGTCAACCCTGTCCTGACCTTCGACGAGCAGTCGAGCATCCTCACCCAGCCCGCCGAGGTCTGCGCTGTCTTCAGCCTGCCTGGCCGGGACCACCGCGTTCCGCACTACCTCGACGTGATGCACATGCACACGGCTTGACATCGCTGATTCCACAAAATGATCCGGTTGACGTGGCCCTCGACGACGCCCGAGCTCCAGGGCAGGGTCATGCCTGCGGTGACGGCGGCAAGGTCTCGTTCCAGGCCGTTGGCGAAGCTGTGGAGGCTCGGTAGGGCGCGGACCGCTTGGATCCATTGCGGGAGCTGGTCCCCTTGGAGCTGGGTGATCATCTTTCCGAACGCGCGGACGTGACCGGTGAGCGCGTCCAATTCAGGGCAGCGTGCGAGCACTGACTTCAGCTTGAGCCGGTTGTTCTCTGGCTGGGTGTCAGGGCGAGTCAGGATCCACCCGGCCACGGTCCGCGGTGACGGCGGTCGGGCTGCCGGAGCGGTCGGGGTAGTGCGGAGCGGGCGGAGGTGGGCGCGGCCGGCTCCGTAGCCGCCGCGGTAGCCGTGCGTCTTGATCTCTTCCCAGAGGGTCCAGGCATTCGTGCAACCCTCGGCCCACCGCTCGTTCAGGTACGGCTTGAAGTCGTCGAGCTTGGTCCTGCGGTTCTGCCACTGCCCCTGCCCCTGGACAGCTCTTCCGGCCTCGTGGCGTCGGACAGCCGTTGGACGGTGCGGTAGGTCGTGCCGAACTGTCGCTGGATCGAGCGTCTGCTGTGGCCGCCGGCCAGTAGCGCGTGGACGGTGGCGTGCTTGGCGCGGGTGCGGTCGGCGAATCGGTGCCCGGTGGGCCATGGCGACCCGCTCTCGGCCTGTTCCGGAGCCGGAGTCTTCTCCGGCGCCGACTCGGCGAAGGTCGCACGCAGGCATGCGCGATGGCCGGAGACGCACCGCTCGGCCGCTTCGCCGAGGTTGCGCCAGAGGTGGAATCGGTCGGCGACCTGTACCGCGGTAGGCGCGCCCATGCTGGCGCCCTCGGCGAAGAACGGGGCGCGGTCGCGGCAGACGACCTCGATGCTCGGGTGCTCGGCCAGCCAGGCCGCGACAGTGCCTGCCTCGCGATCCGGCAGGAGGTCTACCGGTCTGCGGGTCTCGACGTCGACCAGCACGGTCCCGTAGATACGGCCCTTGCGCATCGCGTATTCGTCGAGGCCGACCACACGCGGGACCTGTGGCTGGGGTTCCGGGAGAGCGTTGACCAACCGCAGGAGCGTGTTCCGGCTAACCCTCGCTCCGAAGACGTCGGCCAGCCGGGCACCGGCGCGACCGGCCAGGGCGAGGCCGGCCTCGGCCAGCGCCGACCGCATTCGTTCGGTTCGCTGGCTGTGTCGGCGGGTCAGGCCCGTGACCTGCTCGACGAACGTCCGCCGCTCGCACGAGGCGTCCTCGCACGTGAACCGCCGGACCCGCAGCCGCAGCACCACCCGCCGCCCTGCCACGGGAAGATCGGCGGGAAACCGCAGGTAGGAACCGTGCACCCGCCCCGACAAGCTCCCGCACCCCGGGCAGCGAGCCTCGGCCGTCAGGGGTCTGACACCGACCCGGATCACGTCATCCTGCACCGACACCACCCCGATCTCCGAAGTCGACAGGGAGAGCAACTCTTCCAACTGGAGCAGTACCTCGCGCACAGCCCAGAACCATCACCGTCGCCAGCCATTTCCGGACGATCTCGGAAAACGCACTGGAAAGATCAACCGTTACAGGGAGTAGGCGCACCACAGAAGTTGGACCGGAACCACTACTGCTCGATAAAGCCATTCCAGGCCGCCTCTCAGCAAGCCAGGTCAGATGTCACCTATCCGTGCAGCACTCCCCCCTCCTCCAGGCTGTACGGCTTGGTGACGTAGTCGTCACCCCCGGCGGCGATCCCGGCGATCCGATCGTCCACCTCGTCGCGAGCGGTCAGAAACAGCACGCACGGGCCGGGATCCGTCTGTCTCAGGGAACGCAGGACCTGCAGCCCTTCGACGACATGGTCCGCAACCGTGCCCCATCGCCTGTACAGATCAGATCCGGTCGAGGCCCCACCGGTGTGCAGAAGGCGCGCGATGGCGGACAATTCTGGTGAAGGGTGGGTGCATCCGTCGAGCAGAGAGGCCATCATGTCCGGTCCGCCGGCATCCGGAGCGCCGACGCGGGTCTTCCTGGTGGACGACCACGAAGTCGTACGCCGGGGGCTGCGCGACCTGATCGATGACGAGCCCGACATGGAAGTGGCGGGAGAGGCCGCGACGGCGGAGCAGGGTCTCACCAGAGGGCTGGCCCTGCGGCCCGATGTGGCGGTCCTCGATGTGCGCCTGCCCGACGGTGACGGGATCGGGGTGTGCCGGGAACTGCGCTCCGGGCTGCCGGGGCTGGCCTGTCTGATGCTCACCTCTTTCGACGACGAGGACGCGCTGCTCGACGCCATCATGGCGGGGGCGGCGGGATACGTGCTGAAGCAGATCAACGGGTCCGATCTGGTGTCGGCGATCCGCACGGTGGCGACGGGACAGTCGATGCTCGATCCGGCGACCACGGCCCGGCTGATGCGTTCGCTGCGGGAGCCCGAGGAGCGGAAGTCCCCGGAGGACGAGCGGCTCGCGGGGCTCTCGGAGCGGGAGCACTCCGTTCTGGAGCTGATCGGCGAGGGGCTCACCAACCGGCAGATCGCACAGCGGCTGTACCTCTCGGAGAAGACGGTCAAGAACCACATCTCCCGGCTTCTGGGGAAGCTGGGCGTGGAGCGGCGTGTCCAGGCCGCGGTCATCGCCGCGCATGTGCACGAGAACGATGCCGAGTCCGGATAGCCGTCAGTTCGCCGTCTCTTCCAGGGGGACCCACCACGTGAGTGTCGTCCCGTGCCCGGGTGGCTGCCGGGTGTGCGCGTCGAGGCCGCCGCCCAGCCGCTCCGCGCGCTCGCTCAGGTTGCGCAGGCCGCTTCGTCTGCCGCCGTTGCGCATGCCCACCCCGTCGTCACCCACCGTGACGGTCAAGGCGCCGCCGTGCGCGACGACCGCCACCTCCGCGGCCCGGGCCTTCGCGTGACGGGCCACGTTGGTCAGCGCTTCGGTCACCACCGCGATCGCCTCGTCGCCCACACCGGCCGGTACTTCGGTGTCCAGCAGTCCCTCCATGCGCAGCGCGGGTGCGAAGCCGAGCGTCGGAGCGGCGGCGTCGACCGCACCGACGACGCGGCTTCTGAGCTTGGGATCGGTTCCGGGCTCGGAGTGCTCGCGGAGGCCGAAGATGGTCGAGCGGATGATCTTGATGGTGGTGTCGAGGTCATCGATGGCGCGGGTCACGCGGTCCCTGGCCACCGGATGCTCCACGAAACGCCGGGCGCTCTGCAGCGTCATGCCGGTGGCGAAGAGGCGCTGGATCGCGAGGTCGTGCAGGTCCCGGGCGATACGGTCGCGGTCCTCCAGCAGGCTCACCTGCTCGGCGTCACGACGCCGTTCGGCCAGTTCCAGGGCCAGGGCCGCCGATCCGGTGAAGGCGGGCAGCGCGGCGATCTCGGTGCTGGTGAAGGCGGGCCGCCCCCTGCGCCGCAGCAGGATGAGCACACCGCTCAGCCGGTCCTTCGTACCCACAGTCGCGGCGATCGCCGGGCCGAAGCCCGTCCAGCGCTCGGGCTGGACCGTGATCCGTTCGTCCCGTTCGATGTCCGCGAGGAGGACGAGCCCGCCCGCGGCGAGTGCTGCGGCTGCCAGGGTGCCCTCGATGCTGGGCAGCACGACCTCCCGGTGCCGGCCGGCGCCCTCGCCGCTCGCCATCGACCCGCGCAGCGAACCGTCGGTGCCGACCAGGTAGTACACGCCCAGGTCGGCCTCGGCGATGTCCACGGCCCGGTCGAGCATGCCATCGAGGACTTCCCGCTCCCGTGAGCCGGAGAGCAGCGCGCTGGTGAAGTCGGCACCGGCGGCGAGCCAGAGCTGGCGTAGGCGCCCCTGCTCGTACAGCCGGGCGTTCTCGATCGCGATTCCGGCGGCGACGGCCAGCGTCGTCACCACGGCCTCGTCCTCGTCGTCGAAGCTGCCCCGGCGCTTCTCCGTAAGGTAGAGGTTGCCGAACACCTCGTCCCTGACCCGGATCGGTACGCCGAGGAACGAGTGCATCGGCGGGTGGTGGGGCGGAAAGCCGTACGAGGCGGGGTGGTCGGCCAGCTCGTCCAGGCTCAGTGGTTCGGGGTGCCGGATGAGCTCTCCGAGGATGCCGTGGCCGGAGGGCAGCGCGCCGATCCGCTCGTGGAGTTCGTCATCGATGCCGGTGGTGAGGAACTGGGAGAGCCGCTGGTCGTCGCCGATGACGCCGAGGGCGCCGTATTCCGCGTCGACGAGCGTCACGGCGGATTCCACGATGGTGCGCAGGACCTGGGAGAGGTCGAGATCCTGGCCGACCGACATGACGGCTTTCAGCAGTTCGCCAAGCTTTTCCCGGGTGCTGCGGACCTCGTCCAGCCGTTCCTGGAGTTCACCCAGGAGTTCATCGAGTCCCAGGCGCGGAGACCGTGCTCCGCCGCTTCGGGTCTCCTCCGGACCCATCGGCACCTCCGGCTGCGTCAGACCTGGCGAGCGCCGGTCCCGTCCGTCCCGTTTCACCGTAGCCCCGATGCCTCGCGCCTTCCTGTCGGACCAGGGCGGGGGTCACCGGGCCGGGACGGTGACGACCGGGCAGCGGGCGCGGTGCAGGAGGCCGTGGACGACGGAGCCGACTCGCATGCCGGTATAGCCGCCCCGGCCCCGGCGGCCGACGACCAGGGCGAGGGCGTGCTCGCCCGCCTCCGCCAGGATCTCGACGGGCGAGCCGACGCGGACCTCGTGCGTCAGCCGGAGACCGGGGTACTTCTCGGCCCAGCCCGCGGTGATCTCCGAGAGCTGTCTGCGCTCGGCCTCGAACATGGTGTCGCTGGAGCGGAGGGAGAAGACGGGGGGCTGCCAGACCGCGACGGCGTGCAGCTCCGCCCGGCGGAGGTCCGCCTCCTGGGCGGCGAACGCGAGGGCCGCGAGGGAGGACTCGCTGCCGTCGACACCGACGACGAGATACGGCGGCTCCTGGGTGCTGTGCTCGGCCTCGCCCACCACCACGACCGGGCAGCGGGCCTGTGCGGTGACGGGGACGACCAGCGTGCCCGCGCTGAGGTATTCCTCGGTCCGGCTGAGATGCCGGGAGCCGAGTACGACCATGGCCGCGTCCTGCGCGAGGCGCGCCATGACCTGCGCCGGGAAGCCATCGACCACCGACGTGGCGATCCCGGTGCCCGGCCGCCGCTCCCGGGCCCAGTCCGCCGCGGCGCTCACGGCGTCCTTGCCCTCCAGGGCCCGGGCCATGTGCCGGGGGGTGTCGTCCACGTGGTGGGTGTCGTGCTGCGGGGGCACGGCCACGACCAGCCGAAGGGCCCGGTGGCGCCGGTGGGCCTCGTCGGCCGCCCAGGCCACGGTGAGGCGCCAGTCCCTCGACGGATCGATGCCGACGACGATCTCACGGTGTTCCGTCGTGCTGCTCATGATCCGCTCCTGTCCCGGGGACGAGGCCCGTCACGGCCGCCTTGCTTCGGTCTCCCTCCACCGTGGCACCCGGGACGCGGCGCCCGAAGGGCCGCCCAGGGGCGGGACCGGGGCCAAACGTCCCAACGCCCCCCGGCAGACGAGCCCGACCGGCCCGCGGCGTGGCCCGTACGGCCCTCGCCGCCCGCTCGCGGGTTCGGGGACCGTGGTGATACGGGCACACGTGCCTACCTCCTCGCACAGGCCGGCCCCGGCACCGTGGTCGGCGGACAGGACAAGCCGTGACCGCCAACGCTCTCAACCGGACCCTCGTGGCGTCGCTGGTCGAGGACGCGACCCTCGCTCCGTCCATGCACAACGCACAACCGTGGCGGTTCGTCCACCGGACGGCCACGGACACCGTCGAGCTCCACGGTGACCGGGCACGGGAGATGCCGCGCGCCGATCCGGACCGCCGGGCCCTCCACCTGGGCTGCGGCGCGGCCCTGTTCGGTCTGCGGGTGGCTGCCGCACACCGGGATCTGGATGCGGAGGCGGAACTGCTGCCCGCGCCGGACGACCCCTGGCACCTCGCTGACGTACACCTGTCCGCCCCCGCCGGTTGGACGGAGCTCGCCGCGCTCCATCCGGCGCTCCGGAAGCGGCACACCAGCCGCTTCCCGTTCACGGAGGAGCCCGTGCCAGCCGAGATCATGGCGGGGCTGAGGGCCGCCGCGGCCCGTGAGGGCTGCCGCCTGGACGTCCCCGGTGACTGGTTCACCGACGCCCTCATGGAGCTCGTACGCGACGCTGAGCGGCTGGAGGCCGCCGACCCGCTGGTGCGCGCGGAGGTCGCCGCGTGGACGCATACGGAGGGCGAGGACGCGGGGGTGCAGGGGATACCCGCGTACGCTTTCGGCCCCCGGCAGCTCGACGTGACCTCGCCGGTGCGGGATTTCGAGCCTCCGCGCCGGGGTCCTTCGCGTGCCTCCGCCCGCTTCGAGAGGCGTCCCGGGTTCGCCCTGCTCGGTACGCGGGAGGATGCGCCCCGTGACTGGCTGGACGCGGGGCAGGCCCTGCACCGGGTGTTGTTGCAGGCCACGTCGGACGGCCTGTCCACGTCGCTCATGTCCCAGCCGCTGGAGTGGCCCGAGCTGCGTGCGCTGTCGCGGGACCCGCGTTCGGCGTCGGGCTTCGTCCAGATGCTGCTGCGGCTGGGGTACGGTCCGCGCGGGCGGGCGACCCC
This sequence comes from Streptomyces sp. SID9727, assembly GCF_010550605.1. Classification (GTDB taxonomy): domain Bacteria; phylum Actinomycetota; class Actinomycetes; order Streptomycetales; family Streptomycetaceae; genus Streptomyces. The sequence goes on from NZ_JAAGNI010000356.1 coordinate 17,686, forward strand.
GCGGCGGCCGGTCTCCGACGTCCTGTCCTTCGTCTGAGACGTTCACAGCAGGAACCAGCGCTCCTCCCCCGGTGCGACGCAGACCTTCCGCCCGTCGGGGAGCAGGACGGGGACGGGGCCCCGGGGCGACTCGGGTACGCGGACGGCGAGCCGTCCGGGCAGGACGCGGACCCGGACCCCCCGGTGGCCCTGGAAGCAGATCGTGAAGGAGAACCGGGGGATCTGCGCCAGGGGCACGGGCATGACCCGCAGCCCTTGGGGTCCGGCCTCCAGGCCGGTGATGCCGCGCTCGACCAGGTCGACCGTCCCCGCCATGGCCCCGAGGTGGATGCCCTCGCCGGTGGTGCCGCCCTGGAGGTCGGCCACGTCCCCGAGCAGGGCCTCCTCGCAGTAGCGCCAGGCGTCCGCCCCCTTGTTCCGCGTGCTCAGCCAGCCGTGGACGAGACTGCTGAGCGTCGAACCGTGGCTGGTGCGGCGCAGGTGGTACGCCTCGGTCGCACGCCAGGAGTCGTCATCCAGCCGGTAGCCGAGCCGGGCAAACAGCTCGTGCAGTTCCCGGGGCCGGAAGAGGTAGCCGAGCATGAGGGTGTCGGCCTGTTTGGTGGCCTGGTAGCGATTGACGGTGTCGCCCTCGGCCTCCAGGATGCGGTCGAGCCGGCGGATGTCCCCGTAGCGGGCCCGGTAGCCGTCCCAGTCCAGTTCCTCCAGGTCCCCGTAGCCCTCGAACTGGCTGATCACCCCGTGGTGGAACGGAATGTACAGATGACGCGAGACGTCCTCCCACCGCGTCAGTTCCGCGCCGTCCAGGGACAGTTGACCCGCCAGTTCGGCGCGCCGCGCGGATGACAGTTCGGCCAGGAGATCGAGACCGCGGGCGAGGACCCAGGCCGCGGTGGCGTTCGTGTACGCGTTGTCGTCAATGCCCGGCACGGCCGCTCCGGGGTAGGCGTCGTGGTATTCGTCGGGGCCGACCACGCCCCGGATGCGGTATCCGCGCAGCTCCGGGTCGTACCGGGCGGCGCCCGCCCAGTAGCGGGCCACCTCCAGGAGGATCTCGGCCCCCGCCGAGTGGAGGAAGGCGCGGTCGCCGGTGGTCTGCGCGTACCGCCACACGTCGTGGGCGACGGCAGAGCCGACGTGCCGCTGGAGCCGTGAGTGGTCGGGCAGCCATCGCCCGGAGCGCGGATTGAGGTGTAGCTCCTGGGTCTCCTCCCGCCCGGAACCGGCGCTCTGCCACGGGTAGACGGCGCCGCGGGCCCCGATGTCGCGGGCCGTCGCGCGCGCGGCGGGGAGCCGGCGGTGGCGGTACATCAGCAGCGCCTTCGCCACCTCGGGGAAGTGCAGGTTCAGGTAGGGCAGGACGAACAGCTCGTCCCAGAAGACGTGGCCCCGGTACGCCTCGCCGTGCAGCCCCCTGGCGGGGACGCCGGCGTCGAGGTCGGCGGTGTGCGGGGACAGAGTCTGGAGTACGTGGAAGACGTGCAGGCGCAGGATGCGGCCGGCCTCGCCCGGTACGTGGAGCTCACCCTGTTCCCAGCGACGCCGCCAGGCCGCCTTGTGCGTGGCCAAGAGGCGGGGGAAGGCGGCGGCGCGGGCGGCCGCTGCGCATGCCTCCGCGCGCGGGTCGCCGGCCGGGCGGTCGGCCGAGGTGCGCAGCACCAGGGTCTTCACGAGGCTCACCGCGTGACGCGGGGCGACGGGCAGGCGGTAGGTCTGCACGGGGGCGGTCGGTGTGGCCGTCCGCGCGGCGGGCACAGGGGGTGTGGTGACCGTGCGGACCGCCAGGGCGAGGCGGGTGCCGGGGTCGTGGGTGCGGCAGGTCAGCCAGGCGGTGCCGCCGAGTTCGAAGCCGCTGCGGTGGCCGGTGAGATGGCGGCCCTCCAGATTCCGGTACCGGTCCACTCCGGCGTTGGTGACCGCCCCGTCGAGGACGGACTCCACCTCGATGCTGCCGCGCCATCCGTAGGCCCGGAAGGTGCTGCGCTGGGCGGCCAGGTAGGGGTCTCCCATGTGCACGATCCGGGTATGGACGACGCGCAGCGAGCGTCCCTCGGCGTCCCGGAAGAACAGCTGCCGGGTGAGTGTGCCGGTGCGCAGATCCAGCCGCACGTGGTGGTGGCGCAGGTCCGTGGAGTCGGGGGTCAGCCAGTTGCCGGGCGGCCCGTCGTCCGGGAGGCAGCGGTAGCGCACCACCGTCCAGTTGGGAAGGTTGACCATGTCCTCGTTCGTTACCGTGCGGCCCGCGACGGCCGAGCCGCGCCGGTCGTAGCAGCCGGCGAGGTAGGTGCCCGGGTAGTGGACGCGTCCGGCGGGGCATTCGGGTGCGGAGCCCCGGGTGGCGAACCGCCCGTTGCCGAGTGCGCACAACGACTCGACCAGCCGCTCGCGTTCGGGGTCGTAGCGGTCGTAGCCCCATGTCCACCCGGTGCTCACCGTTGCTCGCTCCAGACGTTCCGCATCATGGCCGGAAGGCCGGGGACGACCGGGCCGGCGCCCTCCCCGCGCAGGGGGTCCGGGAAGAGCGCGGTGTACGGACGTCGTTCATGGGACGGCCGGAGGGGCGGGGACCTGCATGGCGGTGTGCTGCGGGGCGCCGAGCGCGACCTTGATCGCTCCGGTGTCGGCCGCCCGGCCGAACACGTCGTATGCCTCCTCCATCTGCCCGAGTTCGAAGCGGTGGGTGACCAGCTGCGACGTCGGCAGCCGCCCGGCCGCCAGCATGCGCAGCAGCATGGGGGTGGACGCGGTGTCCACGAGGCCCGTGGTGAGGGTGACGTCCTTGATCCACAGGTCTTCGAGGTGGAGTGTCGCGGGCTTGCCGTGCACCCCGATGTTGGCGACGTGGCCGCCCGGCCGGACCATGCGGGTGCAGCTCTCGAACGCCTCGGGCACGCCCACCGCCTCCATGACGACATCCGCGCCCTGCCCGTCCGTCAGGTCGGCGACGAGTTGTTCCGGGTCTTCGTCGGCGCCCACGGTGGCGTCGGCACCGAGCGCCCGCGCCGCTTCCAGCCGCGAGGCGGCGAAGTCGACGGCGACGATCCTGCCCGGGCTGTACAGGCGTGCTGTGGTGATCGCGGCGAGGCCGATCGGTCCGGCCCCCACCACGACGACGGTGTCGGCGGGTCGCACGCGGCCGTTGAGGACGCCCACCTCGTAGGACGTGGGGAAGATGTCGGCGAGCAGGACGGCGTCCGCGCTGTCCACGGCGGTCGGGAGCGGGTGGACTGACAGGTCGGCGAAGGGGACCCGGACGTACTCGGCCTGTGTCCCGTCGACGGTGTGCCCGAGGATCCAGCCGCCTCCGCCGCGGCACTGCCCGTAGCGGCCTTCCCGGCAGTACCGGCAGCGCCCGCAGGCGGTGATGCACGAGATGAGGACCCGGTCGCCGGGCCGTACCGTACGCACGTCCCGGCCAGCCTCGACCACGGTGCCGACCGCTTCATGGCCCAGGACCCGGCCCGGTGTCACCTCGGGCACGTCGCCCTTGAGTATGTGCAGGTCCGTTCCGCAGATGGTGACGAGGTCGACCCGCACCACGACGTCGCTCTGGTCCACGATGTCCGGGTCGGGGACGTCCTGCCAGGCGATGCCGGCCGGTCCCTGAAAGACAGCGGCTCTCATGCTGTCCACCTTCCTCCTGCATGGCGTACGGGTTGTCCCCTCTTCCAGGTTCGGCCGTCGTCCCCGGCGGCGCATGGGCCGGTCGGTCCCGGTCCGGGTCCGCTCGGGCCCGCCCAGATCACCGGCGTCCCGCACCTCTGCGGCGTCGCCGGGCGCGCCGCAACTCGTCGGTGCCCCAGACAAGAAGCGGGAAGGAGGCCAGTAGGAGCACCACGTCCAGCGGGAGCGCGGCGGTGCCGAAGAGGTGCTGGAGCGGAGGCGCGTAGACGAGAGCAGCGGTGAATGCGAGCTCGAGGGCGATTCCGGCAAGCAGGAGCGGGTTCGAGAAGACGCCGATCGCGCGAAGTGCCGCGTGGTCCGTCCGGGCGGCGAAGGCTGTGCCGATCTGGCAGGCGACGATGCCGGCGAAGGTGGCGGTCGTAGCTGTCACATAGGCGTGGTGCAGGGCGCTGCCGGGCCCGGTGGGGTCGCCCGGCTGCCAGCCGGCGCGCCACAGGACGTAGAAGAAGCCCGCCATGACGAGAACGGCCGACGTCGAACCGAGGAAGCCCCAGCTGCGCACGAGCATGTCGCGGGAGATCACTCTCTGCCCCCGTGGTCTCGGAGGGCGCTCCATGACACCGGGCTCGGAACGCTCCCGGCCGAGGGCGAGCGCGGGAAGGGTGTCGGTGCCGAGGTCGATGGCGAGGATCTGAAGAACGGTCAGCGGCAGGGGCACGGCGCCCGCCGTCAGCGCGAACACGAGGAAGGGGATGATCTCCGGGGTGGCGTGGGTGAAGATGTACACGATGAACTTGCGGACGTTGTCGTAGACGCGGCGCCCGGACTCGACAGCGGCCACGATGGTGGTGAAGTCATCGTCCGTCAGGACCATGGCGGCGGCCTCGCGGGCGACATCGGTACCGGAGCGCCCCATCGCCACGCCTATGTGGGCGCGGTGCAGCGCGGGGGCGTCGTTGACCCCGTCGCCGGTCATGGCGACGGTCTTCCCGTGGGCCCGCAGGGCGTCCGCGACCTTGAGCTTCGTCTCCGGCGAGGAACGGGCGAAGACGACTTCGCAGCCGTCGTTCAGCACCCGGTCGAGTTCGTCGTCCGTGAGGGACTCCGACGCGTCGACCACCTTCAGCTCCGGCACTCCGATGCCCGCCTCGCGTGCGACCGCCGCAGCCGTGGCCCCGTTGTCGCCCGTCACCACGTGCACCCTGATTCCTGCCTCGTGGCAGCGGCCGACGGCGGCCCTCACTTCTGGGCGCGGCGGGTCGTACAGCGCCACGAGGCCGAGCAGGGTGAGCGCCGACTCCGCGTCCCGGCGGTCGGTGGGCGGATCGGAGCCGGGGGCGAGCTCGCGCGTGGCCACCGCGAGTACGCGCATTCCCTGCTCGGCGTAGCGTCGCGCTGCCGCCCGTGTCTCTTCCGTGGGCGAGCCGGGTTTCAGGCGGTCGACGACGGCTTCCGGTGCCCCCTTGACGATGATCCGGCTGATGTCGTCGGCCTGGACCACCGACATGAGGCGCAGCCGCGGGTCGAAGCGGAAGTGGGCGCGCCGTCGCGCGTCCCGCAGTTCCGGGTCGACCGCTGTGTGGTGGTCCGTGGCGCCGAGGAGGAGTGCGGATTCGGTGGGATCACCATGCAGCTCACCGTCCGCTTCACGGGTGACCGTGGTGCACAGGGCTGCCGCCCGTACCAGGTCCCGTTCCCAGGGTCCCTTCTCCTCGCCGCCGGCTGGTGTCCAGAACGCGCGCAGCGTCATACGGTTCCGGGTCAGCGTGCCGGTCTTGTCGGTGCAGATGACGCTCGTCGAGCCGAGTGTCTCGACGGCGCTCAGCCGTTTCACCAGTGCTCCACGGCGCGCCAGGGCGCGGACCCCTACCGCGAGGGAGAGGGTGATGGTCGGCAGCAGCCCTTCGGGGACGTTGGCGACGAGGAGCCCGATGGCGAACATCAGGGAGTCGGTGACGGGGAGTCCGACGGCCACCCCGGCGGCGAGGAATGCCGCGCCCATGCCCGTCGCCACGCCGGCGATGAGCCAGGCGACCTTCTTCACCTGCTGCTCGAGCGGACTCGCCTCGCGGCGGATACGCCTGCTGAGCGCGGCGATGCGCCCCAGTTCGGTGCCGGCACCGGTGGCGAAGACGATCGCCGTTGCCTGGCCTTCGACGCATGTGGTGCCGCTGAAGACCAGGTTGGGCTCTTCGCTGAGGGGGACGCCGAGGACGGCTTCGGCCGCCATCCGTTCGGCGGGCACGGACTCTCCGGTCAGCATCGACAGGTCGACTTCGACGCCTCCCTCGATCACTCGCGCGTCGGCAGGAATCTTGTCGCCCTCGTCCAGGACGATCACGTCGCCCGGGACCAGGTCGCGGGCCTCAATGGTCAGCGGACGGCCGTCCCGTACGGCGAGTGCGCGTTCGGGGAGGTACCGGGCGAGGGTTTCGACCGCCCGCTCTGCCTGGCGCTCCTGGAGGAGGGCGAAGGTCGCGTTGACGGCGACGACCGCGAGGATCGCCCAGCCGAGGACCGCCAGGTCCGCGACGAAGGCGAGCGCGGCGGCGGCCCACAGGAGCAGGGCCAGGGGATGGGTGAGCTGCCCAGCTACTTCTCGCACGAACGAGGACTGCTGTCGGCTACGCACCTCGTTGGGGCCGTGGACGGCGAGACGACGGGCCGCTTCCCGGGCCGAAAGGCCCTCGGGGCCGGTGGCCAGTTCGTGCCGCAGCCGCGGCAGCGGCTCCCTGGGATCGTACGACGGCGGGGCGCCGGCATCCTGAGATCCCGGTCCGGCATGTCCGCTGAAATGGCCGTTCATCGTCGCCACCCGCTCACGCGGGTGGTCAGCACGGGTCCGCCGTCACTTTGCCCCTCTTGTGTCCTCCGTATGGCCGCGCCTGACAGGAACGATCTGTCCGGGCTTCTGCTCCCGGCCCCGCATCGGAACGCGGACGGTCAGGAGGCCGTCCGTGTAAGTGGCGTCGATGCGGTCCGCCGGGACCGCGTCGGGAAGGCGGACGGTGCGGCGGAACGACCCGTAGCGGAACTCCGAGTGCTCCTTGTCCTGGTCCGTCTCGTCGTGCTCCGCGCTCACGGTGACGAGGTTGTCATCCACGCTGACGTGGATGTCCTCGAGTTCCATCCCGGGCAGTTCGGCGCGCAGCACGTACACGCCGTCCTGCTGGGTGACCTCGACCGGGATGGAGTGCGGTGCGCTGCCCGGACGCCAGCCGGGCAGTCCCGGGAACCCCCTGCCGAACCAGTCGTCGAAGTCCGGAGCGAACCGGTGTCTGCTGTGTCCTGTCCTATTTTCCGCCATGGCACTGCCCCTCGTTCCCGCCGGGAACTCCCGGCATACGGATCGGGCACGGGACGGATGGTTCCGTGCCCCGTTCCTCCAGCGTTCCACCCGCCCCTGGCCGGGACAGCGACCGTGCGGGGTCGGGCGGGGGGCCGGACGGCTCATTCACGAGGGGCTGAGCAGCCCCGGCGCCGACTCGGTCGGGGGCCGGTCGGCTCGCAGTGGTGGAGTGGGTACGGTGATGACCGGACACTCCGCGTGGCGCAGAAGGCCCTGGATCACCGGACCAAGCCGGTCAGCGGTACCGGGCCCGCCCAGTGGACGGCCCACGACCAGCGCGAGAGCGGACTGTGAGACGAGTACGAGCTGTTCGACCGGCCGCCCGTTCAGGACTTCCGCAACGATGTCGAGCCCGGAGTGACGCTCCGTCCAGGTCCGTTCGAACTCGGAGAGCCTCCGCCGGGCTGCGTCCTCGTCACCGCAAGCCGATGCGGAGGGCGGCAGCACTCGTACGGCCCTGAGGCGGGCCCGGCGCATCTGCGCCTCCCGCACGCCGAAGGCGACGGCGGCCCGGCCCTCGGGGGTGTCGTCCGCCGCGACGGCGACGGTGCGGGGATGGACCTGTGTGTGCTCCGGGGCCCGTACGACAACGACGGGGCAGTCCGCGCGCCCCGCAAGCGACGGCACCACCAAGCCCTCGGTGAGGGCCTCGGCGGGTCGGTGCGCGCGGCGTGCGCCGAGCACGAGGAGGGCCGCGTCCGCCGCCCGCTCGCGCAGCACGGTGACCGGCGGCCCGTCGATCAGTTCGGTCGCCGGTGACAGGTCGGGGTGGAGTTCGCGTACGAAGTCCTCGGCGTTGGCGAGGGCCGACGCGGCGCGGGCGCGCCGGGCGCTGTGCCCGGGGAGGTCGTCGCCCATGAGGTGGGGGCCGCCCTGCACCGCTGCCACCAGGCGGATCCGGACGCCCCTCCGGGCGGCTTCGTCGGCGGCCCAGAACAGGGCGGGCACGGACGGCCTGCGGGGGTCGACGCCCACTACGACGTCGCTGCCCGGTTCTCGGAGTCGGCCCGTACGAGCGGTTATCGCGCTGCTCATGGCTTCTCCTCGACGGTGCGCCCCGGGGCCGGGTGGCGGTTCTGGGGAACGGCAGCTTCCACGTTCGCAGCGTCGTGCACCGGCGGGGATGGGCCGTTCGGGCCCGATCGAGACCTGCTCGGCCCTGCTGGCCGGGCGGAGGGAAAGGCAGGCTGAGTTGTGTGGTCCCGCACGAGGAGGTGCGTCATGACAGCACAGGTCATCGCCGGAGTCGATGGTTCCGATGAGAGCCTCGCCGCCGTGGAGTGGGCGGCCGAGGAGGCCAGGGTGCGGCAGGTGCCGCTCGCCCTGGTGCACATCGAGGAACTGCCCGCCAACCCGGAGATCCCGCTGGCGCAGCTCACCGAGGCGGCCGAACGTGCCGAGGGACTGCTCCGGGCGACCGCAGACCGCCTGCGCGCCGAGCATGCCGGTATGGAGGTCTCCGTCGCGCAGAGCAAGGGGCGGGCGGCCGAGGAGCTGACGGCTGCCGCGAACACGGCGGACCTCACGGTCCTCGGATCGCGAGGGCTCGGCAGGATGACCGGCTTCCTCGCGGGTTCGGTCTCGCTCGCCGTCGTCGGTGCCGCTCTGAACCCGGTCGTGCTGGTGCGGGCGCAGGACGAACGGATCGCTGCGCCGGGCGGCATGCTCGTGGGCGTGGACGTCGATCGCGCGCCCGACGCGCTGTTCGCCTTCGCCTTCGAGGAGGCCGCTCGCCGGAACCTGGACTTGAGGTTCCTGCACAGCTGGACCCTGCCGGCCTCGTACGGCTATGCCGCGCTCATGGACCCGGCGCTCGGCGTGGACCAGAGCGAGCACCTGACCCGTACGCTGCTTGACCTGATGGAGCCGTGGCACCGGCGGTACCCGGAGGTGGAGGCCACCGCCAAGGCGGTTGTGGGCTCGCCCGCGCTCCAGATGGTGGAGGCGTCCCGCGACGCCGAACTGGTCGTCGTCGGCCGTCGCTCCCGCCGGCTGCCGCTGGGACCGCACCTCGGGCACGTCGCCCAAGCCGTCATCCACCACAGCCCGGCCCCGGTCGTGATCGTGCCGCTCACGTGATCGACACAGCACGACGACACGCCGAGGCCCTCGGACCCCGAGTCCGAGGGCCTCGGCCGCTGTCTTGGGCCAGCCGTCAGCCTCCGTCCGTACTCTGGGCGGGCGTGGCAGTACCGGGCGCGCCGGGAACCAGGATCCGCCTCCCGGTGAGCCGTCGCGGGGAAAGCGTCACCACCGTCGTACGACTGTCCCCTGCCCAGGGTCCGGAGATCATGATGCTCCGCACGCGTTCGGACTCGGGCCCGGCCGGGAGCGTACGGGTCGAGCCGACGGCCAGGACGCTCCACCCCTGACTGAACGCCTCGTCCAGCCGGTCCAGCTCGAAGGCGACTTCGGTGCCGGCCGATGACGCCTGCGCGAGTCCCGACTCGGCGGCGGTCACGAACACGATCCGCTCGTCCGCGACTTGGTAGTTCACGGGGAAGACGACGGGGCCTTCGGTCCCCGCCAGCGCGATACGGCCGATACCGTGGCCGTCAAGCAGTGCCCAGCACTCGGCCTCGTCGAGTTCCTCCATCCGCGGATGGTGGCCCGGTGCCGCCCCTCCCTGCGGCAGGTCCGTATTGAACCCGGCAAGGTCCTGCACGGTCGTCTCCAGTGCATCCGCGAGCCGGACGAGGAAAGCAGGTCCCGGAGAAGGCACCTGCTCCTCCACGTAGGCGAGGTAGCTCGGCGTGGAGCCCGCCCGGTCTGCCACTTCCTCCAGGGACAGACCGAGCTGGGCGCGCCGGGCGGCCGCGCGACGCCCAAGATCTCCCGCTCCGTGCCCATCACGGGTCGCCCTCATCATGCGTCTCCTTCCGCTCCCGTTTCGGCGTCTGCCGCCGGAGCCCTGTGCGGAACGACGGCGACCGGGCACGAGGCGTGATGCAGCGAGCGGTGGGCCACCCGGCCCAGCTCCAGCCCTACAACCCCTTCCCGGCGTCGCGCTCCGACGACCAGCAGGTCCGCTGCCGCCGACCGTTCCGTCAGCACCCGGTGGGGCACGCCCTCGACCGTGCTCGGGCGCGGCCGGGCCCCGGGGTACGCGCGGGCCAGGGGCTCAAGTGCCCGGTCGAGCTCTTCGGCGGCCCTTCCCTCGTAGTGGCCCGCCCCGCCGCCCGCCAAGAGCGGGTGCGCGGCGGGTTCATGGCCCGGGTGGCGCCAGACGCGGACCACGTCGAGTTCCGCTTCCCGTGCGGCCGCCTCGCGGAACGCGAAGGGGAGAGCGGGCGAGTGCTCGTCGTGCTCCCCGACCCCGAGCAGGACACGTCCGTGCCGTGACTCCAGGGCGTGCCGGTCTCCCCGGACCACGACCACCGGACTCCGGGACCGTGCTGCCACGACGAGGGCGACGGACCCGAGGAGGAGGTCAGCGAACCCGCTGCGCCCCCGGGAGCCGACGACGACGGCCGCGGCCTCCGTTCCTTCCCGCAGCAGCGCGCCGGCCGCGTCCTCGGCCAGCACCTCCGCGCTGATATCCAGGTCCGGCGCACGGCGCCGGGCCCGCTCGGCCGCAACGGCGACAATGTTTTCCGCGAGCACCTGGCCAGTGGGGCGCTCGACGGTCCAGGCCGGCACCACTCCCTCGTACCGCTCCCACAGGGACGCGTGTACGACTCGTAGCGGGAGGCCGTGCCGGACGGCCTCGTCGGCAGCCCAGTCCAGGGCTTCGAGGCTGGGGTCGGAACCGTCGACACCCACCACCACAGGCAACCACATCGGGCCCGCCTCCTTCCACCACCGCAGGGGTCCTCCTGCCACGCTCGCACCGGCGCCGGGGGCCCGGGAGGGGCCGAACGGGTCCTGGACGGGTACTCATCGGCTCATGCGCTGCAGCCGTAAGCCCGGAATCATGACTAGTCGGGGCATCCGGCCGTACGAGCGTTGGCGGAGGTATGTCGTGACACGACCAGTGACCGTCGGACTGAACGGAACCCGGGCGAGCGACGCGGCTGCCGACTGGGGTGCCCACGAGGCGGTCCTGCGGGGGTGCCCGCTGCGCCTGGTGAGCGCGTGGGAGTGGCAGCCCTACTCGCACGCTCCTCTCTCGGGGACGGAGACACCCGAGCAATGGTCGCGGCGTCTGCCCGGCGAAGCGGCGGCGCGGCTGGCGCAGCGGTATCCGCACCTGGTGATCGAGGCCGATCAACTCACGGGGCCGCCGCCCGAGATGCTCTGCGGGGCCTCATCAGGTGCCGAACTCCTCGCGCTCGGCACCGCCGGGCTCGGGGCGCTCAAGGGTTTCATCCTGGGCTCGGTCGCCATGGCCACGGTCGCCCACGCCCACCGGCCCGTCGTCCTCGTCCGCCCGGACCCGGCCGCGCCCGGCCCCGTAGCGGACGGTGCGGGGGAAGAGGCTCCCGTCGTCGCCGGCATCGATCTCGGACCAACCACGGAATGCGTGCTGCGCTTCGCCTTCGAGGCGGCAGCCGTGCGCTCGGCCGGCGTGGAGATCCATTACTGCTGGAACCCGCCGGTCGGTTACGTACAAGGCATCGGCGGAGACCTGCGGTGGCGCGCCGACATCGCCGCGGAGGGAATGAGCATGGTGCGGTCCCTGCTCGCACCCTGGTCGGAGCAGTATCCGCGGGTGGCCGTGGACGTGCGTAGCGAGATCGGATCACCGGCGCGTCACCTGGTGGATGCCGGAGCCCACGCTTCCTTGGTCGCCGTCGGCCGCCGGACCAACCGCTACTGGCCGCACGAACCACGCATCGGGCACGTCACCCACGCCGTGCTGCACCACTCCCCCGCCCCGGTCGCCGTAATCCCCCAGGACTGAGCCTTTTCAAAGTGGCCGATGATCGAGTGTTGGCTGCGCTGAAGCGTCGGCTTGATCGCTCGTTGATTGGTGCATGGGGAAGAGGGACGGACTGCTGCACGGATAGGTGACACCTTGACCTGGCTTGCTGAGAGGCGGCCTGGAAGGATGTTGCAGTGCCCAAGCCGTATCCGAAAGAGTTACGCGATGACGTCGGGCGGGTCGCGCGCAATCGCGAGCCCGGCGTCACGCTGGAATAGATCGCTGCCGATTTCGGCGTCCACCCGATCACGCTGTCGAAGCGGCTGCGCCGCGCCGACACCGACGAGGGCGGCGCCAAGCCCGCAACGGCGCTGCGCGGACAAGGATCTGGACGAGCTGATGCTCAAGTTCCAGACCAATGTCGTCGGCACCTGGAGCGTCACCCAGCAGATGCTGCCCCCCCACGCCGCTGGCGGTCACCGCCGGATCGTGAACGTGTCCAGCGGTGCCGGGTCGTTCTGGAAGCCCAACTACGGGCTGGTCAACTACCCCGGCTTCGAGATGGGCCGGTTCGGCGAGATGCCGATCACGGCCTACGCCCTGACCAAGACGGCACTCAACGGGCTCACGATCAAGTTGGCGAAGGAGCTCAAGGACGCGAACGTCCTCGTGAACGCCGTGTGCCCCGGAGTCACCGCCACCCGCCCGGGCTCCGAGGGATGGGCCCGCCCTGTCGCCGACGGTGCCAAGGGCGTCGTCTGGGCCGCCACCCTGCTCGACGACGGCCCCACCGGCTTCTTCTTCCGGGACGGCAAGCACCTGCCCTAGTGACAGAACCCTCCCCGAATCACCTACTCGCGCATCACTCTCAGTAAGAACCATCATGTCCGCTGCATCGAACACCGCGCTGGTCCGCCGTCTGTGCGAAGCAGGTGGCGACGCGGCCGTCATCCAGGAGCTGACCTCCGCCGACCTCCTCTGGGACGTCACGCCCGGCTTCCCCTGCGGCGGCGTCTACCACGGCGTGGAAGGCGTCTTCGACTACTTCGGCAAGCTCATGCCGCAGTTCGACTCGTGGCACACCGAGGTCGAGGGTTACCACGCCTCGGGCGATGCCCGTGTGTTCGTGGTCGGTCACTACCGCCCGGCCAAGAGCGGCGTCTCGGAGCCCGTGCGCTTCATCCAACAGTGGACGGTCCGCGACGGAAAGCTGGCCGGGATGTCCCAGGCCGCCGACAGCGCCGTCGCCCAGCGCCTCGTCAACGGCTGAACCGTCGCCCTGGTGTGCTGGCACCGGCAGCCGTGCACCACCACGGAGCCGGCCGAACGCCGTGCGCACCCTGTGACTGCGAAGCCGCAGCCTCATCGAAAGCCCGAGAGCTTCTCGGGCTCGCGCCGCACCCGGTTACGCATCGGGGCGGCGCTCGTGCGTTTTGCAGCCTCCGAGACCTGGTCGAAGGTGGCGCATGAATGCAGGCGGTGCGCTTCGTGAGACGGCTGGTCCGGCCGCCGCAGCGCCGCCGCGGGGGTGATACCGCGCCGCCGGATCCTGCCCATGCACTGGGCCCTGACGCGTCTGCTCCCGCCGGGGCCGCGAGCACCCGAGGACGGCGGCGTGGGGGGCCTGCCAGTACCCCTCACAGCGCAGGCTCCCTCGTTACGGCCGTCTCCCGTTGCATAGAACGCGCCCCGGTTTTCGGGGTCCGGCCGCGGGCCTCATGCCCCGGGAGGGCCGGTCATCCATGTGAAACCGTTCGAGGAGAACCTCATGAAGATCGCTGTTCTGGGCACCGGCATGTTCGGACGCGCTCTCGCGGGCCGCCTCAGCGCGCTCGGCCATGACGTGGTCATCGGCACCCGCGATGTGGAGCAGACCCTGGCGCGCGCCGAGCCCGACGCAATGGGCAACGTGCCCTTCGGCCAGTGGCAGGGCGAGCACCCGGCTGTGCGGCTGCTGACGTTCACGCCTATATGGGAGGTCCTTTTGGGTTCCGTCGGTCGGCATACTGCGACGCCGTTCGACCGGGGCAGGGTCAGGAAGCGGAACGCTTCTTCGTCGTCCTCTTCGATCTGTGGTCTTCTTCGCCGTGGCCCTCCCGGGTGCCCGGAGCGTACGGGCTCGCGCTCGCGGTAGCAGGGCCGGATCAGTCCCGGTCCTCCTGGAGTTTCAGCATCTCGAAGAGGCCTCCGGCCTGGTCGATCAGCTCGTCGTAGGTGCCCGTCTCCGAGATCCGGCCATGGTCGAGGACGGTGATCCGGTCGGCGAGGCGGGTGTTGGCCAGCCGGTGCGTGATGAAGATGGTGGCCCGGCCTGCGGCGAGGGCCTTGAGGCGGGTGTAGATCCGGTGTTCGGCGCGGGCGTCGAGTGCGGCGGTCGGTTCGTCCATCACGAGGACGGGGGCGTCGCGGGGGAAGGCTCGGGCGACCGCGACGCGTTGCCACTGCCCGCCGGACAGGTCGTGTCCGCCCCACCAGGAGCGAGCCAGCGACGTGTCCAGCCCGTGTGGGAGGGCGGAGATGACGCTGTCGGCGCCGGCCGCCTCGGCGGCGGCGTATACGGCGGTGTCGCCTTCGGGGCGGGGCTGGCCGAGGGTGATGTTCTCGCGGGCGGCCAAGGGCCAGCGGGTGTAGTCCTGCGGGACGAGCGCGACCTGGGCGAGCACTTTGGCCGGGTCGGCGTCCGCCAGGTCCACCCCGCCCCACCGCACAGACCCGCTGGTGGGGAGGAATAGGCCGGTCAGGATGCGGGCGAGGGTGCTCTTGCCGGCGCCGTTCTCGCCCACGAGGGCGATGACCTCGCCGCGCTTGAGGTCTAGGTCGATGCCGTCGAGCGCGGGCGCGTTGGCACCGGGATACGTGAAGGAGACGCCCTTGGCGGTGATGACCTGCGGCCCGTCCTCGGCGACGGTCGCGGTGCCGCGCCGGGTCGTCCACGGCTTGGCCACGGCCAGGAAACGGGCCCAGTCGTCCAGGGACAGCGAGGTACGGAACAGCCGAGCCCCCGCCCGCACCGTCGTGGCGAGCTCCGCTCCCGAGGTCCGCACCGCCAAAGCGGCGGTCCCCGCGACCGCGAGCTCCATGCGGCCACTGGCCACCAGGAGCACGAGCACGGCCCAAGTGACGACGGTGCTCACCGCGGTGAGCGCGTCACCGATGGCTTGGACCACCAGTGCCTGCCGGGTCGCTTTGAGCTGTTCGGCTTCCAGGCGGCCGGAGACGATCCGGTACTGCCGGGTCAGGAATCCAGCCAGGTGCCCGCCCGGACCTCGTCGGCGGTGTTCCGCTCGGTGGTGTAGGAGCGAACACGTTGCGCAGCCGGGAGTCGGCGAGGTTGCGGTGGTGGGCGGCGTGCTCGATCCGCGCCCCGCGTACGGCGCCCCACGCACAGGGCACGACGGAGAGGACCAGCAGAGGGAGCATCACCGGGTGCAGGACGGTGACGACGGTCGCTGCGGCGGCCATCTGGGCTGCGGCGGAGGTCAGCAGTTGGGCGTCGAGGATGAGGTCGCCGGTCTTCTCCGCGCCGCCGAAGGCGGCGGCGTGGGCGTCCTCGAAGTCCGGGTCCTCGTAGGCGACGAGTTCGGCGGCGGTGGCGGCGGTGATGACCTGGAGGTCGGCTTCGCGTACGGCTTTGGGCGCGAGCCGGGCCGCGGCCGCGCGGGCGGCGGCGTCGAGCAGGTAGCGTGCGGGGCAGCCGGCGCGCTATCGCGGCCGTGGACAGGTTGGCGCTCGCTTCGAAGTGCTGGTCGGAGGCCAGGCGCATCATGGGCGGCTGGCCCGCGCCGGCGACGGGCGGCGAGGTAAGGGAAGAACTCACGCCCTCCATGAGGGAACCGGACGGGGAAGGCGGGCAACGGGATTGTTCCGTCCCCCGTCCGTCGGCCCAGGTCACCGCACCTTGCCGTCAGCTTCGCTGCTCCGTATGCACTCGTTCGAGTGATGCCGTGGTCCGGGGCGGGTTGGCATTGGCCGGCCCCGGACCACGGCAGCTCTGCGAGTCGCGTTCCCCACCACACAACCATGATCGCCGATCCGCGCTCGACGTCCCACCGCTTACCGTGCACGAGCTCGTTAGCTCGGCGGTGGGTCGCTGGCCGTGCCGCAGCGCGTCCTTCAGGGTGTCCTTGGACTGGATTACCCCTGCGCCGCGCAGCAAGTCCCAGGCGCTGTGGGTGCCGTCGTAGGAGTAGCCGATGGCCCGGCGTCCCACGCGCGGGCCTCGAAGACGTCTTCAGCGGTAAGCTGGGCGAGGTCGCGGCCGGTGTACAGGATCATCTTGGAGATCACGCGCAGGCCCTCGTCGACGTGTCGGCCGGTCATGCCCAGCCCGCTGCCGTGGCGGTGTATGTGCTCCAGCGTCCCCGGTGGGAACATGCGCTGGATGTCTTTGAACAGCGCCATGGCCTTGTAGCCGCGCAAGAACTCGTCGTCAGGTAGCACGATGCGGCTGATAAACATGCTGTTCAGGCCGCTCAGCAGCGTGGAGCGGCGCCCCTGGTAACTGTGGCCGTTGTCGGTCTGGGCAAGCAACTGTTCGGTCCAGTCCTTACCGCGGTCGGCGTCGGCCGCTCTCCAGCGGGCCTGCCAGCCGTCCCCAGGGTGTGTCAGAAGCCATGGGGATCGCGCAGGCGATCAGGCGACGAGCGCGAGGGAGTGCGCGAAGTCCCGCTCGGGATCGTAGAGGGTGCGGGTCTTCAGGCAGTGGTAGAGGCAGCCGAGGAGCTTGTTGAACAGGTTCCGCAGGGCCGCGGTATGCCGTTCGCCGCTGGCGCCTCGGCCGTCGTAGTGCTCACGCGGTTCGTGTGAGCGCAGGGCGGCGAAGCTCCACATGTAGCCGGCTGAGGCCAGGCGTTGGTTCTTGACGGCCCTGGCGACTACGACTCGGCTGCGGCCGGAGGCACGGGTCACCGGGACGGCGGCGGCCGTCTCGATGCGGCTGTTCCCACTGCGCAAGAATCCCCCGCGGCAACAAGGCGGCCCACCAGAGGACTCCGGAGGATCCTCAGCGAAGCGAAACGGGATGGAGGACGCATGATGCGAGAGGCACTGACCATCGACGGTGTCGCCCAGGCCATCGTGAGAATCCAGCAGGTCGCCCAGGCTTCTGGATCCGACCGATTCCGTGCCTGTCTGCAGGAACTCACCGACTTGCACGAGGAGCTCGTGCAAGGTCATACCCCTGACTTGAGCACGTGCCCGAAGGCTCTGGATGCCCTGGACTTCGTGGCCAGCAGGGCCAGGTAGCTGACCCGGCGGTGGGGCGGCAGGTGGTGGAAGCACCCTGAGCCGACGACCAGGTCGTACGGGCCGCTCAACTCGGCAGCGGGGAGAGCGAAAGCGTCACCGCACAGGAAATGGATGCCCACTCCCGCCTCGCGAGCCCGTTCCTCACCCCAGGCGACGGCCATCGGGGAGAGGTCGACAGCGTCCACCTCGAAGCCCTGCGAGGCCAGGTACACGGCGTTGCGGCCAGGTCCGCATCCCAGGTCCAGGGCCCGGCCGGGAGCAATCAGGCCCTGGTCGAGGCAGGCGGCCAGGTTCTCGTCCGGCTTCGACACGAAGAACGGGACCGGCCTGGAGCGGTCGGCATAGATGCGGTCCCAGAAGTCCTCGCCGTCACCCGTCGCCAACCGGCCAGCCCCGGATTCAGATGCAAAGAGCCCGTCCAGGAGCGCGAGAACGTCCTCAACAGTGCGTACGGTCCGGTCCATCCGCCCCCCTTTCGACCGATGTCGACCATAGGAGCGAGAATGACAAAGGACCAGGTCACTCGGCTTACGGCGACGACTGAGAAGGGCTGTTGCGAGCCCTGGTGGTCACCGGCAAGCCACCCATCCCAGCCCCCGAGCCGGCGTCCGCCCAGCCAGCCGTCAAGGGGCGGATTGGGGCAACCCTCAGCTGCGGCGGAGGGACTATTTCGACGAGTCTTTCAGCGGTGCTACAGCGCGAACGTTGTCTGATGCGGCACTAGAGACTCCTCCGCAATCTTCGGTGCTCGACCACACGCATCACCGCACTCGTCCGGACTGTCCTCATCCTGCATTTGACCAGGTCAAAGTGAGGATGGAAAGGTTCATTGTCACCCAGGGTGATCCACCCAATGGCATCGAGGTCTCCAAAGTGATCGGGATCTTTGGTTCAGGGAAGAGTGCGGACATGCAGGTCACCAAAATTCATCGGTATGCTCCATGGTCCTTCGCACCGCATCCATCAGCTCTTCATCTGATAGGTCGTCAGGATCTTTGAGGGCCGGATCGATAGAATAGTCTTCCAACAGCGAGAAGATCTGATCGAAAGCCGTGAGGAGTGGATCGCGGAGCCTCTCGCCGTTGTCCTGGGAAGTGCGGCGGGCGTCTAGCCAACTGCGGGCGAAGTCCGCTCCGCTGATGGACCCGACGGTGAAGGCATGGATCAGACTTACCTGACGGGCAGCGCCTGTTCCGGCAGGAATTTCCCGTGCGCGGGCCCAGGCAATATGGCGGGGGGGAAATGACTGCGAGATGTCCTTGAGTTCTGGCCATCGCTTGGCTGCCGCGCGAACGTATCGTCCGAAGCGGGCTCGCCCTCCGTCGATCCCTTCTGGGACGGCGCCCGCGAGAAATGCTGCTGTTCCTGCCACTAGTACGTACCCAGGGCGGGGAAAAAAAATCGCACCCTGCCGGTCCGAAGAGGCGAGGAGGAGGGGCGGACCGACTCCAGCCAATTCCGAGGCCGCTATGTCTGGCGCAATCAGACGCCAGGTTCGGCTAGCAGGTTCAGACCCGATCGCCATCACAAGCACAGCGTCCGCTCCATCCGTGCGGCAGCCGTCAGTGATGCGCTGGACAAGAGCGTCGTCCACGTGCGAGCCAGCAGGCACCGGAACGACGAGCTTGGGGCCAACGGCCAGCCAGGCCGAACTGTAACCCCCGGGGCCGGACAAGATCTCCAGCTGATCTGAGTTTGCGTCGCCCTGAATACTGTAATCAGTCACCAAAGGAATCCCTTGTCGATGATGTCTGCAAATTGCCTGTCTCCCAATCTCCAGGCCGACCAAAATTTCCCATCCGCGTGGAGCATCACCATTTTTTGGGTGGCTGGATTAATGAAGCCTACAGCCCACCCTTGATCTCTGTAATTAAAGCGATAAATTTTCGTTCCGTCCGCGGTCATATGAGAGCGCATACTTTCTTCGAATCGCTTCAGGTTTGCTCCATTCAGATTTCCTTTCACATCCAAAAAATCGTCGCCATGTGCATGAAATTTCTTGCTCATTACTTTCTGACTCGAGAAATCTGCCTTCTTTTCCCAGCCGCCGCGAGGGCAGGGGGCGAGGCCGAGCGGGTCGGACGAAGAGTGAGGATTTTTTACATAGGAGAATGCGTTGGGTGCCGGTATGAGGCCGAGCGGATCCGGGGTGAGATAGCGAGCAGTCTCGGGGTCGTAGTGCCGGTTTAGATTGTAGTGGAGGCCGGTCTCGGGGTCGTGGTATTGGCCGGGGAAACGGAGTGGGGTGTAAGTACTGTCGGTTTTCCCCCAGGCAGTGGTGCCCCAGAGTGTTGCCCGAGAGCGCCAGGCGAGATTCCCGGACTCGTCAACGAGTTCGGCGGGAGCACCAATCAAGTCCGTGGCAATCGCGAAGAAGCGTTCGTCTGTCGTCGACGGATCGGTGTCCGCAGCAATGATGCGTTCGTGCTGAGCCATGGGGCGTGTGCCCTGGTGGTCCCAGGTCAGAACGACCGGGCGGGGGAAGCTCGGGGAGATGGTCGTCTGCTCGCAGAGGGTAGCGTCGTCCCAGGTGAAGCGGGCTTCCTCGACGACGGTCAATCCGTCGTCGCCAAGGCGTTGCTTGGCGGTGCGCCGGCCCAGCGGGTCATACCGGTAGCGCCATCGTGTCCCATCCGGCGTAGTGACGGCGGTGAGGCGGTCCTCGGCGTCCCACGAGTATCGCCAGGTGTCGGGCCTTCTGGAGAGGCGGGTCTTCTGGCGCAGGGTGATGCGACCAAGAGCATCGTGCTCGTAACGGACCCTTCCGGCAAGCTTGATGGTCGTGCCGACGTACGCACGGGGCCCGGTGGCTTCGCTGCTCGGATGAGAAGCCGGCCATGAGGCGGTCGTCTGATTACCAGCGCAGTCGTAGGCGTACGTCTCCGTCCAGTTCGCAGCAGTGACCTTGGTGACTCGACCGATCACGTCAAGATCGAAATATTGACGCCCACGCAGGGTGTCGTCGAGGTCTGTGAGATGTCCGTCGAGCTGGTAGTTGTAGGTCCGGCTTACCAGAGCGCGGGCGCCGTGGGTCAGCCGCTCAGTGGAGAGTTGGCCGGCCTCGTCGAAGGTCGCGGTGAGGGTCAGTGTGTCGCCGAAGGTGCGTGTCAGTGCGCGGCCTGCCGCATCAAGGGTGAAGTTGATGCGCTGGGTGCCCGCGTTGAGACGAGTGAGTCTGCCAGCGGCATCGTAGCCGTAGCTGGTGGACCGGCCAGTGGGCGTCACACGTCGCGCACGGCGGCCAAGGGTGTCATACGTGTAGGTCATGACGTGCCCGTCGGTCATCGCTGTTCGGAGGCGTCCACCTCGGTCGTATTGGTGGGTCAGTTCACCGTCCGGTCCGACAGCCCGGACCATGCGTCCCGCGTCGTCGTAGGCGTAGGTCGTTTCCTTGCCGGCGGAGGATTTGCGGATGATGCGGCCCAGCGCGTCGTGCTGGTAAGCGACTACCTCGCCGAGCGGGTTCGTACGGGCTATAACCTGCCCTGCTGGGTCACGTGTATAGGCATAGGTGCGGCCGTCGAAGTCCGTTTCCGATATGAGCTCACCGGCGGAGTCATAGGTGTATGCCCAAGTCAGCCCCTGAGGATTGGTGACCTGGGTGACACGGAGTTCACTGTCGTGCTGGAACGCGTAGCGTGCTCCGTCAGGATCTATGCGGGTGGTGAGGAGGTCGAAGCCGGTGTATTCGAAGTGGGTGGACCGCCCCATAGGGTCGGTGTAACTGGTGCGGTTGCCCTCGCCGTCATATGTCCACGATTCTGTTGCGCCGTCGGGGCGCGTACGGCTGGCAAGCTCACCGTCAGGCGTCCACTGGCACACGGTCTCGGACCCCAGCGGGTCCGTGATGTGGACCAGGCGGCCTAAGACGTCGTATTGGAAGTGTGTGGTGGCGCCGAGCGAGTCGGTGACACGGACCGGAAGCCCTGCGGGGTCATGGAGCACTTCGGTCGTAGCTCCGTCCGCCTCGGTAAGAGAGACGAGCCGACCGTAGTTGTCGTATGAGTAGGAGGTCGTGCGGCCGGTTGGGTCGGTCAGTGCTGTGCGGTTGCCACGTTCATCGAATTCCTGATGCCATCGACTGCCGTCCGCATGGGTGAGCGTGGTGATGAGGCCCCATTCGTCCCGCTGAGCCCGCAACTCGGTGCCATCCGGCCGCCTGACACCGACGGTTCTGCCGGCCTCGTCGTAGAAAAACGTCGTGGTGTGTCCCAGTGCGTCGGTGTGGGTCAGTCGGTTCCCGGAGGCGTCGAAGGTGTCGCGGGTGATGTTGCCCAATGGGTCGGTGGTCGCTAGGACCCGGCACCTGCTGTCAACGAGATGATCGGTGGAGCGGCCGTCGGCGGTGGTGAGGGTAGTAAGCCGGTTGCCGGTGGACGGGTCGGATGCGGTGTACGCCAGGGTGAGTTGGAAGTGGCCTGCCTCGCCGCCCTCCGCGACGACGCGGTCCCGGTCGTCGTAGGCATAGCTGTATCGGCTGTCGTTGGAATCGATCCACGCCGTGACCCTGCGACGTTCGTCGTAGCTGAAGGTGAGGGTGGCGCCGGATGGCTTGGTGACGGTGGTGAGGTTGCCGTCGGCGTAACCGTAGGTGCGCAGGGGGATGCTCGCATACGGATCGGCGGGCGTGAGTCCGTTCTCGTCCGTCGTGGGGGTGAGCAGCGTCAGACTTGTCACGAGACCGTCTGCCAGTGCCAACTGCAGGTGGTAGCCGGCGGAGTGGACGAGTGCGAGGGGTGTGCCATCGTCGGTGCGGTCGAAGGTGATGGTGTTGTTGTTGCGGTCGCTGATCTCGCCGAGCCAGGCGGTGCCGTCTTCGCCGGGGGCGGTTCCGGGCGGGGCGTCGAAGTGGCGAATGAGGCCGTTGTCGGGGTCGGTGATGGTGTAGTCGCCGGACACGTCGCGTTCCAGGATGCTGCGTGAGGTGCCGGATTCCGGGCGGGTCGGGAGGCCGGGTGCGGGGTGGGGGTAGGGGATGAGGCGGCCGTCGTCGGTGATGTGGATGACGCCGTTGGCGTCGATTTCGAGGTGTTCGTCGACGGTGGAGGACCAGGAGGGACCGAAGAAGCGGCCTGCGGTGTAGCCGGATTCGACGCGGCGGGTGAAGACGAGCGGTAGGACGCCGGGCAGGACCACATCGGTCTGGGGCAGGAACATGCGGCCGGAGGCGAGGTCGACCGGGTCGGTGCCCTTCGTGGTGCGCTCGCCGTCGGTGCGGTTGTGGGTGCCTTCGGGGGCGTCGTCGACCAGGCGACGGGCCTTGTTCGCGTCCTGTGCGACGTTGGCGAGTTCCTTCGCGGTCCGGGCTCCCTTGACCGCGGCTCCGCCACCGCCGGTGGCGGCGGTGAGGACCAGGTCGGGGACGAGGCGGCCGAGCCCTTCGGCGGGGTCCTTCATGAAGTCGGTGACCATCTGCTTGCCGGTGCCCCAGGGGTCGTTGGCGACCTGGACGAGTCCGGCGGCGGTGTTGTTCAGCGCGAGTCCGTACTCGGCGGGGTGTGTGACGTTGTACGGGTCCATCGGGTTGACGGTGCGCACGAAGTTGAGGAGCCCGGCCGTGCCCTTGGCGATCCCGCCGGTGAAGTGCGTGTTCATGATCTGGGTCTCGGCAAGCCCGTCGGCCACCTGATCGGCGTACTTCGGCTTCTTCGGCGCGGCGTCACGGGCAGCGGCCACCGCGGTGCGGGCGGTCTCCGCCGCGGTGTTGCGCTGCGTACGCGCCTCCGCGAGGAGCTGCTGGGCCTCCTCCATGCGCGCCTTGCCCGGGTCGGTGAACTCCCCGGGTCTGGGCGGGAGCGTGGAGGGGTCGCGTTTGTCGGCGGGCAGGGCGTTGTACGTGTCGACGGCCTTGTTGAAGGTGTCGCACTTCTTTTTGTGGGCGTCCATCGCCTCCTCGGATGCCTTGGTGCCCGCCTTCCACTTGTCGATCGCCAACTGGGCCTGACCCTGGGCCCACTCGACTGTGCCGGCGAACGACTCCAGCGCGCCCGCGGCCTTCTCGAAGGCGTCGGCGGCCTTGAACCACTGGGGCGGCTCCACGGACACCGATTCCCGGAAGGCGTCCGCCGTCTTCCCCTTGAGCTCGGCGGCGTCCAGCCCCTTGAGCCCACCGCCGACCTTGTCGAGCGAGCTCTGCAGGTTCTTCAGGTGCGTGGCGGTCGAGCGGATCTCGGACGGGCTGCCATAGACCAGCTTCTTCTTGTCCTCGGTCTGCCCGAGATCCATCTCCTCGACCTCGGCGCCCATCCGGTTCGCCACCGAACGCGACTGCTCACGTGCCCAGTCCGCGCCGGAGTCCCAGCCCACGTCCTCCAGCCGGTCGGCCGTCCAGTCCCCGGCGTCCTCGACCCGGTCACCGACCCACTTGGTGCCGTCCTCGACGGCGTCCTCGATGACGTCCGGTGTGAGGTCGCTGACAAGATCTCCGAGCCCCATGGATCAGTTCCCCCCGTTGTCCTGCTGCTGTTGCCGGGCCCGCTCCTCCGGGGAGGGCCCGAACGCTTCGTCCACGCCCTGGTCGAAGGCCTCCTGGTCGCGTCCGAGCAGGTTGTTCACCACGTCGTTGTGCAGGCCGCCGGTGCCCTCGGTCATCAGCGCCCGGCCGGTGTCCTTCCAGGTCTGCCCGGCTTCGTCGCCGGCCCGCTCGAACGACTCCACGCTGTAGTCCGGGCTCAGGTAGTCCGGGGTGAGCACCTCACCCCACCCCTGGCTGACGATGTCGTCCTCGGACGCGTGCGGATTTCCCACGCCCGCGTTGACCACGATCTTCAACGTGCCCTCGATGTACTGCTCCTCCTCCCACAGCACACCCGCGGACAGACCCAGCTTCGCCGCGATGGCGTTGGCGTCCTGGACCAGCGCCCGGACCCCCCACTCCCACCGCTCACAGAAGTCCTCAAAGGTCACCGACAACTCGTAATGGCCGGCCTCCATACCGGTCATCGACAGCCCCGACACACCCTTGCCCAGCGCCGCCCCGGTGCCGGAACCGATCTCCTTCAGCTCGTCTACCGTCGCGCGCAGCCCACTGGTGATCTTCTGGACACTCCCCGGATCAACGTGCAGATCCCCCGTGCCACCGCCACTCACCGCTCACGACCCCCGTCGCCGCCCCGTGGGTGCACCGCGTTCTCACCATCTACGGCTACCGCGTCCGGCACGACCCCCGTCACCGGCGAGAAGAACATGGACCCCTCGGGATCAGCGATGTTCACCGCGACCCCCGCCGGCACCCCCATCGCCGGTGCGACCTCGTCCAGCAGCCGAGCTCCCCGCAGCCTCGCGAACTCCCAAGAGCGCCCAGCCGCCCCGGCGTCATGAACAGAACCCCGCCCCTGCGCGAACCGCGCCAGTGCTGCCTCGTCCGTGAACCCGCACACCCAGCGCACCCCGCCGAACTCCGCGGTCCACAACCCACCACCGGCCAACGGCACCAGCACCAGAGCCCGCCGGAACTCCCCCAGCAGCGCCCGCGGATCACCCACCCCGGCCCGCTGATCGGCTATACGATCCGCCAGCACTGTCCCCTCAGCCATGGAACCCCCGTTCGCATCCGCTATCGGCCCCAAACACCGTAGGGCACCACCCCCGCCACCATCGACGATTCCAGGACCGTGGCTGCTTTCGATCGGTGCGGTGCGCGGTCTGTCGGCTTGGGTGTCAGCTGGGTGGTGGGGTGCCCGGGTGGGTTCGTCTGTGGGGCAGGGCAGGTGTCGCGTTCCAGGGCGGATTGCAGCTGTTGGGCTTCGCCGCATACCTGGGCGGGGATGTCTCCTCGTTCCGCGATGAGGCGGTGGTAGATCGGTGTCTCATGGAACACGGTGGGTGCCTGTCTTCCGGGTGCGGGTGGGGTTGTCATTGCTGCGGGTCCAGCGGGCCGGGGGGCGGCACCGAGGTGCTCGTGCAGTCGTGTCCAGGAGCGGGCCATAGCCGGCAGCGTAGAGGCCGCCGCCGACAGCGCCGGGTCCCCGGTCCCGCTTCCCTGCCGGGGAGGTGTGTCACCGCCGGTAGGACGCTGGCCGGCGAGGGGGTTCCCTCCTCCATGTGTTGCGCCCTGGCGCGGCTTCAGGTGGTGTCAGTGCCCTGCGGCATAGTGCCCCGCATGACGATCAACGAAATCGACAGCGTGAACTGGGCATCAATGGGCCACGCTTACGGTCCGGCAAGCGATGTTCCGGGCTGGCTGAGAGGGATGGTCTCGCCGGAATCCGGTGTCCGGGACGAGGCCTTCAGCGACTTCTACAGTGCGGCGCATCATCAGGGGGATGTTTATCCGTGCACGGCGGCCAGCTTGCCGTTCCTGTTCGAGATGGCCGACAGCCCCGCGACCCCTGACCGGGGCTCGGTCATCGAGTTGCTGCTCAGCATCGGGCAAGAGTGCCTGGATAGGGATCCCGAAGGGGTGTACTTCTCGCCGGACGGTACCGAGTCCAGAGCCCATGTGGAGGCGTTGGCGGTGATAGGTGAGCGTGCCGAGGTCTTCGTCCGCTGGGTGATGGACCCCGATGAGGAGGTGCGGCGGCCCGCGATCGAGGGACTGGGTCTCTTCCTCGCCGACGGTGCACGCGCTTTGGAGGTCCTGCGCAGTCTGCTTCCCGGGAGCGGCATGGTGCAGCGGCTGCTCGTTGTGAGGGCGGTGGCTGCGGTGGCGCTGCGGGATGCGGCCGTGCACGGTGCGGCCGCCGGCTGGCTGGAGGATCTGGCCGGTGACACGGCACAAGTGCCCGAGGTGCGGCTTGCTGCTCTCGTGCACAGGGTCCGGTGCACTCCGGGGGAGCTCGGTGACGCTGTTGTGCCGGCGGCGGTCGGGGTGATCCGGGAGATCGCGCCGGAGGAGACCGGCGGGGATGACGATGCGTCCTGTCGGACCGAGACGGAGCCGGCTGTCGCCGCGAGCACGGCGCTTTCATCGGGGATGCCGCCGCAGGTCGCTGGGGCGTTCGAGGATCTGGAGCGGTACGGCCGGGTGCACGCGCCGACGAGCGCCCTGCTGGAGTCGTTTCACACGGTGTTGGACAATCGTGTGCTGGAGCGCACCGCGTTGCTCACCGAGCAGTTGTGCAGCGCGGACCCTGGGGTGCGTTACGACGCGATCGGCATGGCGAGGAAGCTGATCGGCCAGTGGCGTGGGGATTACACCGGCCTGGTGGTGCTGATCGCGGGGTGTCTCCTGCCCGAGGACCCGTATACCTCGGCTGCCGCGGCGAAGGCTCTCGGGGCGCTCGTGCCGGTGAGCGAGCCGGCCCGGGAGGCCCTCGCCGCTTATGTCGAGGCGGCCCGGGCGGAACACGGGCCGGGCGTGTGGGCGGCCCGGGAGCGGCTGGTTCGCCGCGCTCACCAGGAAGCCGTCAGGGCGCTGGCGTCTCTGGGGGATCTGCGGGCGCTGGACTGTGTGCTGGAGGCGCTGGACGGGGGCACCGACGCCTGGCGTGCCGTGCAGGTGGCCGGTCACCTGGGTGAGGCTGCCGGTGATCTCACGCCGAGGCTGTCGAAGCTCCTGGCGCAGGTGGACTTCTCGGATGCGTCGCAGTCGATGAGTGCCAATGCTCTGGTGTCCGCCCTGAGAGAGCTGGGTGACCCCGCGGCTGCACCGGCGCTGGCCAGCGCCGTAACCGCGGCCGTGCGTGCGGAGCAGTGGCATACGGCCGCCTCCGTCCTCAAGGCCCTTGCCTCTTTCGGCCCTGAGGCCGTCTTCGCCCTGGATGTGGTCCGCCCGCTGGCCGATGCGCAGGACGTCACCGTCCGGGCGGCCGCGACGGCGGCACTGTGGGAACTTGAGGGCGACGCGGCCGGCGTCGTGCCGAGGCTGGTTGAGCTTCTTGACACCCACGCGGACGACGAGGCAGCCGCCGCCTTGGGGCGGATCGGGCCGGCTGCCGCACCGGCCCTGCCGCGTCTGCGGAAGATGCTGACGGCGGGCTACGAGTGGACCCGGGTCTACGCCGCGGCCGCCCTGTGGGATATCGGCGGCGACGCCGAGGCGCCCGCCGTCGTGGAGACGCTCCTGACAGCGTGGGCGGAGAACGACTCGACGTCCAACCACGTCCTGGCCCGCCTGAACGGCATGGGGCCGGCCGCCCGGCCGGCCCTCCCCCGGGTCCGGGAAGAGCTCACACTCCTGCGCCGCAGCGGCCGCTTCCGCAGCATCCCCCACGACGAGGACCTGCTGGCGGCCTGCCGCTCCGTGACGGCCCGCATCTGAGCAAGCCCCCCTGCGGGAAGTGTCGGAAGTGCCTCCGCCCGCGGACGGGGCCCATTGCCCCGGCGGCCGAGCCGCGCACCCGGTCCGCCGGATGGGTGAAGGGTCAGACGGGTACGAACCGTGCTCATCGGCTGGGCGTCAGGGACGGCATGAAGGAGATCAGCGAGCAGCACATCAGCGAGCCCGGCCTGGTGGTGCTGGACATCATCGCGGCCGACGAGGACACGCTCCGTGTGGTGGTGACCCGTTTGGAGGAGCGCTGGGCGACCTCGGGCCCGGCCCAGGTGCGGCGGGTACCGGGCCGCGCCGGTGTGACGGCCGGGTTTACGCGGGCATCCGCCGCTCCGGGGCCGGGGGTGGGTGAGGGGCGTCGGGTTACTTCGGCGGGCGGCGCCCTGTGAGCTCCTGCCACGCGTTGCGCGCGGGTGGTTGGCGGCGACTTGGTCGAGCAGTACGGTCCCGGCCACCGAGTCCGGCACGCTGGCTGCGGTCACCAGCACAGTGAGGAGAAGGCCGAGTGTGTCGGTGACGATGCTTCGCTTCCTGCCGACGATCTTCTTGCCGGCGTCGCCAGCCGAAGAAGACCGCAGCTGTGAAGTCCTGACCACCTACTTTGCGGCTGGTGTCTGAGCTAGGACTTCGGGGCCCGTTCGTGTCGCCGGGCGCGACGTTTATGCCGAAAGAGAAGACCCACCTCGCCTGCCGTTCCCTGGGAAAGGGTCGTGGGGTCGGTTCCGTTGATGTGTGGAGGTAGCCCGTGGGCCCGGACCTGAGCCGTGTGATGCGCTCTTCGCCGTACTGGCCAGTGATCAGTCACACGACGCTGCGGCGGGTCCTCTCGGGGTGCGCCGTCTCCTCGCTGGGTGACGGCATGGCCGTGGTGGCGGTGAGCTGGCTGGCGATTGAGCTGGCGCCGGCCGCGGACCGCGGCGTCTGGGTGGCGTTGGCGGCGGCCGCCTACACGCTGTCCGGGGCGGTGGGCGCGCTGCTGCTCGGCCGCTTCCTGCGCCACCGCCGGCCCACCCAACTGGCTGGCTGGGACGCGGCGTTGCGGGCGGGCGCGCTGGGAACCATCCCGGTGCTGCACGCCTTCGGCGCGCTCCGCATCGAGGGGTACGTCGCGCTGCTGGCGGTCTCCTCCGTGCTGCATGCCTGGGGGCAGGCGGGTGTCTACACGCTGATCGCCAGGGTGCTGCCGGAACGCGATCATCTGGCGGGTAACGCCGTGCTGTCCGGTGTGGGGTCGATCGCCACGGTGGCGGGGCCGCCGCTGGCCACGCTGCTGATCGTGTTCGGGGGCCCGGCAACAGTGCTGGCCGTGGACGCGACGACGTTCCTCTTCCTTGCGGTCACCTTCCTCGTCGCCGTCCCCAAGGACGCGGTCCCGGAGCCCGAGGACGACACAGCCTCGCGGACGGCCGGTTTCGCGGTGATCCGGCGCATCCCCGCGCTGTCCGGCCTTCTCGCCCTGAGCTTCGTGTTCTTCTTCCTCTTCGGCCCGGTGTACGTGGCGCTCCCGCTGCACGTGTCGGACGATCTGGGCGCCTCGGCCGGTGTGCTGGCGGCGTTCTACACGGCCTTCGGTATCGGCGCGGTGCTGGGTTCGGTGCTCACCGGCTTCCTCAGCCGGTGGCAGTTGGGGCCCACGACGGCCGGCATCGTCATCGGCTTCGGCGCGCTGATGCTCCCCCTGGGCCTGGGTGCCCCGACGGCCGTGTCGGTCGTCTGCTTCGGGATGGCCGGGCTGCTCTGGCCGCCGTACTCGTCGCTGTCGACCACCCTCTTCCAGCGCTCGGCGCCCAGCGCGCTGCTGCCGCAGGCCCTCGCGGCGAGCTCCGCCGTCCGGGTGCTGTCGGTGCCCCTGGGCACCGCACTCGGCGGACCGCTGGTGGCCGGCCTCGGCGCGGTCGGGGCGCTGCGCCTGTCTGGTGTGGGCATCGCGGTGGTGGGCATGCTTGCCGCCGCCGCGCTGACCCTGCGCGCCTCGCGCACGCACCCCGAGTCGGCGGCGGGCGCCACGGAGCCGGCCGGCGCGGACGCGGGGGCAGGGGCGGAGGCTCGGCCGTAGCCCGGCAAATGAGAGCTACCGCCTGGGCGGGGGCGCGGCAGGCCGCTGCGGGCGCTATTGGCGCACGGGGTGGAGCCGTTGCGGACCACGTACGGGATCTTGAGACCACGAACAGCCCATGGAAGGTTAATGCCGCGTGATCGATAAATTCGCGAAGGACAACCTGCACGGGAGACTGCGGCGGGACCGCAACGCGCTGCTCTGGAAACTCGACGGCTTGTCCGAATACGACGCCCGCAGACCTTTGACAGCGACCGGGACCAACCTCCTCGGCCTGGTCAAACACGTGGCCCGCGTCGAGGCCAGATACTTCGGCGAGGTCTTCGACCGTGTGGGGCTCGAAAAGTCATCGCTGCAGCTCAAGCCACGTACTGGTACTGATTGATGACTCCGCCGAGGATGCGCGTCCGTAGGAGCTTGCCCGGCGTACCCACGGACCGGTCCGGCTGCTGGTGCGCGGCTTCGGTTGGCCGTTGGTCTCGTGATCGGTGCGGTCGGTGGGCGTTGTGGTGGTGCTGGTACTCGGCAAGTACGCGTCGGAAGTGGGCCTCGTTCATGACCAGAACATGGTCGAGCACCTCTCGGCGGATCGTGCCGATGACGCGCTCGCAGTGGGCGTTCATCCGCGGCGCTCGGGGTGCGCTGAGCAGCACGTCGATGCCTTCGGCCTCGAAGACGGCGTCGAAGGGCTCGGTGTACTTGCTGTCGCCGTTCGCGCAGCACGAATCGGACCGACCCGACGCGGGTGCCGGGGTCGGCGGTGAGGTTGCGGGCCTGCTGGACCGCCCACTTGGCGGTCGGGTGCGCGGTCACGCCGGTGATGTGCAGTTTGCGCGTGCCGTGTTCCAGGAACGCCAGCGCATACAGCCGCTTGCCGGTGATCGTGTCGATGTGGAAGAAGTCCGCCGCGACGATCCCTTCGGCCTGGACGGTCAGGAATTCCCGCCAGCTCGGGCCGGTGCGACGCGGGGCCGGGTCGACGCCAGCCGCGTGCAGGATCTGCCAGACCGTGGACGGCGCGATCGAATGTCCCAACCTGGCCAGATCACCCTGGATCCGCCGGTGACCCCACCGCGGGTTCTCCTGCGCCAGACGCAGCACCAGTTTCTTGAGCGCGGCCGCCGTCGGTGGGCGGCCGGTGCGCCGACGTCGGTCGGAGTAGTCCCACCGTTTCGCGATCAGCCTGCGGTGCCAGGCCAACAGCGTCCCCGGGGTGACCGGGAACACCCGCCCCCAGTCGCACCGCGGTATCAGCGACGACAGCGCGGCCGGCCAGAACCGGTCCGCGGGCTCGTAACGGACCGGACCAGCGAGTTGCCGTCGCAGCACCGCGTTCTCATGCCGCAGCACCAGCAGTTCGGCGCCTTGGCCGTGTGCCGGCGCAGCAGGACGCCCGGCACGGATAGCAACGCACGAGTGATCCGATACACCGTCGAGATGATCACCCGCGTAGCATCCCAGCCGCCAGCGAACGCCTCTCCCGCGGGCTCTACCTGCAGCGATGCCTTTACGAGCCACACAGCCTGGGAGGCGGCCGGATCCGGGACGGTGGTGCGGACGCGTCTGCGCAGGCGGACGCCGGTGGTGGCGAACGTTCGCATGACGCGAGCGATGCGTTTCTCGTTGACGTGCAGGCCCTGGTCGCGGAGCTCGGTGGTCATCCGCGGAGAGCCGTAGGTGCCGCGGGACTCGCCGTGGACCTCACGAATCCTGGCCGCCAGGCGCTGGTCGGCCCGTTGCCGGGCGGCCCGGGCCTCTTGGCCGGCCCGCCACTTGTAGTAGCTGGACCTGTTGACCTCCAGGACCTGGCAGAGCCGCTTCACCTCGAAGGCGTCCCGGTGTCGTCGACGAACTGGAAGCGGCTCCTCACCAGTTCGTCTCCCCGGCGAAATACTTGGCCGCCTTGCGGAGTATGTCCCGCTCGGTCGCGAGCTTGCGCTCGTTCGCCCCGAGCTCGGCCACCCGGGCCTCGAGCTGTCGGATCCGCTCGTCCGGGTCCGCGGACTGCGTCGCCTGCGTGGCTCGGGCGGCGGCCGGGCCGACGCCTCGGCGTTCCCGGTCCCTGAGCATCCACTCGCGCAGGGTGGCCCTGTTGTTGCCCAGGTCGGCGGCGATGCTCTTGTACGTCGCCCCGGGTGTGGACTCGTACAGGGCCACGGCATCGGCCTTGAACTCGTCCGAGTAATCCTTCATCGCCATCGGCGGTCTCTCGCTTCCTCCGGATCAAGCAGATCCAGTATCAGCGTGTCCACCACTCAGGGGGAGGCTCCCCCGCCGTGGAGATCCTGACCGATGCCAGCCACCAGAGCCTGGGCGCACAGACCGGCGGCCGCGTGGTGACACCACCGCACCGCAACTTCAAGAAGAACGCTCCCGAGTGGTACGAGGAGATGCACGAGCGGCAGCACGTGGCACACTCCTCACGCCGCATCCGGGACGAGCACGGCATCAGCCATCTGAAGAACTGGCGATCCCTCGCACGGCTCCACGGCCGCCGAGAGCACATGACCGACACCATCCAGGCCGTCGCCGGACTGCTTGCCCACCAGCAGGCCGGCGGTACGCGAAAGAGAACACAACTGCAGATCCACAGTCCTCGACGCGCTACCACCAACCATGCACGAGCTCGTTGGTCGTGCAGGTCGAGCCCGCCGAACAGATGAGTACGCGATATCCCTACCTATGCTCGCCATTGGAGGATCGGGTTCTTCGCGCAGATGCCAAGCAAGATGCCTCCGCGGTGTATCGAATGGTCGAAGAGCCGGCGCAGGAGTGGGGGCCGAGGGCTGGCACGGTGGACGCCAGCATGCTGCGAAACCGATTCCGCGCGCAAGGTGTCGCACTACGTGACAGTCCACCGCCTGACGATGGGGCTCCCTCCCATCGAGTCAACGTGGTGGCGGAACTGGGGCCGGACCATGCGTTGCGCCTGGAGGTCCACTCCTGCCAGCTGTCTGACCCAACCGGACCGATCTACTCGCTCGGAAGACGGCCCACAGCAGGCGGATGATGTGCGACAAGGAAGCGACGGCTGGGTGGAATTGAGCGGGGGGTGGGTTGAGTGCGGTCGGGTGCCCGGCTTGGATGAGCACCATGACCCACGACAGACTCACCCACCCCAGTCGCCGTTCCCTGATCGCATGGAGCGGCGCGGGCGCGCTCACCGCTGCCTGCGTGTCGATCGGCACCGGCACAGCCTCCGCAGCCACACACCCCACGCCGGGCTCGGCGCTACTGGTGCCCTCGCCCCGGCTCGACCTGAACAGCGCGGCGGACAAGTGGATACGGGAGAAGCCGCTGCGCGACGCGACGATTCTTCAGTCCTTCGGCTACGACAACGCCAACGGGCACATCTACCTGGCGCAGGTCACGCAGGGCGGCCTGAAGCTCGCGGGCGAGTCCGCTGCCGTGAGCGCCGCCGACCGCAACCTGAACGGCGACCTGACGATCACCAAGTGGGACATGTCCGGGAACACGCTCGGCTACATGTACCTACGCGGCTTCGGCCACGGCATGAGCATCGGCGTCGAGCCGGTCGGAAGCACCGCGTATCTGTGGACCGAG
This sequence comes from Streptomyces sp. SID9727, assembly GCF_010550605.1. GTDB lineage: Bacteria > Actinomycetota > Actinomycetes > Streptomycetales > Streptomycetaceae > Streptomyces. The sequence goes on from NZ_JAAGNI010000356.1 coordinate 50,543, forward strand.
ACGGACGGCCAAAAAACGAAGGACCCGGTGCACCCGAACGACGACACAAAGTGGACCAGCCGCGGCCAGCGGCTGGCCCGTTTCCCGTTCGTCAACGGTAAGGTCCTCGACTACGGGTCCGCCGGACTCGCCACATATCAACCGGTCCCGGGAAGCTCGACGTACACCGCCTCCGTGGACCCGGTCTACGGCCGGCTCGCCATCCGTTTCCGCGACACCGACGGGGCGTTCGTCTTCCAGGTCCACGATCTGGACCTGGCCCGACTCGGCGTCTGGACCCAACCCCTCGCCAGCCTCCGCGAACCGAGCCTCACGGCGGTGGCCGGCTGGCCGCTCAGCACGTATGGCAGTCCATTCCTCCAGGGGTACACGGTCGTGGGCCGGTACCTCTATCTGCTACACGGCAACAGCTACAACTCTACCCAGCAGGTCGGCGACGAGAGCGTCGTCATCTCCCCGCCGGGCGTCGGCAACACATTCATCACCTCGGTCAACCTCACCACGGGCGCCCTGGACCCCGCGCCGCCCGTCCCCTTCAAGGAGACCGTCAACCCCGCCCACACGGCGGCCGCTTACTCGCTGGAGTACCGCGAACCGGAGGGGCTCGGCGTGTACATTCCGGACCCGGCCCAGCCTGGAATCTTCCAGATCGGGATGGGCTTCGCCTCGGGCAAGGCGGGGGCGCGCATGGCGACGATCTACGGAAAGGCGGGGCTGATCCAGCCGTCCTGATCCGGGTCGGCGGCCGGCACACCACCGGCGTCGGCAGGCAGGCAGGTGAAGTGGCCGTCGGGTGAAGGCCGTGCCGGCGATGATCGGTGAAAGATCTTCCCGCCGTACTTCTTCTGTCGGTCCGAGCTTACTACTCTCCAGTCGCCTGGCCCGGCACAGGAGAGGTACGTCGCATCCCGGTCCACCGCACTCCGACTCGGCAGTCGGTCCTGCCCCCAGCCCGGGGGCGGGGCCGCACCGGAGATCCGTCCCTCGTCTCGCCGGGCCACCTGCTCCCCGCGATCCAGGCCGGCCTCGGCAATCGAGTCGCGGTCGCGGCGGTGCAGCGCGCCGGCGAAACCGCCAGGAGCACAGAAGCGGAAAACGCCGCTGCCCTCCCGGAGCACGCCGCCGCGCACAACCTCCGCACATGACCTTCCACCAGAAGGTCGAAGAAGTCCGCGCGTTCGCGGACAAGTTCCCGGAGACCGCGGCTGAGCTGTACGTCAACGACGCCTCCGACGCCGATCTGGCCGCCGCCGACAAGCTCCCCCTGTCCGAAGCGGAGTTTTACGTCGAGGCCGGCCGCCACGTACTCCCGGACCGCGTCTGGTCGGCGTGGCTGTGCGGAGACCACCTCGTATCCGAACGCCGGGAGGCTTTGCGGCAGTTCGCCAACGGCATCGACGCCACCGGGCACCGGGTCCACCGCGCCTTCCTCGCCAGCTGCCGCATCCTCGGCGAGGGGGTGGACACCACGGGCGAGCGGGGAGTCGACTCGATCTGCTTCGCGGACACCCGCGGCTCCCAGGTGGAGATCGTCCAGAACATCGGCCGTGCGCTGCGGCTCAAGAAGGACGGCTCGACGAAGGTGACCCGGATCATTGTCGCGATCCTCCTGGAACCCGGCGAGGACCCCACCGACATGGTCGCCTTCGCCAGCTTCCGCCCCTTGGTCGCCGTAGTCCAGGGTCTGCGCTCGCATGACGCCCACCTCGTCGAGCAGCTCGCCTCCCGCGCCCTCACCAGCGGCAAGCGCACCATTCACGTCCAGCGCGACGAGACCGGGCGGATCGTCGGAACCGGCGGCGAAAGCGACGGCGAGGAGCACGAGCACGACAAGGGCACCGATGCCGCCGCTGAATCCGCGCTACTGTACTTCTCCAGCCCCGGGGCACGGCGACAATTTCGGCGTTCCTGCGGACCCGGGTCTGCCGGCCGGAGTCGCTGGTGTGGCTGGAGGGCTACCAAGCCCTACTGCGGTGGCGGAAGGAGAACGAGATCACCGGCCTCCACGCCGTCCGCTACGACGTCGAGGTCGAAGTCGGGGCGACGAAGTAGTTTCCACCTGGCCGCTGGGTGCATCAGCAGCGGAAATCGCGGCGGGTGGGGGAATCCTCACCGCGAAGAGCTCCTGGACGCGCCGGAGGCCGGGATGGTGTGGGAGCCCGGCGCGGAGGCGTGGGAGGCCAAGCTCGCCGCGCTGCGGTCCTACCGGCGGGCCGTGGGACATCTCGCACCGCGGCAGGACGCGGTCTGGGACAACCCGGCCGGCACCGGATCCGTACCCATCGGACAGCAACTGGCCAACCTCCGACGCAAAGGCGGCCTTGGCAAGGACCCGGAACGAACCGCGAAACGAGCCGCGCAGCTCGCCGCGATCGACGCAGACTGGACTGTCCGTGGCCGCTGGACTGGCAACGCCACTACCGCGTCCTCGCTGACCTCGTCGACGCCGACGGTCACCTGCCCCACCTCGCCCCCGGCGTCACCTTCGAGGGTGACGACATCGGTACGTGGCGGTGGCGGCAACAAGAGCCGGGCACCTGGGCACAGCTTCTACCCAAACAGCGCCAGCGGCTCACCCAGCTCGGCATCCAGGGCGCCACCGCGCCGCCGGCCGCCCCGGCGACGTCGCGCACGAGCAGAGGCCCGGCGAAGATCGGCAGCAAAGCGCACGCCGCCTTCCAGCGCGGACTCGCAGCCCTTGCGCGCTGGGTGGAGCACGCGGGTACCGGTCGACCCGTCCCGCGCGGCGCCGTCGTGGACGTCCTCGTCGACGGCGAGACGGAGCCGGTGACCATCAAGCTGGGTGTATGGCTGTCCAACACCCGCTCCCGGCGCGACCGGCTGGGTGCCGACCCGCTCACCGCCCTCGCCGACCTCGGCATCCCGTGGGCGGGCACACCCGCGGCCGCCGTGCCCGGCGAGGCCCTTGACGACGTTCCCGCACCTTGACGCAGCTTGGAGGTCCGGGGGCCAGGGCGCTGTTGCGCGTCACCCACGGATCCGGTGGCACCTCTTACGCCCCCGCCCGTGGTGGTTCGGCAGTTCCGGCGTCCGACGGCCGATCAGGTCCAGGACCTCGTCCGTGGTCCGGACGTCGCCGAACGACCGGTAGATCGTGTGCAGGGTGGCGTTGTGGTCCCGGTCGCGCCGAGCCGCATTCGCGTCGGCCACCATCAGCACGCCCAGGCCATTGGTGGCCGCGTCCCGGGCCGAGGACTCGCAGCAGACGTTCGTGAGCGCGCCGGTGATGACGACCGTGTCGATCTCACGCTCCGCCAGCAACTCCGGCAGCACGCAGCGGCCGGGGAAGAAGGCCCTGTACGCAGTCTTCTCGACCACCAGGTCGTCCGGCCGGACACCGAAGGCGTGCCACACACGCGTACGCGGCGGCCCCTCACCTCCGGTCGCCGCGAACGTCTGACTGACGACCGGACCGTAGAACTCGCCACTCACCCTCCCGAGCGGCGCCTCGCTCACCGGCAGCACCCACGCGACCAAGCCGTCGGCGATGCGCAGCGCTGCAGCGATGCGGCCGATGTTCGGCACGATGCCCCGCACGTACGGGTTCGCCTCGACGAAGAAGGGCACGTCACAGCATGATCGGATCGATGGGCCGGGTCGATGCCGCCCGGTGACAACGCGGCCATGGAGGCTTCTTCGCGCTGCTGCAGAAGAACGTCCTGGACCGCCGTGTCTGGGCCACACCCCAGGAGGTGTGCAACGCGTGCCAGGCGACCGGCGGAATCGGCTTCTTCTGGCCGCCGCCCTTCAGTGAAGGGGCTCGGGCGCGTAAAGCAACGACAACAGGGCCTCCGGAACCCCTCGGATGGGGCCACACCCCCGAGCTGTCAGGAGGCCCTGCCTTCATGCACGCACGGTTGGAAGGTCACCCGATCAGGAACTCTGTTCGACTTGCACGTTCGATGATCGGTTGAGATGCAGCTTCTCAGGCTCCGCCGTGCCAGTCGGCGGCGTTCGCGAAGATGTGTCCCGTGCGTCCGGATCAGGGTTGGTTCTCCGCCTTGCTTCGGATGAACATGTAGGCGGCCCCGTACATGCAAACAATCATTCCGAGAACGATCCAGCCTCCAGTATTTCCAATGAGGATGAGAATAATCGAAAGTGCAACTCCGACGATTGACAGAATCGTAGCGAAAAGCATGTAGCGCTTCACGGTCGCTCGCTGCTCGACCGTCCATCCAACGTTGGGCATGGTGCTCCTTCGATTGGGAGTTGCAATGGGTTCGGGGGCACGCCCGAACCCATTGCAAGTCAGAAGCTAACTGACAGCATTGGACGCTATCGATCCAACGCTCCAGCCGATTGCGTAGCATCCCAGTGATGCACTGAGCGATGAACCGAGTGTTGCGGGCGCACTTGCCGCTGCAACAGATTCGCAGAGCGTGCCGGCAACCCCTCCAGCCACAACTCCGAGCACGTCTCCCCAAAGGGCTCGTGTGTCTCCATCATCAAGGTGCTGGATGCCCGTGATCGCATCGCCGGCAACGCCGAGCGCATCCCCCACACTGAAAAGTCCGCTGGGGTCGGTGTGGTTGATGGGGTCGCCCGCGCCGTAGAGGTAGGTGTTGGTTTCCTGGCCGGAGGGGTCGGGCTGGGTGAAGCGGCCGAGGGTGGGGTCGTAGTAGCGGGCGCACATTTTGTAGAGGCCGGTGGGGTCGTGGTAGGCGCCGGCGAAACGGTAGGGCTGGGGGACGGCTTCGGCGGGGGTAGTGCGGGTGGTGCCGGTGGGGGTGTATGCGTAGCTGTGGGTGCGGGTGCCTGCCTGGTCGACGGCGCCGAGGATGTTGCCGGTGGCGTCGGTGAGGTAGTAGTAGCTCTTCCCGCTGCGGGTCATGGAGTTGAGGGTGCCCTCGGGTTCGCGGACGAATCCCGTGTCCGTGGATCCGGTGGTGGTGGAGGCGAGGCCGAGCTGGGTGTGGTGGAACCAGGTGTCGCCGAGCTTGGTGCGTTCGTCGTTGGTGCTTCCGGCGTGCTTGGCCTGGTAGGTGGTCCCGCCTGCGGTGATGCTGGTGAGCTGGTTGTAGTCCGACCAGGACTCCCCTGTGCGGGCAGTCCCGTCGGCCGGGGCGGCGCCGGTTTCGTTGCCGGCCTTGTCGTAGGACCAGCCAGTGGTCGAACCGCTCTGCGATTCGAGTGCGGAGGCGTCGTCGTAGCCGTAGGTCGGGCTGGCGGGGCAGGAGGTGGCGATGGTGTCCTGGTGGGTGAGGTTGCCGGCCTTGTCGAAGCAGTACAGCCAGGACGCGGTGCGGGCACCGGAGGAGGTGTTCGTTTCCTTGGCGTAGGACAGGCGTCCGGCGCTGTCGTAGCTGTAGGCGGTCTTGCGGCCCGCGGCTGTGTCGGTGCGGCTGTAGATCTTCGTTCCGGGATCGCTGGCGCCGGTCGTGTAGGTGTAGGCGAGGTCGACCAGGGTGGTGGACCCGTTGGTGGTCTTGACGGCGGTGGGTTTGCCGTCCTCGTCCAGGGTGACCTTCTGGACCGTGCCGCCGGGGTAGTTGGTGTGGGTGCGCTTGTCGTTGTTGTTGTAGGTGTAGGTGGTGGTGCGGCCTGCCGGGTCCTTCAGCGATTCGAGACGTCCGGCGTCGTCATAGGTGTAGTGGGTGGCGCCCATGGGTCGGTGTAGGTGCCCAGGTCGCCGGCCGCTGTGTACGCGAGGGTCGCCTCGGAGTCGTCCTGCAGGGAGCGGAAGATCTCGCGGGAGAGGGCGTCGTAGGCGTAGTCGGTCTCGCCGGTGGCGTCCTTGCGCCAGGTCATGTTGCCGTCGCCGTCATAGGCGTACTGGACGGTGGCGTTGGTGGAGGAGACCTTGGGCGCGGTCGCGGTCGCGGTCGTCGTAGACGTAGACGGTCTGGATGCCGCGGCCGTCCTTGACCACGTCCGGGCGCCCCGCGTAGTTGTAGGTGATCGTCGTCGCGCCCTGCGCGGCGGGCGGGGTGACCTTCGTCAGGTTCCCCTTCGCGTCATAGGTGAATGACGTCTTCTTGCCCCGGGCGTCGGTGACCGAGCACTTCTGCCCCTTGAACCCGCCACAGGTCGGAGTGGACGGGTTGTAGTCCGTGGTCGTCGTGCCGCCACCGGTGCCGGTGACGGCGACGGAGGTGGTGTTGCCGACCGCGTCGTAGGAGTAGTTCGTCTTGCTGTCGTCCGGGCTCTCGAACGTGCCGGGCACGTCCATGCCCGCCTTCGTCAGCCACCCCGTCATCTGGGCCGTGGCACCGCTGGGCAGGGTCGCGGAGGTCGGGTTGTTGCGGGCATCCCACCCATAGGTCGTCGTGTTCCCAGCCGTGGAGCCCGAGCCCATGGCGTCGACGGCGGTGGTGGCCATGTGTGCCTGGTAGGTGGTGGAGCGGGAGTGGGTCAGCGGGTCAGTGACCTTGGTGACTTCCCCGTCGCCGTTGTGCACGTACTTGGTGGCGTCGCCCTCGGGGTCGGTGACCGTCGTGGTCCCGGCTGCTGTGGCCGAGGACGCGGAGTAGGCGTAGGTCCAGGTGGGGCCGGTGCTGCCGCCCTCGGTTGCGGCCCTGGTCATGGAGGTGACCCGGTTGGCGCTGCCGTAGGTGAAGCGGGTGACGCGGTTTTCCTGGGTGGTGACCTGTTCGATGCGGTCCGAGGAGTCGTAGTCGTAGGTGACGGTGGCCATGTTGGTGTCGGTGACCTTGTGGACGCGGTCCTGGTCGTCGAGGTGGTAGGAGACCTGGCGGCCGGTGTGGTCGGTGACGTGCCACCAGCCGCCGCCGTCGTTGGTGACGTCCACCCACCGGCCCGACCGGCTCTCGGTGATCTTGAATCCGGCGCCCTCGCCGTGCGACGCGACCGTGATCACACCGCCGTTGCGGTCGGTGACCTTCGACAGCGTCCCGGAGGAGGTGTAGGTGTCCTTCGTTCCGGACTTGCGGTCGGTCAGCGTGTAGGTGCCGTCGCTGTTCTTGACCAGGTCCCGCGAGTATGCGTCCGGAGTGGTGAACGTCCCGTCGCTCTTCTTCTTGAACGACACGGTCGCACCGGTGGAGTCGTACCAGTCGACCTCGTCGGTGAAGAAGGTGTCCAGGCGCCGCTCGTAGGTGAACCAGGCCCGCTGGGACATCGCCCCGGCCGGTGCGCCCAGCGAGTTGTAGGTACGGGCCAGTTGCAGCTTCTGCCCCACTCCGGCGATACCGAAGTCGGTACCCGCGAGCATCAGGTTGCCCGTCGAGTAGTCCACCCGCGCCACCAGCGCATCCGTCAGCCGCGTGTCCGCCATCCGGTGCCAGGGCACATCGCCCTGCCCCCGCGGCACCCACACCAAAGGCACCACCCCACCCGACTCGGCCGCCGAGCCCGAAGGCGCTGCCTTGGGAGCAGTCTTGTTCTGCTTGCGGGCCAAGGCCGCTGCCCCGGCCGCATCCCGGGCACGGTCGGTACGCTCCCGCTCGGCATTCAGCCATACCGCGCGATCACCCGAAGGCTTCCCCGACGGCTCGGTCGCGGGTGCCCGGTTCACACCGGACTTCATCTGCGGCCGCTCCAGCTTCTGCTCCTTCTTGCCCCAGACGGAAACCGGGGCGTCCGGCTGATCGGCCGCGGCCGCCGGCAGAGCCGCCACCCCCAGCGCGAGGACCACAGCAGTCGCGGTCAACGAATGGCGCATGGTCGTGCGGGCACGCCGAGAGGGCATGCCAAAGGCACGTGCAGACATCAACTCCCCCCACACACAGGAAGACGACCCCAGCAGCCCCAGCGGCCACCAGGCGCACACAAAAGCCGGAGGGCTGCCCCCAAGATCCTGACGCACACGCCCCCGAAACCGGCCTCACCCCACACACCAAAAACCAGCACAAACCATCTGCGAAATGCCGCATAAGAGGTAATGATCAACGAAGGGATCTCTCACGGATGGCCGGATCCGACTCGTGGCGTTTGGCCAGCTCGAGAACAACCACCAGCGGCCGCGCCCCCGGTTCTCACTCGCCGCGCCATGTCGCTTTCCCGCGAGGCGCTGATGTTCTGCGCGACGGCAGGGGCGTGCGGGGCGCGGAAACGGGTATCGGGGTGCACGGCCCCGGAGCAGACGGCGCCGACGTGGAAGAAGGAGTTCTGTGATGTTGATGGCCCATCCCGCGGTGCTGCGGGACCTGATCGAGAGCTACGAGGCCCTCGCAGCCGTGGGTGCCGGCGAAGCGGACAGCGCCCGGGTGCGCCAGCGCATGGACGACATCGCCTACACGCTGTGTGTGTCCACCGGCACCCGGGACATCGACGCCGCCCTGATCGCCGCCCGGCACCAATTGCCAGGCGCTCGCCCCCTGGACGATTCCGTCCTGGCAGGCATCTGACCCGCCGCTCCTCCCCTGTTGGCACCACTCCGAGGAAACGGACACCGCACATGGACGCCTCCCGCACCAGCGCCGCACCGATATACGACCTGCTGATCGCCGAGCGGGGCGACGTCGTCGCCGACGCGGCACGCTGTGCAGCGCAAACCCGGCTCGAAGCGGCCGGCAAGCTCGACTTCGGCCTGCAGAACAGCAGCGAAGACGACGCCGCATAGAGCCAAACCCGGGCTGAGCGCCGCCGTCCCCGTGCAGGCACATGGCCCGGCATCGGCCCTCGGCAGCCTGGCAGATTCCGTGCTCGATCCGGTGGTCCAGCGCGTAGGCCAGGCACTCGGTGCGCACCGGGCAGCCGGTGCATGCGATTTTGGCGCTGTTCTGGGCCGCGCCGTCCACGAACAGCTCGTCCGGATCGGCTGTGCGGCAGACCGCGTGCCTGCGCCAGGCTTCCTGATCGTCCCCGTTCACCCGAGGCCGTCCTCTCCCCGAGTCCCGGCCCGCCACCATGCCCGGACCAGGCGGGTGCGTGAACGGTATGGCATACGCCCCTGGCATCGAAGGAATCAGCCTTGCTGCCCTCCTTGCGAGTGAACGGGACTTGACACGAGCAACCGCAGCAGACCGAGTGCGGGATTGCTCAGAACGCGTCGCCCCATCCGAAGGTGCTGTTGTAGGCGCGCTGCAGTGCGTGCCGCCCATGGTCTTCGTCGGCGTAGGCCCAGGCGAAGGCTGCGGAGAACCAAAGCAGAGACACTGCGCTGACCATGCCCACAGCGACCAGCTTGCCGTGCCAAGCCAGCAGGACCAGGGCGGTGATCACGACTGCCGCGGCGAGGTGGGCTCCCCTGGAGTCGAGCGGCGCGTTTCTTCGTGCCTCTCTGCGTTGGACCCCGTTCCGCAGCGAAGCGCTCCTGACGCACGGACTGCGGTTCGTTTTCATCGAAGCCCATATCTCATCCCCGCTGCCCCTGAAGCTACGTGGGCTCCCAGCTCAGAGGACAGGCCCCCTTCGAAGGGATCCGAAGCGTTCTCGGTTTCTGCCTGTGCGGCCAGGAGGTAATCGGTCCTCCATCAGTGGCGTGGGCGGACGGCGTCCCGCCCTGCCGGCGGCGTGCGTCGGCAGGGCGGGGTGCGGCCCGTGGTGGTGTGGGCTCAGGCGTGGCTGCGTCGGCGGCGCATGGCGGTGAAGCCCACGGCGCCGGCTCCGGCCGCGACGAGGCCGGCCGCGGCTGCTGTCGGGGCTGCGAGGTTGCTGCTTCCGGTTTCGGCGAGCTGCGCGGTCATGCCGGAGGTCGCCGAAGTAGTGGTGCCAGTACCCGTCGAGGCGGTGCCGGTGCCCGCCTGGGCGGAGGTGGACGAAGAAGGGGTCGTGGAGGTGTTGGTGGAGGTGGTTGCCGCCTTCTTCACCGTGACCGTGGCCTTCGGGCCGCAGGTGGTGGTGCCCCTGAACGGGATCGAGCCCTCGTTGACGATCGCGCACGGGGACAGCTCGGTCTTCCCGGCCGGGGCGTCCTTGCGGTAGGTGACGCGGACGTCGACGGTCGCGGTGCCGTGCGCGGCGAGGGAGGCGTCCTTGCCGATGACGTCGTAGCCGTAGAGGTCGGGTTCGGCGGCGGCGGTGACCGGCTTCAGCGTCGTCCACACGCCGGAGCGCCGGACCTGGAGGGTGGTGTAGCGGTTGGTGAACAGTACGTCCGTGACGTTCTCGTACGCCGAGGAGGTCGGGTTGTCGACGGTGGCCTTGAAGGTGATCGCCGACCCGCCGGCGGTCGCGGTGGTGGGTACGTTGATCAGGCGGGTGGTCAGCCCGTTCACCCCGACGAAGTCGAAGTCGGTGGCGTTGGCGGCGCCGGAGGCCCCGTAGGAGATCATCGTCGTCAGCTTCAGCTGCTCCGTGCCCCCGTTGCTGGCACCGTTGTGCGCGGTACCCATGGGCAGGCCGATACGCATCTGCACGGTCTGCGACTTCCCCGCGGCCAGGGCGAGCTGCTCGGGCAGCTCACCGCCGTACACGGTGCCCTCGACGATACTCAGCGGTATCTTCTTCCACGTCGAGCCGTCGAGCCGGTACTCCAGGCTCAGGGCGTTGTCCGGCAGGGTGGTGCCGCCGTCAATGCGGTAGATCAGGCGGGCCGAGGAGGTGTCGGTTTGGCCGGTGTTGGAGGCGGTGGTGGTGAAGGCGACCGGCAGACCACCCAGCCCGATCTCCGCGGGCGCCTCGGTGGACACCGCCAGCTGCGGCGGAGCCGTGTCGGCCACGGCGGCCGGAGCCAGGGCGGCCCCCGTGATGGTCAGCAGCAGCCCGGCCGCCGAAGCGACCAGGGAGGAACGCACAGTACGCGCAATGGTGTTCAAGACATCTCCCCTGTGACGTGTGGGCGGGCGCGGCCGAATACCGCCTCTCGCCGAACGGTGGGTGGATCAACCCCGCCGTCTCACACAGTTCGACACCCCACCCCAGCCCCGGGTTGTGATCTTGTATGTCATCGTTTTGTGACAGCGTCCAACGGCCCCTCACACCCGACACGCCCACGCTGAAGCATTAAGGCCGGTCAGGAAAACCAGCCTCTGCGGTCGCACGCCCCACGGCTCTCGGGCGCGCCGACACGTCCGGTGGCGATCCTTCCAGGTGCGGGATCCTGCTCCGGACGCCGAACCTTGGACAGCATGCTGAGTCGCGCGGACCGTTCGGGGGGAGGCAAAGGGGCGTGGCTTCGGCGTCCTACTGGTCATCTCGCCGTTCCCCGGGTCGGCCTTGACTTCCGGTCCGGAGGCGCGGCCGGGCGGGAGTGAGCCGCGGCTGTCAGTCGCGCCACCTGGCCACCCCTGGCGAGGACGCGCCGTCCTTCGGGAACCCGGTGTCGTCCACGACCCACACCTGAGGCCGCACCACCGCCACCGCCCGGCGGGCCAGCCTCGTGCGAACAGCGTCCACCGGCCAGGTCGACGAGGTCATGAACTGCTGCGACTGCTGGTGGTCCGCACCCCGACGTCCGGCCATCGGCTGCATCGACTTCCGACGCCCGTCCAGCAGCAGTCCCCGCACATACAACCCACCCTTCACCCGCTGGTCAGCACACGACAAGGGCGCTTGGCCCGCCTGGCCGCCGGGTGGTGACGTGGCGGGGCGGGCCGTAGCGGCGGTCAGACCTCGGCGGGAACCTCAGGCACAGGCGATGCAGGCGCTGGCACGGGCCCGCGGTCCGCGATTGCATCTGCGGTATCCGTGTTGGTCGGTGCGGGGGCGGTGTACATCGTGTTTCCCTGTTGGCGCGACTTCTCGGCCAGGCTCTTCTTCACGAGGATCTCAAGGTTGTTGCGGACTGTCTGGACGGACGTCTTGCGGCCGGGGTAGTCCCGTGCGAGCTGGTCATGGATCTCACGGACCATGCACGGCTGCCCAGGTGTCCTGCGAAGGATTTCCAGAGTCAGCTGCCACAATGGCAACCCCGACCTCATCTGAGGGCCCTTGCCCAGCGGTGCTGGCGCGGCGGATGCCTGCGATGCCGAGGCCCCGGTCGCCGGCTGTTTCGTCTCGGCGGCCGTCCTCTGTGCAGGCTGTGTCGCGGCCTTCTTCGCCGCTGGCTTCTTGGCGGCTGCCCTCTTGGCCGGCGCCTTCTGCGCCACAGACTTCTTCGCCGCGGCAGTCCTCGTCGATGTCTTCTTGGCCGGGGCCTTCTTCGCCGGGGCCTTTTTCGCCACGGTCTTCTTCGCCGCGGGCTTCCTCGTGGTCGTCTTCTTCTCGACGGGCTGCTCGGGCCTCTCCCCCGCCGCCTGGTCCTGCCGCTGCTGCGGGACGCCTTGGGTTGCATCGGCTGCGGTCCCGGTTTCGGAGACAACCTGTTCCAGGGCCCCGGGCAGGCTGCCCTGCGCGCTGGCCAACCAGCCCTCCTCCACCTTGAGCTGTTCCAGGCGCGCCCGGAGGTCGGTGATCTGCGCGGTGAGGTCCTCCTGCTCGCTGCGGTTGGCCGCGAGGTCTTTGGCGTACTGCTGCGCGTACTTGGTCTGGATCGGGGACTTCGCGGGCACATTGGCCACGACAGCACTCCTTCTACCTGGTTGTTACTGCCGGATGCCACGCACAGCGACACAACAGCCGTTGCCTTCCCGCACAAACACCACCCTCGCGATGGGCATCTCGGTATGCGGCATTCGCCCCTCGGGGACAGGCGACAGGCTCCCTGTGCGACCATCGCGCTACCCGCCAACGGGCGGCGCTCCTGGCAGCCACGGTGCGCCCTGAGGAGCAGCAGCGTGCTCGAGGCGGATCGCACTGCGGACCAGAAACGCCTCCCCCTGCGAGGGCAGACCGGCGACGGGATCCGCTTCGCGGGCCGGGCCCTGTGCCTGCCGCCGATGGTCGCCTGGGCGCAGCGATCAGTTTGGCGCTGATGGGCTCCCCCGGCTCATGCCTGTGCTCTTCCACGTACTCGGCGGTGAGAACGAACAGCGCCTCCTCAATCTGCTGACGGCGTGTGGACTGCCAGCCGATGAGCCGCTGGTCAATGCCAGCCTTCTCCGTCTTCGGCGACCGGTTGTGCTCGGTGGGCCTGCCCAGCACGCTCGCCCGCCGGGCCCTCCCGGGATCCTCGCCCGCCTGAAGGCGCTCGCGCTCGATCCGGTCACCGTCCGGCTGCCGACCCTCCCGCAAAAGCAGTCCGGCCTGCCGCTCGCCCACCGCGTCCCCGGCCGCGAGACCGACCGCGTCCAGACCCCGGCCCCGCCAGATCCCTGGCGGGACGCCGGCCTCGTCCTGGGCGACGCGCAGCGCCGTGCCCGCGGGGCGGCGGCCATCACCGACCATCACACCGCGGAAGAGGTAACGCACCCCGTCACCCGGACGGAACGCCGCTTGAAGCTGGGCTGCATCCGCTGGCAGCACGACGGGACACCGATCCCCGGCGACTCGCAGCAGGGCCCGCGACGCGGTCTGCCTGCTCGACGTCACCACGCACAAGACCGGCACCGCCTTCACCCAGCCGGTCGACCCGATCCTCGGCCAAGCCGTCGATACCTGGCAGGCCGCTCGCCCCGACCAGCCGAAGTTCACCGACCGTCGCACCGGCGAGCTGGTAGACCCGCTATTCGCTGTCCAAGCCCGCCGCGTCTCCACCAGCTACATCAACAACACCGTCATCCCGATGCTCTGCCGCAAGGCCGGAGTCCCGGCCGCCGATGTCCATGGGAACATCACCAGCCACCGCGCCCGGTCCACCATCACCAGCCAGCTCTACAACGCCCAAAGAACCGATGACGCTGTTCGAGCTGCAAGCCTGGCTCGGACACCGTTCGCCGCACAGGCCCGGGAGAGTGTCACAGTGACTGCCGTGACCTTGATGAACGTGCTCGTCGACTTCGCCCGGACCGGCCGGATCGGGCCCCTGAACTGCGGAATGCCCCTGGCCGAGGCTGAGGACCTTCTCAGCCCGGGGCGCCCGCACCCTGCCCACATCATGAAGGGGCCCGATATCGACGGCTACCCCTACTCCTGGAATGGACTGCAGCTGGTGGTCACGCAGCGCGCCATCAGCGGAATCTGGATCAACCTCTGGCCTGGTTCGACCGCCGAACTCCCGCCGCTCGTCCTGCCCGAATCCGAGTCGTTCGAGGCCACCGTGCTCCGCGAGGAACTGCTCACGGCCCTCGACACAGCAGGCTGCCACCACGAGGTCAACCCCGTCCTCACCTTCGACGAGCAGTCGAGCATCCTCACCCAGCCCGCCGAGGTCTGCGCTGTCTTCAGCCTGCCTGGCCGAGACCACCATGTTCCGCACCGCGATCGGCACTACCTCGACGTGATGCACAAGCACATGGCTTGACATCGCTGATTCCACAGAATGACCCGGGTGACCTGGCCTTCGACCTAGCCGGAGCTCCAAATGCTCGACAGGTCGGCGACGACTGCGTCTCGGTCACGCAGGAGCCCGCCCCGCTCGCGGCGACCTGACGTCCCGCTTCGCGGGATGAAGGGCTGCGCTCCGCTCCGCCCCGGCCCTTCCGGCTTCGCCCCCGGAACCAGAAGCAGTCCGCTGACGCGGTGTGGCCGGGCTGGAGGCGGGGTACGGGCCGGCTGGGGTCAGTCTGGGAGTTTGACCACGTGGGCTTTCGGAGGTTTGACATTCAGAGGGGTGTTGAAGTCGCTGAAGGAGGTGACGTTGCGGAAGTCGGGGCTCTTGTACACCACCTCGTAGATGTAGGGCTTGCCTTCGGTTGCTATATGGAACGTGTATGCGCCGCTCTTGTCGGTCCTGTCGGTGACGATGAGGCCGATCGTGGATACCCCGCGAGTCTTGCCGGTCTCACCCTTGACGACCTTCCCGAATGAGGCGAAGGGGTGGGTGCAGTCAGTCAGTCCGTTCTCGCCGGCTGATGCGGCAGGATCGACTGTCGTCCTACCCCAGCTCTTCTGATCCTTCCGACCTTTGGTGTCCATGCCCGAAAGCTGCATGTGCTTCAGGTTCGGGCGGATGAAGTCGGTGTCGCCGATACGGATCTGATCGAGTCTCTCACCCGTACTGGCAGCTGTTGTGAAGGAGCAGGTGCCCTTCAGGTCGGTCCTCAGCCGGGTGGTACTCCAGCGCCCGTCCTCCATGGTCATGCGCCCTGTGATTGTCACCGCCTGGAGGGACTTCATGGTCTTGTTCGCCTCGGCGAGCATCTGTCCGGCCGACTGCTCCTGCGGCTCCGTGTTCCCGGAGCACCCCGAGAGCGTGACGGCCAGGGCGATGCACGCGGCGCCGGATGCCGCAGTACCAAAGAATATTCGCACGATCGTTCCCCCAGAGTTTAAATCGATCATGATAGCGGCACGGTGTCGGGGTGAACTCCAGCGCTGGTTCGGCGAGCCCGCGATGGCTTCGACGCTGCACGCAGAACGCCGCGTGCTCCGGCCTGGGCGCCCAGACCGGCGGCCGCGTGGTGACACCACCGCACCGCAAGTTCAAGAAGAACGCTCCTGAGTGGTATGAGGAGATGCAAGAGCGGCGGTGCAAGGAGCACTCCTCACGCCGCATCCAGGTCGAGCACGGCATCGGCCATCTGAAGAACTGGCAATGAGCTGATTCCAACCTGTCTGCGGTGTCCGCCAGTTGGGCGGCTCTGCAACGCGATGAAGCTCCTGGTAGGAGGTGTCACGACCAAGATCCACCGTGCCCCACCAGGAGCTTCGCGTGCTTGTCTACCCGTCGTCGATTGATCTGTCCAGCCGCACCTTGCGGTACCTGAGTGCTCGGCTGTGTACCCGGCGAGGGGAAATTGGGACACGCTGGCGGCGTCTGCCCGCAGGACGGCAGGCCCTGCTCGCTCTGGCTCACCTGAGGTGCGGTGATACCTATGCCCAACTGGCCGCCGGGTTCCGCATCGGCATCGCAACGGTCTATCGCTACATACGCAAGGTAATCGACGTCCTGGCCGCCCTCGCCCCGACCCTGACCGAGGCGATGAAGACCGTCCGGACCAAGGCGTTCGTGATCCTGGGCGGCACCCTCCTGCCGATCGACCGGATCGCCGCCGACACCCCGTACTACTCCGGGAAACGCAAGCGTCACGGCATGAACGTTCAGGTCCTCACCGATCCGTTCGGCCGGCTGCTGTGGGCTTCCCCCGCCCTGCCCGGGTCCGTCCACGACCTGACCGCCGCACGGGCGCACGGGATCATCGACGCGCTCGCCGCGGCCGATCTGAAGTGCTGGGCGGACAAGGCGTACCAGGGCGCCGGCCACCTCATTCGCGTCCCGTTCCGAGGTCGTCGCCTCAAGCGGTGGCAGCGCCGGCACAACAGCACGCACGCCAAGATCCGCTGCCTCGGCGAGCAGGCCATGGCAACTCTGAAGAGCTGGCGCCTTCTGCGGAATCTCCGCTGCAGCCGACGGCCTGGCCGCGCTGACCGCCTGGGTCGAGCACGGCAAGGGAGCCATGGGCTCACCGTGCGGCGGAGACCGATCGAGAATGTATTACCGGTTAGACAGGTGACGAAGGGGCTGCGGGTCCGGCGCTCCGGTCACCGGTCGGCTCGGACGATGGCGCGTTCTTGCACCTCGATACGGTCACCTGTCAGAATGGTGACGTGAACCTCGACCATGTCTTCGTCTGCGGGAACCCGGCGCTCGACTTCGCGGCCACCCTCCGGGCCCGGCGGTCGACGCGCTTCGAGATGTTCGCGTCTCCGGACCGGCTCAACGCCTGGTACCTGGAGTCCGGGCTCGTGGACGCGGTCGTCCCCGGCACCGAGGACGACGTCCGGGCGGCGGTCACCGTGCGCGAGGCCGCCTACCGGCTGATCACCGACCGCCGCCTCGGCGAGGAGTCCGACCGCGAGGCACTCGCCGTGCTCAACGCCGCCGCGCGCAGGCCGCCCGTAACGCCTCAGCTCACCCCGGCGGGCCGGCACACCGAGGCGACGCCCGCCCAGGCCCTGGCCACCGTCGCCCAGCGAACGGTCGAGCTGCTCAGCGGCCCGGACGTGCCCTTGCTGAAGGAGTGCGGCAACCCCGAGTGCACGCGCGTCTACATCGACCGGTCCCGGGGCATGCGACGGCAGTGGTGCGGCATGGAGTCCTGCGGCAACAAGTACAAGGCCGCCGCCTACCGGGCCCGCAAGAAGACCGCGGCGGCGGACGCCGCGAGCTGACGGGCGCCGGCCCCGGATCGCGCGGGGTGGGCCTTCGGCTCTCCGGCGCCGCCCGGGCGGACTCGGGGTGGGCGGCCGCGCGCAGTTCGCGCGACGCGCTGTGCCGGTGGCTCATGACGGTGCCCTGCGCCCCCGCCCCCCGCCTGGCTCTCCGCGCTACCGCCCGGTGGCGGCCTGGTGCAGATGACGGCTCACGTCGCCCACCATGCGGATCTGAACCCTCCGCTCCACGAAACGCCACTGCCCTTCGCGGCGGGCGAAGCGGTCGCGGTACCGGCCCGCGGCGACGGGCTGCAGCGGCAGGTCGGCGAGCGACTGGAGGACGGTGACGTACGAGCGCGCGACCGCCGCGCCCGCCTGTTCGTCCACCTGGACGCGGATGTTGGTGGTGACGTGCTGCGTACGCGGCGTGCCGTCGGCATGGACGATCACGGTGTTCCGGAACATCTCCTCGATCGCGGCGCTTCCGCCGACCGGCTCGCCGCTGCCGTGGAACGTGGCGTCGGCCAGCAGAGCGCCGAGGCCGGCGAAGTCGCCGTCGTCCACGAGTTCGGCGTACCGGGCGATCAGGTTCTCGATGATCCGGTGACTCGGCAGGGAGTCGCCGAGCGGGCAGGAGGGCGCGGGCACGAACTTCTCCATGGTGGCCTTCGAGGGGCGGGTGGCTCTCGCGCGACGAGGGGCGCGGGTGATTCATCGGGGGTACCCAGGGCGGCCGTGGCCCGCGCGGCGGCCGCCGTACGGGGCGAAGGGGCCGAACGGTGCTGCTACAGGCCCAGGTCGAAGGCGACGCACGAGTAGAACTTCCACGAGTTCTCGGGGGTGTACGTGTCTCCCTCGGCACCCGGCGCGGCTTCCACCTCCGCCGTCATGTCCTCGCCGCGGATCCGCTCGGGGAGCTTGCCGAAGCGCATGTGCCTCACTGCCGCGTCGGCGTCCATGGCGCGTTCCTTGTTCATGGCTCTGCCCCACTTCTTCGGTCGTGGATCACGTCCTGTTCGTCGCTCCGGGCGACTACTGCCAGCATGCACCCCCGCTCGTCACCCGTCAAACCGGTGACGCAATATCGGCTCGTGACGCTGATCCGTCCGAAGGCACCGCGGATGGCCGAGCGGCTGGTCGAGGACATCTTCACCGCGCTGGACGAGCAGACCGTCTTCGTCCCGGGCACGGACGCGGCAGCCCTGATCGTCCCCAGCCTTGCCAGCTCACTCCAGGCAGTGCTTGACCAGCGGGAACTCCTCGCCGCACGGATCGAGGAACTGCTGGAGAACCACCCTCTTCGCAAGGTCCTGACGTCCATGCCGGGGATCGGCGTCAGGACCGGAGCCAGGATTCTCATCGACGTCGGCGACGGCCGTTCGTTTCCGTCCGCAGCACACCTTGCCGCATACGCCGGCCTTGCCCCAGCAACCCGCAGCTCGGGCTCGTCAATCCGTGGCGAGCAACCGTCCCGGAAAGGAAACAAGCAGCTCAAACGGGCTTTCCTCCTCTCCGCGTTCGCGGCCCTGGCCGACCCGGTCTCCAGGGCCTACTACGACAAGAAGATCAGCCAGGGCAAGCACCACACCCAAGCTCTCCTCTGCCTCGCAAGACGACGAGCCGACGTGCCCTTCGCGATGCTCCGCGACGGCACCTTCTACGAACCCCAACCCGCCGCTTCAGCTTGACCGCACCCATAGGGGCCCCCGACACTCGGCCCACGCCGGTGCCCCCTGCCAGCACCCCTCCGGATAGCGCGGCTCGCCACCGCATCGACCCCGCCACGCGCAAGGCGTCACCTGCTGGACAGGTGACGACTTTCTGTGCGAGGGTCGCCATGCCCTCGCGGCCCGGCACTTCCGTACGGCAGGTGTGAGCGCCATCGCGGGCAGCGCGATCCGGACAACGTATGAGCACGTGCACGTAACGGAGGGTTTGACATGATCAACAGGCGCACTTTCAGCAAGGCCGTCGGCCTGGGCACCGGCGCGACCGCGGTCTCGCTGTCGGGCCTGGGGTCCGACGCGTCCGCCTCCACCAGCTCGCACGGACGGCCGGGCGGCGGCTCGCAGGTTCCCACCGTCCCGGCGATCACCCCGGGCACCCACACGTCCTTCGGCGAGATCAAGCAGGTCAAGGCGGGTGTTCTGAACGTCGGCTATGCCGAGGCCGGTCCCGCCCACGGCCCGGTGGTCATCCTGCTGCACGGCTGGCCGTACGACATCCACAGCTACGTCGACGTCGCCCCGCTCCTCGCCGGCCTGGGCTATCGCGTCATCGTCCCGTATCTGCGCGGACACGGCAGCACCACTTTCCTGTCCGACCGCACTCCGCGCACGGCCGAGCAGTCGGCCATCGCGCTGGACGTCGTCGCCCTGATGGACGCCCTGAAGATCGAGAAGGCCGCGCTGGCCGGATTCGACTGGGGCTCACGCACCGCCGACATCATCGCCGCCCTGTGGCCGGAGCGGGTCACCTCCATGGTCTCCACCAGCGGCTACCTCATCACCGACCGCAAGACGCAGGCCGCACCCGCCGACCCGGCCGTCGAGCGCACCTGGTGGTACCAGTGGTACTTCGCCACCCCTCGCGGCAAGGCGGCCATGGAGGTCGAGGAGAGCCGCCTCGCCCTGTGCCGCTACGTGTGGACCCTGGTCTCCCCCAACTGGGACTTCGACGACGCCACTTACCACCGCACGGCGGAGGCGTTCAAGAACCCGGACTACGCGGCCGTCGTGCTCTTCAACTACCGCTGGCGAATCGGCCTGGTCGACACGGACCCCCGGTACGCGCGCCACGAGAAGCTGCTCGCCGCCCAGCCCGCCATCCACGTGCCCACCGTCACCCTCGACGCCGCGCTCGACCCCTTCACCCCGCCGCCGGGCGACGGTTCAAGCTACCGCTTCCACTTCACCGGCCCCTACGCGCACCGCACGATCGCGGACATCGGCCACAACTTGCCGCAGGAGGCGCCCACCGCCTTCGCCCAGGCCGTGGTCGACGCCGGCCGCCTCTGACTCCGGGGCGCGGGCCGACGGCCCTCCCTCAAACCGCTCTCGCGGGACCCGGTCAGCCCCTCAGCCGGCGGGGGTGGGCCGGGTAGACGCCCAGGACGCGCACCTCGGAGGAGAAGAACCGCAGTTCCTCCAGGGCCAGGGCGACCCGCTGCTCGTCGGGGTGGCCCTCGGCCTCGACGTAAAAGCGGCTGGCGTTCAGCCCCGCACCGATCTGGTAGCTCTCGATCTTGGTGAGGTTCACGCCGCCGGTGGCGAAGCCGCCGAGGGCCTTGTAAAGCGCGCTCGGGATGTTGCGCACGCTGAAGAACAGGCTCGTCATGGTCGGCTGCCCCAGGTCCGGGGCGGAAGCGGGCGTGCGGGACAGGACGACGAACCTCGTGGTGTTCTCCGGGTCGTCCTCGACGCCGGCGCGCAGGACGTCGAGACCGTGCAGTCCTGCCGCGGCGGGGGGTGCGAGTGCCGCGTGCCGCGCGTCGCCCAGCTCGGCGACCTCGCGCGCCGCGCCGGCGGTGTCGTCGCAGACCAGGGTCCGCCAGCCGCCTTCCCGCAGCAGCTTGCGGCACTGCCCCAGGGCGTGCACGTGGCTGCGGACGCACTCCACCTGGTCGAGGGTGGCGCCGGAGACGCCCATGAGGTCGAAACGGATGGCGAGGAAGTACTCGCCGACGATGAACAGCCCGGACTCCGGCAGCAGGTGGTGCACGTCGGCGACGCGTCCGGCCGCGGAGTTGTCCACCGGGATCACGGCGAGGTCCGCGTCGCCGAGCGCCACGGCGTCCAGGGCCTGCTCGAAGCCGGTGCAGGGGTATTCCGAGGCGTCCGGGTACAGGGCGCGCACGGCGGTCGCCGAGTTGGATCCGGGTTCACCCTGATATGCGACGGTCGTCACCGCGTTCAGCCTTCCTGAGGGACATCCTGTCGTGGGGCGGCAGACGTTCCGTTGCGTACCGCGCCTGCTGAAGTATCGGCGAACTCGCCTCCCTCACGTTCACCAGGGGCTGCATCCCGGGACCGCGACCGCCGTCCGCCGCGGCGCCGGTCACCGTCATCGTTTCCGGGAGTCGGAGGGCTGGCGGGGGCGGCAATCGGCGTCTGGTGCGCGCGTACTAATGTCGAAGTCAGCGAATTGCCCACCTTCGTCCGTTGCGCTCATGAGAGCACTTTGCCTCTCATGAGCACAACGTCGCCGATGGGACCGTAGTTCGTTTCCGGCGGATCCACGAGGAAGGCAAGGCCAGCATGGTTCGGGGCGGTCACTCGGTGACGGTCTCCTCTTTCGGCAGGTTGGTGCGACGGCTGCGGCTCGCGCGGGCGCTCACGATCGAGCAACTCGCGGAGGCCTCCGGGGTATCCGTGCGCGCGATCGGTGACATGGAGCGGGGTCGCAGCACGAAGCCCAGGCACGGCACCGTCGCGGCGCTGATGCAGGGCCTCCGGCTCGGAGAGGCGGAGGCCGAGGAATTGTTCCTGGCCGCGCGTGCCGACCGCAGCGAGAAGGCGGCGGACGTGCCCGCGCCCACCGCGCATTTTGCTCCGCTGCCTCGGGGGATCCGTGACTTCGTCGGGCGCGAAGACGAGTTGAGAGTGTTGGGTGACCTCATTGAGGAGGGCACTCGCTCCGGCGCGGGGCGGTCCGGGACCGCACCGCCGTTGCCGCCGGTGGCTGTGGTGTCCGGGGTGCCCGGGAGCGGTAAGACGACCCTGGCACTCCGCCTTGCCGAGGAGCGGCGCTCGGACTTTCCCGACGGCGCCTTCTTCATCGACCTGCGCGGTCTGGAGGACCGGCCGCCGACTCCGGACGAGACGGTGGTCCGGCTGCTGAACGCCTGGGGGGTCGACGACGCGCAGGTTGGCCGGCTCACCAGTGAGGAACGGCTCGCGCTCTACCAGTCCGCCGCCGCCGGGCTGCGTGCCGTTCTGGTTCTGGACAATGCCGGCCATGAGACACAGGTCAGGGCGCTCCTCCCGGCGGAGGGGCGGATGCTCGTCGTGGTGACCAGCCGCCGGCCGCTGGCCGGGCTGAGCGGTGTGCACCGCCTGGAGCTGGGAACGCTCGCCGGATCTGAGTCCACCGCTCTCCTGCGCGCGATCGTGGCCGACGGCCGGGTCGATGCCGACCCGGACGCGGCGGCACGGGTGGCCGGACTGTGCGGCCACCTCCCGCTGGCCCTCCGGGTCGCGGCGAACTGGGCGGCGACTCGCTCCGGTTGGACCCTGGGACGGCTCGCGGATCGGCTCGCCGACGAGGACCGCCGGATGGATGCCCTCAGCGCGGGCGATCTGGGAGTCGCCTCGGCGTTTCACCTGTCGTACTCCCGCCTAGCCCCCGAAACGGCGCGTGTGTTCCGCCTGCTGTCGCTGATTCCCGGCGGGGACTTCAGCATTCCGTACGCAGCCGTGCTCGCGGATACGAGTGTGGTGGAGGCGGAGGACACGCTGGAGGAGTTGCTGGAGGCCGGACTCCTGATGACGTCGGTTGGGGATCGCTACCGCTTTCACGACCTGTTGCGCCTGTATGGGCGCGCACGGAATCGCGACACGGACAACGAGGCGGTTTCGGTGGCTGCTGCCGCCCGGTTGCGCGGGTGGCTCCTGGATACGGTCGCCGCTGCGGCGCAGGTCGCCATTGGAGAGGCGGAGGCCCAGGAAGGCAGCGCCTCGACGGCGTCGCCTGAACACTTCCGTACCCGTGAGCAGGCCCTGGAGTGGCTGCGGGCCGAGAGCGACAATTGGCTCTCGGCCCTGCGGCAGGAGGCCGAGCAGCAGGATCCCGGACGGGTAGTCGTGATCGCGTTCGCCGTCGAGGGCGTGTGCAACTCCTGGATCTCCTGGGGACACTGGTCGGAGGTGTTTGCCCTCGGCGCCCGTTCGGCCCAGGCGACAGGCGATCCCGATTCCCAGGCCGGATGCCTGAGCATGCTTGCCTGGGTGTACTGGCAGTGCCACCGCCGACACGAGGAAGCGCTCGAGACCGCCACCTCCGCGCTGGCCATCGCGTCCGCGTGCGGTTCCCTCGGCCGGCAGGCGGAGGCATACATGTATCTGGGCTGGCTGCGCGATGTCGTGAACGATGTGGTGCACGCCGTCGAGGACGTCGCGCAGGCCATGGATCTCTTCATGCGTGCGGGCGACACTCGCCGGTATCTCCAAGCGGCGAATATGAACATCACGGTGCTGCGCAAGGCCGGCCGCGGGCAGGAGGCGGTCGAGACGCACCACGCGGTGATGGGCTCACTGGCGCAACTGCCGGGCGGGATAGATGACCCGCGCTACGCCGTCACTGTCCGCATCTCCCGTTACCACGTCGCTTTCGTCTACCTGAATGAGCGCCGGTGGGAGGAGGCGGCCGAAGTACTGGACGGGCTGGAACAAACGTACGCGGACAGCGGATTCCACCTCGCGACGACCAAGATCTACTTGTTCCGGGGCCACTGCCTGGCCCATCTCGGTCGGGAAGCGGAGGCGGAAGGCGACTACCGGGCCGTGCTGGGGCTGGGTGATTCCGCCCCGGTTGATCTTCGAGAGGAGGCGCGGGCGGGTCTGGCCGGACTCAGTACGGGCGCTCTGCCCTCCCGTACTGCTTTCGAGTAAGGCGCCTGGGGGAAGGAACGGACAGGCAGTTCGAAACCGCCTGGTGTCTGCCTGGTTACCGCGGTGACGGCTTGGTTGGCTGGGGATTGCGCAAGGAGCCGTACGCAGGACGATCTGCGTCGGCTCCTTCCGCACTTCCCGCCCGACTTCCCCACTCCGCTCCCAGGAGACAAGGAGCACGCACTTGAGCCTTTTGCTGCCTGCCGGCCCCGTCCACGACGAGGAAGATCTCGCCCGCTGGGGCTCGCGGTGGGGCGACGCCGCGATGCCGGTCTCCGTCACGACCGCCGACGGCCGGGTGCCGGGCGGCGACATCGTCATACACCGACTGGGGGCCGTGACCGTCTCCGCCGTCGTGTCCGGCGCGCAGCGCGTGACCCGAGTCCCCGTGCGTAGGTCCGGCGCGGACGAGCCAGACGTCGTGCTCCTGCTGCACCCGCACGGCTCGGCAACGTACCGGTGGCGCGGCGACGATGTCCTGGCCGGGCCGAGTGTGCTGCTGATACACGACAGCGCGCAGTGGTGCTCGCTGTCGTATGAAGGTCCCTTCACCGCTGTTGTGCTGCGGGTGCCCGCTCGGGCGGTCGGTCTTTCCGCGGAGCAGTTGGGCTCGGTGGCCGGTACGGCGCTGCCCACGACGGACGGGACGGCTGCGCTGCTCGCGTCGCTTCTCCCGGCAGTCACCTCCCCCACGGCGGACTGGTCCCCCCGCGTCGGCGAACGGCTGGGGGCCGCGCTCGTGGACCTGGTGACGCTCCTCGTACTGGAGCACAGCGCGCCGGATCCGGAGACGGTGCAGAACGGTCCGCGCGGAGAGCTGGTGCGCAGGGTCAGGGCGTACATCGACGGGCACTACCGGGACCCCTCGCTCTCGCCGGAGTCCATAGCCAGGGCCCATCACATCTCGCTGCGGTACCTCCACCGGGTCTTCGAGGCGGAAGAGTCGACCGTGGGCCGGCTCATCCAGCGGCGTCGGCTCGAGGAGAGCGCACGCGAACTGGCCAGGCCCGGGCGTCGGGCCGTGACCGTGGCCGCCGTCGCCCAGCTGTGCGGCTTCACCAACGCGGCCCACTTCAGCCGCGCCTTCCGCCAGCTGCACGGGTGTTCACCGCTCGAATGGCGGTCGCGCGCCTTCGCTGCGAGCGGCGTGCCGGACGAGGCGGGGCGTTTCCTCGTACGGCGGCCGGCGGCCGGGCGCTGAGCGGCAAGGCCCCGTACACCGAGCGGCGCCCCGGCCCGCTCCCCCGCTCCTAGCCTCGCACCGGCGCGGTACACGCCGCGCCCCAGGCTCCGAGTGAGGAACACCATGCAGTTCGGCATCTTCAGCGTCGGCGACATCACCGCCGACCCCGTCACGGGAAGGCCGCCCACCGAGGGGGAACGGCTCAAGGCCATCCTCGCCATCGCGCTCAAGGCGGAGGAGGTCGGTCTCGACGTCTTCGCTCTCGGGGAGCACCACAACCCGCCGTTCGTCCCGTCGTCACCCACCACTGTGCTCGGCTGGATCGCTGCCCGCACCGAGCGCATCGTCCTGTCCACGGCGACGACGCTCATCACGACGAATGACCCGGTGAAGATAGCCGAGGACTACGCGATGCTCCAGCACCTCGCGGAGGGTCGGACCGACCTCGTGCTGGGCCGGGGCAACACCGGCCCGGTGTACCCGTGGTTCGGGAAGGACATCCGGGACGGGATTCCGCTCGCTGTGGAGAACTACGCGCTGTTGCGGCGGCTCTGGGACGAGGAGAGCGTCGACTGGGAGGGCCGCTTCCGCACACCGCTGCAGGGATTCACCTCCACTCCGCGCCCGCTCGACGGCGTGCCGCCCTTCGTGTGGCACGGCTCCATCCGCAGTCCCGAGATCGCCGAGCAGGCGGCCTTCTACGGGGACGGCTTCTTCGCCAACAACATCTTCTGGCCGGCGCGCCACTACCAGCGGCTCATCCGCCTCTACCGCAGACGGTTCGCCCACCACGGCCACGGCACGGAGGAGCAGGCGATCGTGGGGCTCGGCGGGCAGGTCTTCATGCGCAAGAACTCGCAGGACGCCGTGCGGGAGTTCCGGCCGTACTTCGACAACGCGCCTGTCTACGGGCACGGGCCGTCGCTGGAAGAGTTCACCGAACAGACCCCGCTCACCGTTGGATCGCCGCAGCAGGTCATCGAGCGGACGCTGCGCTTCCGTGAGGACTTCGGTGACTACCAGCGGCAGCTGTTCCTCATGGACCACGCCGGGCTGCCGCTCAAAACGGTCCTCGAACAGCTCGACATCCTCGGCGAGGAGGTGGTTCCGGTGCTGCGCCGCGAGTTGGCGGCTGCCCGGCCCGCCGGGGTCGCCGAGGCTCCCACGCACGCGGCACGCGTGAGCAGTTTCGCGGGGACCGCCCGATGAGCCGCCCCGTTCGGCGCGTAGTGGTCGTGGCGGGCGGGCTCGGCGTCCCTTCGGCGACGGCGCTGCTCGCGTCCCGGCTCGGCGAGGCGACGCGCAACGCCTGCGCGGATGCCGGGGTCGAGTGCGTCACCGAGGAGGTCTCGTTGCGCCCGCTCGCCCGTGACATCGCCTCCGCTCTCGTCACCGGCTTCCCGCCGCCCGCCCTCGAAGAGGCGCTGGAGCGCGTACGTGCGAGCGACGCGCTCATCGCGGTGTCGCCGGTCTTCGCGGCATCGTTCTCGGGGCTCTTCAAGTCGTTCGTGGACCTGTGGGACCCGGACGGTTTCACCGGTCGGCCGGTCCTCGTCGCCGCGACGGGCGGAACGAGTCGGCACTCGCTCGTCCTGGACCACGCCCTGCGGCCTCTCTTCGCGTATCTGCGTGCCGCGGTCGTTCCCACCGGTGTCTTCGCGGCCACCGCCGACTGGGGTACGGGCGCCGAGGACGCCGATCCCGCGCTGCCCCGCCGCATCGACCGCGCGGCTGCCGAACTCGCCACCGCCCTCGCCGGGCGCGGGGCTTCGGCGGTGTCCGGTTTCGCCGAGGAGGAAGAGGAGGGCATCCGTGTGTTCGCGGCGCAACTGCGCAGCCCCCGCGCGCACTCGGCGGGGTAGGCGCCGGGCGCGGCCGGTGGACGTCTGCCGTCGCACGTGGACGGAGCGGACGTGAACGGCGTCGTACACGTCCTGACCGCGGACGTCGTCGGGCCGCACGCTCACCTGGCACGGTTCACCGTCCATCTGCGGCATCTTTCGCACGACCCGCTCGCCGTCCACTGCGACTTCCTGTCACCCGACGGCCGGCCGACGGTGACCTGGGTCTTCGCGCGGGCTCTGCTGGAGGAGGGTGTGAACGGCCTGGCCGGTGAGGGCGACGTACGCGTACGTGCGGCCGGTACTCATACGGAACTGGTCCTGCGGTCGCCCTCGGGCAGGTGCGTCCTGTACCTCCGTACCGCCGCTGTGCTCACCCATCTCGCCCGCACCGACACCTGGCCGTCGACGGTCGCGGAGTGCGTCGCGCGAGCGGTCGACGAATTGCTCGCGGGCCTCACGACGGCCGGCTGACGTCTCTGCCCCGGGGCCGCAGGTGTGCAGGCAGGGCACAGGAAGCGGACCTTCACAGTCAACCGCCTTCTCACCGGCGGCCATAGGTTCGCCATGTCGAGCGCGGCACCGGTCGGTGTCCGGCTGCTCTTACCTCATCCCACTTATTTCACCCGAGGAATCACCATGTTCGATCCCAGCTCCGTTCAGGCCGCCCCGAGTCCGGACCTGCTGACACCCGACAACGCGATGATGCTCTTCGTCGACCACCAGCCGCAGATGTTCTTCGGCGCGGCGAGCGCCGACCGTGCAGGCGTCATCAACGCCACGGTCGGGCTCGCCAAGTCCGCCCGCGTCTTCGACGTGCCGGTGGTGCTCTCCACGGTGGCCGCCGAGTCCTTCTCCGGCCCGATCCTGCCGCAGCTCCTGGACGTCTTCCCGAAGCACGGGGTCATCGACCGCACCTCGATGAACGCGTGGGAGGACGCCGCGCTCGTCGAGGCGGTCAAGGCCACCGGGCGCAGCAAGATCATCCTGTCCGGTCTCTGGACCGAAGTCTGCCTCGTCCTTCCCGCCCTGTCCGCGCTCGGTCAGGGCTACGAGGTGTACGTCGTCGCCGATGCCTCCGCGGGCGTCACCGCGGAGTCGCATGAGCACGCCATGCAGCGCATGACGGCTGCGGGCGCCGTGCCCGTCACCTGGCTCCAGGTGCTCCTCGAGCTCCAGCGCGACTGGGCGCGCGGCGAGACCTACGCCGCGACGCTCGATGTCGTGAAGGAGCACGGGGGCGCGTAC
Source organism: Streptomyces sp. SID9727 (assembly GCF_010550605.1). Classification (GTDB taxonomy): domain Bacteria; phylum Actinomycetota; class Actinomycetes; order Streptomycetales; family Streptomycetaceae; genus Streptomyces. The sequence continues at coordinate 78,361 of NZ_JAAGNI010000356.1, forward strand.
GGCATGGGTGTCGTCTACGCCCAGTCGATGATCAGCCCGCACGCGGCCGGCTGATCGCCTCCCGCAGGTGCCCGGCACCCCGTGGTGCCGGGCACCCGTCATTCCCATCCCGCCTTCCCGAAGGAACCCACCATGTCTTTCCTCACCGTCGGCCATGAGAACAGCACCCCCATCGACCTCTTCTACGAGGACCACGGCAGCGGCCGGCCCGTCGTGCTCATCCACGGCTACCCGCTGGACGGCCACTCCTGGGAGAAGCAGCTTCCCGTCCTGCTCGATGCCGGCTACCGCGTCATCACGTACGACCGGCGGGGCTTCGGACAGTCGTCGCAGCCCACGACCGGCTACGACTACGACACCTTCGCCGACGACCTGCACGCGATCATGGAGCGGCTCGACCTGCGGGACGCGGTCCTCGTGGGCTTCTCGATGGGCACGGGCGAGGTCGGCCGCTACCTCGGCCGGTACGGGTCCGGGCGCGTTGCCAAGGCGGTGTTCCTCGCGGGCCTCGAACCCTTCCTGCTGAAGACGGACGACAACCCGTACGGCGTCGACGGCGCCGTCTTCGACGGCATCCTGGACGCCGTGACCCGCGACCGCTACGCGTACTTCGATGACTTCTACCGGGACTTCTACAACCTGGACGAGAATCTCGGAACCCGCATCAGCGAAGCCGTCGTGCGCGCCAACTGGGCGACGGCGGCCGGCTCCTCCGCGTACGCGTCGCGTGCGGCCGTCCCGACGTGGCTCACCGATTTCCGCGACGACATCCCGAAGATCGACGTGCCGGCCCTGATCGTGCACGGCAGTGGTGACCGCATCCTGCCGATCGGCGCGACCGCCGAGCGCTTCCACGCGGCGCTGCCCGCCGCCGAGTACGTCGTGATCGACGGCGCCCCGCACGGTCTGCTGTGGACGCACGCTCAGGAGGTCAACGAGGCGCTGCTGGCATTCCTGAAGCGGTAACCCCCTCTGTCTGAGACCCTCCCGGTGCCGGGGCGGTGACGAACGACGTCACCGCCCCGGCACCTTCGTGCGTGCGGACGCGGGCCGCCACCAGTGCGTCGTCCGACTCGCGGTGCGTGGCACAGCCGGAGGCCGCGGGCGCAGCGAAACGCCCCGCGTCCGGGAGACCGGGCGCGGGGCGGGCGGTGGGGGGATCAGCGGGTCCGAAGGTTCCCGGGAGCGGAGGCGTCCTTCGCCGCCTCGGCCGCAAGGAACCACGCCTGCCGCTCCCCCGTGCGGACGATCGAGGACACGAGCAGGTCCTCGGTGCCGGGGTCGTGGAGGGCGCCGAGCCGGGTGGCGGCCTCGCGGGCGTCCACGAGGATGCCTTCGTGTGTCCTGAGCAGCCGGTGCAGGAGATCCGGCACGTCCTCGGCTCCGTCGGGGAAACGGGGCACGGAGGTCAGTTCGGCGGCGTGCCGGGGATCGGCGACGGCGATCCCGCCGAGGATCTGCACCCGTTCCGCCAGATCGTCGACGAGCGCCTGCTGTTCGCCGGCGTGCCGGTCGAAGAGGAGGTGCAGCGAGTGGAAGAGGCCGCCGCGCACCTGCCAGTGGCTCTTCTTGTAGAGGGCGTACAGCATGTGGGTGTCGGCGAGTACGCGGTTGAGGCGCTGGGCCGCGTACCGCCGGGTGTCGGCTGTGAGGCCGAGCGGCACGGGGTGCACCGTCCCGAATTCCTGGAGTACGGCGGGGCGGGAGGTCTGCTGGGTGGTCATGAGGCGTTCCTCGGGGTGATCGCGGGTGAGGGTGTGCGGTGCAGGAGGAGACGGGTCAGCAGGCCGCTGGCGAGCCCGAGTGCGAGGCAGCCGGTGTTCAGCCAGGCCGGCCAGGGGGTGGCTCCGAGCCGGGAGTCCAGTGACCAGGCACCGGGGCCGGCCAGGACGAGTGCGGCCGGAACCGCGATGAGGAGCAGGGGGTATTCGTAGCCGTCGTTCTGCACCCATGGGCCGTGCGGGCGCTTGACGGTGAGGGCGACGGTCATGACGCCCATCACGCCGGCCCCGGCGAGCGGGGTGAGGGCTCCGGCGGCGAGCAGCAGTCCGGCGCCCACCTGGGTGCCTCCGGCGGCGAGAGCGGTGAGCCGCCCGCCGCGGAATCCGTCCTGCCGGAACTCCTCGACGCCGCCCGCGAGGCCCTTGCCACCGAGCCGGAAACTGATCTTCTGCACTCCGTGGCCGGCCACGAGCAGTCCCGTGACGAGCCGGAGCAGCAACAGCGCGCTGTTCACGCGTGTTTCTCCTTGTGGTGAGGTCGGTCAGAGCACATAGCAGGGGTCGAAAACCTGCGGCGCGGTGCCCTCGGGAGCGAAGCCGCGTGCCACCCGCCACTGCCGGTGCTGTTCGGAGGCGCCGACCGCCTCGGCGATCCGGTCGGCCTGACGCGCTCCGATGAGGCCCGGCGGCGGTGTGGCCTGGTAGCCGCCGAAGTGGGCGACGGGACTCCAGGCCGGGGCGAGCGGGGGCAGCGCCTCGTCGACGCCCTCGTGCTCGGCCGCCGCGTACACGATGCGGCCGCCCACGACGGTGAGTACGGACTCGATGTGCGGGATGTCGTCCTGGTGGACGGAGAAGTAGTCGTGGCTCAGCAGGGTGAAGTCGGCGTAGCGGCCGACGCCCAGGGTGCCCTTGATGTCCGCCTCGCCGGTGATCCGGGCTCCGCCGATGGTGTACAGCTCCAGGGCGCGTTCGCGGCTCAGGAGCCGCTCCGGCGGGTAGAGGCACAGGTCCCCCACCGTGCGCCCGGTGACGAGCCAGTGCAGCGCGACCCATGGGTTGTACGAGGAGACACGCGTCGCGTCGGTCCCGGCGGCCACGGTCAGACCGGCCTCCAGCATCTCGCTCACCGGTGGGGTGTGGGCGGCGGCCCGCGCTCCGTACCGTTCGGCGAAGACCCGGCCCTGGAACGACATCCGGTTCTGCACGCCGATGGCCCCGCCCAGCGCGGCGATTCGCTCCAGGCTGCCGGAGGAGACGGTCTCGGCGTGGTCGAAGAGCCAGCGGCCCTGCCCGGGGAAGAGCCCGTCGGCGGCGAGCTTCTCGAAGACGGCGAGGTCCCGGCGGATCGTCTCGTCGTACGTGGCGTGGAGTCGAAAGCCCCAGCCGTGTTCGAGGAGCAGCCGCACGGCCTTCTCGAACTCGCTCTCGTAGCCGGGGGCGAGGCCGGGGCGGGGCTCGGCGAAGTTCTCGAAGTCGGCGGCGGCCCAGATCAGGTTCTCGCCGGCCCCGTTGAGCCGTAGCCAGGCGTCGCCCTCGTCAGGCTTCACCATGTCCGTCCAGCGGGCCAGGTCCGCCAGTTCCTGCCCGGCGGTCTGGGGGAAGAGATGGTAGGCGATGCGCAGGGACAGCTCTCCGGCCCGGGCCAGGTCGGTGACGGCGGCGTAGTTGTCGGGGAAGTTCTGGAAGCCGCCTGCCGCGTCGACCGCCGAGGTGAGCCCGAAGCGGTTGAGTTCGCGCAGGAAGTGCCGTGTGGACAGGCGCTGCTCCTCGGGGCCGAGGCCGGGGGCGCGGGCGAGCGTCGAGTAGAGGACGAGGGCGCTGGGCGCGGCCAGGAGGAGGCCGGTGGGCTCACCGTCGCGGCCCCGGACGATCTGCCCGCCGGCGGGGTCGGGGGTATCGCGGGTGAGTCCGGCCGCGCGGACGGCGGCTCGGTTGAGCAGCGCGGACTGGTAGAGGTGCAGCACGAAGACGGGTGTGTCGGGGGCGGCCGCGGTCAGTTCGGCGACGGTCGGCATACGGCGTTCGGCGAACTGGTCGGCGGTCCAGCCGCCCACGACACGGATCCACTGACCCTTCGGCGTACGCCCGGCCTGTTCACGCAGCATGGCGAGGGCCTGTCGCAGCGACGGCACACCGTCCCAGCGCAGTTCGAGTACGTAGTTGAGTCCGCCGCGGATCACGTGCAGATGGGAATCGTTGAGTCCGGGCACGACACGGCGTCCGAGGGCGTCCACGACGCGGGTGCCGGGGCCGGTCACAGCGGCGACGTCACTCTCGTCACCGATCGCGAGGATCATGCCGTCGCGTGCGGCGAGGGCCGAAGCGGCGGGCCGGGCCGGGTCACCGGTCCACACCTTGGCGTTGCGGACGACGAGGTCGGCGCCGGCCGCTGGGGCGAGGCCCGGCTGCGGTGTGAACCCGCCGACGGGCATGGGGGTGCTGCTGGTCATGGAATGAGGCTCCAGTGGGTGGTGAAAGAGTCACGGCGGCAGGAAGGCGACGCCTGCCCGAACGTGGGGGGCTGCGGCCGTCCTCAGAGAGTGCGGCGTACGCCCGCGTGACGTTCGAGGTTGCGCAGCTGCACGCTCAGGTCGCCCTCGACGGCGTGGTGCGCGGGGCCGCTGCGGCCCAGTGGCAGCACCTCCTCGCCCCGCATGTCCTCCAGCATCAGCGCGAACGCGGCATAGAGGGCGACGGCCGCGAGAAGCAGACCGAGGGCTCCGGAGAGGACGGTGAGCGCGTGCGCGCCGCTCAGCCCGGCAGCGGCGGCCGCCCCGAAGCGGGGCACGGCCACGCACAGCACGAACCACAGCGCGCGTTTGGCGCGGGCGACGGACGCCATGAGAAGCGCGAAGAGTGTGAAGCACAGATTGAGCACGCCGAGGACGCGCGATCCGTGTTCCGGGTGCAGGGCGAGGACGAGGGCGTTGGCGAGCCACGTTCCGGAGAAACACGCCATGAGCGTCGCCGCCAGGACGTCACGTGCTCCGAAAGCGAGTACGGCGACCAGAAGTTGGAGGACGAACGCGGGCAGGATCGTGAAGGCCACGGCGCGGCCGGCGTCCTCGCCGAGTATGCCGAGCTGGTAGGTCCCGGCGACCACGGAGGCGATGCCGACGGCGTAGAAGCCGAGGGGCATCGGGGAAGCGATGGGCCGCAGGTTGATGCGGGTCATCGCGCGCAGATCGGGTTCGAAGCGGCGGGCGGGTGGAGGTGTGGTCATGGTGATCACCTGTCGGAGAAGACTGCTGCCCCATCAGGGCAGCACGGCGGGGCGGGACCGGCCGGTGCCGCATGAAGGCCGGTCCCGCCTGGGCAGGGCTCGATACCGCGGAGTTGAGCGGAGATCAGCGCGGCGACAGCGCCGTACGCAGCGTGGCGACGGCGAGGGCGATCGCGGAGTCGGCGGCCTGTGTTCCGCGCAGCGCGTTGAGCATGACGAAGTCGTGGATCACGCCCTGATACCGCACGGCGGTCACCGGCACCCCGGCGGCCCGCAGCTTCGCGGCGTACGCCTCCCCCTCGTCGCGCAGCACGTCCGCCTCCGCGGTGATGACGAGCGCCGGCGGAAGGCCGGCCAGCTGGTCGGTCGTGGCGCGCAGCGGGGAGGCGGTGATGCGGGCGCGGTCGCTCTCCTCGGTCGTGTACTGGTCCCAGAACCAGCGCATACCGTCGCGGCGCAGGAAGTAGCCCTCGGCGAACTGCTCGTAGGAGGCGGTGTCGAAGGAGGCGTCGGTGACCGGGTAGAACAGCACCTGCTGGCGCAGAGCGAGGCCGCCGCGCTCCTTGGCCATGAGGGTGAGCGCCGCGCTCATGTTGCCGCCCACCGAGTCACCCGCGACGGCGATCCGTTCGCCGTCCAGGCCGTGCCGGGCGCCGTCGGTGACGATCCAGCGCGCCACAGCCCAGTTCTGCTCGATCGCGACGGGATAACGTGCCTCGGGCGAGAGCGCGTACTCGGGAAAGACAACGGCCGCGCCCGTTCCGTCGGCGAGTTCGCACACCAGCCGGTCGTGGGTGTGCGCGTTACCGAAGACCCAGCCGGCACCGTGGATGTAGAGGATCACCGGGAGCGGCCCCGTGGGCCCTGCGGGGCGCACGACGCGTACCCGGACGTCACCGGTGTCAGACGGGACGGTCACCCACTCCTCGTCCACCTCAGGCAGTTCCACAGAGCCGGACTGCGCTTCGTCCACAGCGGCACGGCCCTCTGCGGGGGCGAGGTCGAAGAGGTAGGGGGGCTGCGCCGTCGCCTCGGCGAACGCAGCGGCGGCCGCCTCCAGGACAGGTGAAGGCGGAACGGGAAAGGATTGCATGAATGGTCTTCTTCCAGCGCTCAGAGGGGTACGTCGGAGCAGAAGGTGCTGCTCCGAAGAGCACGCTAGGCACGACCGACAGCGAGTCCCGCCGCTGCGCGCACCACTCCTTGCTCCGCAGCGCACAGCGCTTCGTCAGCGTCAGCACCGCTCGAGGACTTCCGACCACAAGCCGAGGCAGCAACCGGGGGCACGCTCACCGACAGCCTGCTCTCTGGCGGCTCGCTGTCTGAAGTCCGGCCTGACGCCGATCGAGCGCGCCGTCGCCTTCGTATCAACCACCCCGGCGTCGCCTCAGCCATCATCGGCCTCCGCACCACGGAACAGCTGGAGGTCCTTCCTGCTCGCCGGTGACATCACCCTGCCCGTCGATGTCCTCGACGCGATCGTCGCCCCAGAGACACGGCCAACGCGGTCGACAACAGCCACGGCGACTTCGAACTGCGAGCAGACCAGCGACGCCGCTGACACACCCGCGTTCGGGGTGAAGCCCTTCGAGAAGCTCCTTCCGCGTCTGCGGAGGGTCACCAAGGACCGGGTGATCTGCTGCTGCAACGCCGCCTTCGACAGGCACGTGGTCTTGGGCGACATCCGGCGGAGCGGGAAGAAGCCACTGCCCCGGAGGACGATGCTGCCTGGTACTGCCTCATGGAGGCGTATGCCGCGTGGCTCGGCTCGCCCCGGTGGCATCCGCTCGGCGGCGGGCACCGTGCATTCGGGGACTGCCTCGCCGCACGCCACGTCCTGCTCCAGATCTCGAAAGGGCGTGGGGGACCGCCATTCCCGCGCCGACGCCGGCGAGCAGGAACTGGTCGACAGCTCCTGCTCGATGTCTTCGTACTCCTGCGCCGTCGTCAGTCGCCGCCGCTTGTTGGTGTTGGAGTCGAGAACCGCCACGTCGCGCTCGGCAGGTCGACACCGGACTGGTGACAGGCTGCTCTGGGGGATATCCCCCTTCCGGCCTTGGGGTGTGCCGGATTGCGCCCAGTTGGGGGGCGAAACTAGCGTCCAGCTATGACTTCGACTCTGCGCAAGCACCTCGCCATGGCACTCGGTGTGGCCATGCTGCTCACCGCCGAGGTGACCACCGCCATCGCCCAACCCACCGGTCCCTCCCCTGCGAAACAGTTACGCCAGGACACCGAGGCGATCCACGCCCTCGGTATCAGCGGTGTGCAGGCCCGCGTGATCACGCCCGAGGGTCGGCAGTCGGTCGCCACCAGCGGCACCTCCGACCTGAACACCGGCCGCCCGGTCTCTTCCGACGGCTACTTCCGTATGGCCAGCACGTCCAAGACTCTGGTTGCCACCGTGATTCTCCAGCTGGAAGCCGAGGGCGAGCTGTCCCTGGACGACACAGTCGGCCACTGGCTGCCAGGAGTGGTGCGGTCCCACGGCAACGACGGCAGCCGGATCACCGTTCGCCAACTGCTCCAGCACACCAGTGGCATCCACGACGACCTGCCCGGATACACCACGCCGGCGGAGTATTACGAGCAGCGCCACGACCTCCACAGCTCCGAGCAGCTGGTTGCTCGCGCCATGGCCCACGCGCCGGACTTCGCGCCCGGCGAGGGCTGGCAGTACTCCAACACCGGCTACATCCTGCTCGGCATGATCATCCAGAGGGCCACCGGCCAATCCGCTCACGAGGAGATCGAAGACCGCATCCTGGACCCGCTCGGCCTCGACCAGACCCGGTGGATGGGTGCCTCGCCCTCCCTGCCCCGGCCGCACGCCAGGGCCTACGAGTTCTTCGGCCCCGGCTCCGTGGTGGACGTCACCGACCAGATACCGGTGGGCTATGAAACCTTTTCGTGGGTCACGACCACACGGGATGAGAACGACTTCTTCCGCGCGCTGCTCGCGGGCCGCCTGCTGTCGCTTCGGCAGATGGCCGAGATGAAACAGACCGTTCCCGTGAGCGCGGAATTCCAACAGTTCTGGCCCGGCGGTCGATACGGGCTCGGCCTGGTCGAACGCCCCCTGAGCTGCGGAGGAACCTACTGGAGCCACGAGGGCGGGGACGGCGGCTACATCACGCTGAACGGCGTCACCGACGACGGCAGGCGAAGCGCCGTGGTCTCCATGTCCGAGGCACGCGGTGACACCCTGGAGCACATACTGGAGCAAGAGAACGCGGCCGGCGCCCTGATCGACCACGCACTGTGCACCGCGGGCCCGAGCACCCCGTGAGCGGAGGCGTCGCCGCTCCTGGAGTCCGAGGACGAGATCGGCGGGTCCACACAGCTGTCCGCCGGACTCCTGACCGCCTCGGCCACCCGCGTCCGGCAGCGCCTCGGCATCCAAAACTCACTCCTGCGCATGTTCCAGCACGACATGGACCTCAACGGCTGGCGGGTCCGGCCCGCCCCCGGTACGTATGTTCTGCGAGGAGTCCGCAGCGGTCGACGACTGGCTGCTCGTCCTGGGCGTCGACATACCCGCCCAGGTCTCGCGCAGTGCCCACGAACCCGGGCTGACGCGGGCCGGCGTGGAGGACGTCTGGCGCGGCCACGTCCCCAAGGACCAGGGATACGGTCTGGTCCAGGTTCTCGACAAGGCCCGCGCCCGCCTCGGCGTGGACCTCGCCCTCGGCAGCCGGGTGGAGGACCTCGTGGTCCGTGACGGCGCCGTCCGCGGCGTCGTCACGGACGGCGAGGAAGCCACCGCCCCGGCCGTCGTCGTCGCCAGCGGCGGCCTGGCCGCCGACCCGGAACTCGTCCGCCGCTTCCTGCCCGATGCCGAAGTCGCCGGCGAGGCGCTGTTCGTCGTCGCCGTACCCGGCTCGCGGGGCGATCACATCGGGCTGGCCGAACGGCACGACTTGGCACTGTTCGGGCAGGGTGGGACGGCAGCTGGTTCCCGGCGGGCGCGCTGTGCCTCGGCGAGCTCGGAAACGGTGACCGTCCGGGCCAGTCACCGGTAGTAGGGCTGGCGGGCCAGGCCGAGCACACGGCAGGTCACCGCCACCGGCACCCGGTGAGGGGCAGCGGCGGCGGCCGGCTCGCGGACGAGCGGGTACATCATGTTGATGGCAGGTTCGCCTGCGACAGATATGCCGCGGCCCTCCGCAGAACCTCGTTCCCTTGCTCGAGTAGCCGGACGCGCTTGCGGGCCTCGCGCAGCTCCGCGGATGCGCCCTGCGCTGTCGCGGGTCTGCAGCCCTCATCGGTGTCGGCATGGCGCGGCCACTTCGACAGCGTGATCAGGGGGACACTGAAGTCGGCGGCGATCTGTTCCACCGTGACGCCGGGCTCAGGGTTGCGCGCGACGCGCACGACGTCCTCGCGGAGCTCCTTCGGATACGGTTTGGGCACTGCAGCATCCTTCCAGGCCACCTCTCAGCAAGCCAGGTCAGGTGTCGCTCAACTGTGCAGCAGTCCCCCGAGCGATCGGAATCTGGACATCGTCTGACTCCCCTATGGTCCGCCTTGTTACGGGGTTGGCCGATGTGCGGGGACAGGCGCGCGAGGACGGCGCCCGTCGACGCAGTTGTTGGAGGTATCACCCCTGGCTCGTTGACTGGCGCGGCTCAGGAGGGATCCTCTGGGACGGCCGCCAGCAGGCGGTGGAGGATGGGTCCGGCCGAGCCGCCACCCGTGACACCTTGCTCGACCACGCAGGCGACGGCGACGTTGCCGCGTCGGGCCACGAGCCAGCCGTTGTTCTCCTCGTCCTCGGAGACCTCGGCGGTTCCGGTCTTCGCGCCGATGGGGCCGGGCAGGTCGGCCAGGACGCGTGCGGTGCCGCCTCTCACGGTGGCGCGCATCATTGTCTGCAACTGATTCACCACGGTACGCGGCAGGGCGGTGGTGGACGTCCGGTCATCCAGTTCCGGACGGATTGTCGGCTGGTGGAAGTGGCCGGAGGCCGCAGTCGCGGTGATCGAGGCCATGATCAGGGGGTTCGCCTGGATGCGGCCCTGTCCGATCATCGCAGCAGCCTTCTCCGTCTCGTCCTTCGGTACGGGCACCGACCCGTCGTACGAGGGGATTCCCACGTGCCACTCCTGGCCTACGCCGAAGTACTTGCGCGCGATGTCGCCCGTTTCGGCGTCGCCGAGTTTGCCGCGCAGGCTGATGAAGGCCGTGTTGCAGGACTCCGTGAAGTCCTTCTGGAAGGTCGCGCCGTGGAACTCCGATGTTTCGACGTTGTGGAACTCCTTGCCGACGACGAGGTGTTTGGGGCAGTCCACCACGGACTGGGGGGTGACAGCGTTCTTCAGCAGCAGTGCACTGCTTGTCACGATCTTCCAGGTGGACCCGGGCGCGTACGTGCCTGAGGCGGCGCGGTTGAAGCCGGTGGCCGGGGAGTTGGCCATGGCGAGGATCTCGCCGTTGTCCACGCGCAGGGCCACCAGCGAGGCGTTCCTGCCATCGGCCTCGGCGCCGAGCGCCTGATCGGCGGCGGCCTGCCAGGTGGCGTCCAGGGTGGTCCGGGCCGATGCCGGGCCGTCCTGGCCGCCCGCGTTCGTCTTGCCTCCAAACGTGATCTCCGTGCGTTTCGTCTCCCCGGTGACCCGGTCGACCAGCCGAATCGTCCCTCGTGGCCCGCCGCCCCCACCCGCGATCTGCGCCAGCAGCGGCTGCAGCGACGGGTAGGCGTCACCCCTGAGGGACTTCCCGTTCCTGTCTGCGACCTCCGGTGTACTGGTCTCCTCGCGCTCGAGGCGGAACTTGGCCTTGTCGCTCAAGTGCGGATGAACGAGTCCCAGCGTCCAGTCGACCTGCCAGGTCCCCTTCTCCTCCCGTAGGAGTATGCGTGAGTTGTACGTCCAGGAACCAAGCCCCTTCACGGGCATCTGCGCGGTGAAAGGGACGCTCACCGCGCCGTCGTCCGCGCGCTCGGCGGTAGCCGCGGTGAGGCGCGGGCCCTCGATGTCGAGCCCTTCGGTGAAACTGTGCAACACCTCCTCGGCGCGGGCGGGGCTGGTCGTGCGGGCTGCGGCGCCCTCGTAGCGGCCGCGTGACCAGTCGGCGAGAAAGGCTCTGGCCTGGGCAACGGCGGCCGGGTCGAGGGCGTTGGAGGTGTGGTCGAACGGTCCTATTCCTGCGGCGTACGCACCGCCGGCGGCAAGGGCGAGGGCCACTGTCGCTGCGGCGGTCGCCTTGAGCGGCGAACGCGAGGTTCTACGTCGAGCGGGAGTGCGTGTCATGCCGTGAGGAGACCAAGCGACCAGACCTCATGTCCAAGACAGATATGGATCTTCGATCAATAATCCTTCCGATATGATTGCTGCTCGTGGACCTGATCCGGCACTTGGAATGCTTTGTGGCTGTTGCAGAAGAGTCACACTTCGGCCGTGCGGCGGTACGACTGCGCATGGCCCAGCCACCTTTGTCGCAGCGCATCCAACGCCTGGAGCGGGAGCTGGAGGTGCGCCTGTTCGACCGGACCAGTCGCCAGGTGGCTCTCACCAAGGCCGGGACTCTGCTACTGCCCGAAGCACGTGCACTTTTGGTCCGTGCTGCGTCCCTGCACGCCGCAGCCCGCCGGATCCGGGACGGGGAGAGCGGGCTGCTTCGCGCCGCGCTGCCTCCCGATATCGCCAGCACCACCGTCGCGGCGCTGGTGGGAGCCTTCCGGGAGAGCTGCGCGACAGTGGAGCTGGAGCTTCATGAGCTGTCGACCGGTGAACAGCTCGCCCGTTTCGCCGCACGGGAGTTGGATGTCGGGCTGGTACAGCATCCGTGTGACGTGACCGGCCTCGAACTCGGCCCCGTACTGCGGCGCGACCTCGGTGTCCTGCTGCCCCGCGGCGTTCGCGCCTCCGGGCAGAGCGAAGTGGCCCTGGCCGCGCTCAGCGGCCACGAACTGGTGCTGTTTCCGCGGGCGGGATCCCCCGCACTCTACGATGAGGTGCTGAGGACCTGTGCACGTGGCGGCTATACACCGACGGCTGTGCGGCACGGCCGGGGCGACAGCTTCGTACACGGCTTGGTTCTCTCGGCCTCCGCCGTCGCATTCACCCCACGAGACACGAAGGGCGACGCCACCGACTCGGGACTGGTCTGGCGCCCTCTCGCCGGCAACCCGCTGGCCTGGCGGCACTCAGTGGCCTGGCCGCAGGGGCACGGCGACGCGGCCGTGCACGCCTTCGCCGACGCTGCCGCGCACGCCTTGCAGTCGACCGCCGACGCCCGCCCCGACGCCCCCGCCCGACCCACACATTTGCGCCCCGCAGCGGAGTACTGGCTATGACTGACACCCTCACCGACCTTCGCGCGGCTTTCACCGACGCCGGGGTGACCGGATGGATGCACGCCGTGGACATCGACTCCGGAGCCGAAGTCGACTACGAGGGGCATCACGTGCTGAGCACCGCCAGCGTGCACAAACTGCCTCTCCTCGTCGCCCTGCACGAGCGGGCAGCGGCCGGCGACATCGATCTCACCGAGCTGGTCGACTGTCCGCCGGACGATCGCGCCTCGGGACCGACGGGACTCGCGGCCATGGCGGACATCGCCCGCCTCTCCCTGCGCGACCTCGCATACTTGATGATGTCGATCAGTGACAATGCCGCCGCCGACGTGATTTTGCAGCGCGTCGGCCTTGACGCCGTTAACCGTACGACAGCACGCCTCGGCCTGACTCGCACCCGCGCCCTTCACTCCTTCGGGGAGATGATGGCCAGCATCAAGGAGGACGCGGGGCCCGGCGGCGCGCAAGCGCTCGCCGACCCGCACGTCATCGCCCGGCTCCGAGCCCTCGATCCGGCGCAGTCCAACCGCAGCACCCCACGCGACCTGACCCGGCTGCTCGCGACGATCTGGCGCGACACGGCATGCACACCCGAACACTGCTCATCCATACGCCGTCTGATGGGACTTCAGGTCTGGCCTCACCGTCTTGCCTCCGGCTTCCCCTTCGACGATGTGCACGTCGCGGGCAAAACGGGGTCACTGCCCACACTGCGCGGCGAGGCCGGCGTCGTCGAATACCCCGACGGTGGTCGTTACGCCGTTGCCGTCTTCACCCGCACAGTCAGCACCGCCGCAATCCTGCCCGCAGCCGACGCAGTGATCGGCGCAGCCGGCCGCATCGCCATCGATGCACTCCGGGAGAGGATTACGCTGCAAACGCCCTGAGCGAGACCCTGCAAGGGCGAGAGAGCTGGCCGATCGAGCGCGATGCGCCACTCGACGCGTTCCGATGGCTCCACCGCTACAACACCCGACGCCGGCACTCCCGCCTCGGACAACGATCCCCGATCGTCTTCGAGGAGGCCCTCAAACTCACACCAACTACGCTGGCCCAAGCCATGCGCACGGCCGTTCTGTACTACCGTTCGGGCACCGGCAGGAGGCCGTGGAGGGGGAACGTGAGCGCTCGCATTCTGGTCGCCGAGGACGACGCGAAGCAGTCCCGTCTGATCCGGATCTACCTCGAAAGAGAAGGCCACGCAGTCCATGTGGTCGCGGACGGTCGGGCGACACTGGAACGGGCACGCTCGACCCGGCCCGACCTCATCGTCCTCGACGTGATGCTCCCCCTCGTCGACGGCCTCGACGTGTGCCGCGTCCTGCGCACCGAGTCCGATGTGCCAATCCTGCTGCTCACCGCCCGGGTGGCCGAGGAGGACATGCTCCTAGGCCTCGACCTCGGCGCCGACGACTACCTCACCAAGCCGTACAGCCCGCGTGAGCTGACCGCTCGGGTGCGGGCGCTGCTGCGCCGCTCGGGAAGGTCCGGCGGGGGCGGCGGGCCCGCGGTGCTGCGGGTCGGCGAGGTAGAGCTCGACACCGCGCGGTTCGAGGTCCGGGTGGCGGGCAGGCAGGTGGAGCTGACCGCGAAGGAGTTCGCGATCCTGGAGACGCTCGCGCGAGAGCCGGGCCGGGTCTTCACCCGCGCCCAGATCATCGAGCGCGTTTTCGGTTTCGACCGGGACGTACTGGAGAGGACCGTCGACGCCCATGTGATGAACATGCGGCGGAAGCTGGGGACGGGCCCGGACGGCAGCCATGTGGAGACGGTGTACGGGAGGGGCTACCGGCTCACGGACGGTCCCGTCTCCGCGTCACCCCCCGCCGGGGGTTGACGTTCCCGTGCCCGGGGAAGGGCTACCGCGAACGTGGTGCCCTCCCCGACCGTGCTGCGCACCTCGATGGCGCCGCCGTGGTCGGCGACGATCTGGCGGGCGATGGACAGGCCCAGACCGGTGCCTCCGGTGGCCCGGTTCCGCGATTCATCCGCCCGCCAGAAGCGGTCGAAGAGCCGTGGCAGGTCCTCGGCCGCAATCCCCGTGCCTGTGTCACGTATCTCCATGACGGCCCGGTCGCCGTCCTTGAGCAGGGCCAGGGTCACGGTTCCGCCCGGGGCGGTGGCGCGCAGCGCGTTGCCGACGAGGTTGCCGACGACCTGGCGCAGCCGGTCCGGGTCGGCGCGCGTGTACGCCGGGCGCGGCGCGTCCAGGGCCAGTGTGATGCCCGCGCCCCGCGCCTGGGGCGAGTGGGCGCGGTGGCTCGTCTCCAGCAGCTCGCGGAGATCGACGTCCCGGTGGCGGTACGCCAGCGCGCCTGCCTCGGCCAGCGCGAGGTCCCGCAGGTCGTCCACGATGCGCTGCTGCAACAGCGCCTCCTCGTGGAGGGATGCGAGGAGTTCGGGGGTCGGTTCGAGGACCCCGTCGCGCAGGGCCTCCAGGTACCCGCGCAGATTGGCCAGCGGGGTGCGCAGCTCGTGCGCGATGTCGCTGGTGAGGCGGCGCTGGTGCTCCTCGCCTGCCTGGAGCGAGTCGGCCATGCGGTTGAAGGCCCCACCGAGCTGCGCGATCTCGTCCCGGCCGGACGCGGGCACCCGCCGCCCCAGGTCGCCTTCGCCCAGCCCTTTCGCGGCGAGCGTCAGGGCGCGTACGGGACGCAGGACGGCCCTGCTCAGCAGCAGCCCGCCCAGGATGACCACGAGGGCCACGCCCGCCGCGGCGGCCGCGGCGGGGGCGATGGCCAGGGTGGGCGGCGACTCGTCGCGGAAGCCGAGTGCGACCTCGAGGCGCGGCGGGGCCACGGAGGCGACACGCTCGTTGAAGACCCGCTGCAAGCAGTCGGACAACCGCTTCTCGGACTCGCACGGCCGCAGCGCATCGAGATGCTGGGGAGTCAGCGGGTCGTACGTGCCCGCGGGCTTCGGGCACTGGGCGGGCCTGCGGTCCGCACGCACCGTCGGCACACCGAAGGCGCCGGCCCCGGTGATCACCTCGGCCCCCGCGCGGGTCAGGCAGGACGCGTCGGCGGCGTAGGAACGGTAGTCGGAGACGGCGGCGGCGGCCTGCTTCATGGCGGCCCGCCGCACCTGCCCACCGGGGATCCGCAGTGTGGGGCGCGCGTCGACGAGCACCGGCGGGCGGCCGCTCACCGTGCGCGGTGCGCGGCCGGCCAGGGTGTCGGAGTCGGCGAGCAGCGCGTCGGCCTCCGTGGCCACCCGGATGCGCTGCCCGGTCTCCTTCGCGAGCGCGGCGACCGTCGGCGCGAGCCCGTCCCAGGTGGCGTGCGCCAGCCCGTACGCGCGCAGTTCCCCGGCGATCCGGGAGGTGTCCTGCTGACCGGCCGTGACGGTCTCGCGTACCTGGCGGTTGGCCTGGCGCAGGGTCAGCCAGGCGGTGGCCGCCGTGGCGGTCATCGCGATCAGCATCAGCAGGCCGAGGGCCCGTATCCGGAAGCTCACCCTGTCCCCTCCCCTTATGCGCCGGCCAGCGCCCGGGTCGGTGCGAGCCTGCTGGCCCGCACCGCCGGATACAGACCGGCTGCGGCGCCGATGACCAGGGTTGACCCGATACCCGCCGCGCTCGCCCACGCGGGCACGACCGTAGGCCAGTCGCGGCTGAGGGCGTACCCCGAGGTGATCAGCGTCCCCAGGACCGTTCCGGCGAGTCCGCCGATGAGCGACAGGAGCAGTGACTCCATCACGAACTGCGTGCGGATCTGCGCCCGGGTGGCGCCGAGCGCGCGGCGCAGCCCTATTTCCGTACGCCGTTCCAGCACGGAGATCACCATGGTGTTGCCGACGCCGACCCCGCCGACCAGGAGGGCGACCCCGCCGAGCCCCAGCAGCAGCCCTGTCAGCGCGGATTCGGTGGCCTCGCGGGCGGCGAGCGCGTCCGAGGGCCGCGAGACGCGCACCTCGCCGGGCTTCTCGGGGTACGCCGTGGCCGCGAGCACGTCCCGCACCGCGGCGATCCGGCTGTCCTCCGCTCGTACGTAGACCGTGGACGGGTGGCCGTCGAAGCGGAGGTAGGTCCGCGCGGCCGGCCGGCCGACCAGGGCCGCGCTGTCGAGCTCCGGAGCGAGCGGCACCGGGTCGAGCACGCCGATCAGCGAGAACCACCGGCCGCCGATCCAGACCCGGATGCCCGGCCGGTACGCGTCCAGCCGCTGGGCGGCCGTCGCCCCGAGCACGACCGCCGGGTACTCCTCGGTGGCGGAGTCCAGCCAGCGGCCCTCGCGGAGGCGCCCGCCGACGGCCGGCAGCAGACCGGTGTCCGCCGCCAGGACGCTCAGCGAACCGGTGCGCCCGATGGCGATGCGTTCGTTGCGGTAGACGTGCGCGCCGGTCTCTCCGGTGGCGGCGACCTCCTGGACCGGCGGGATGCGGCGGATCATCGCCACGGACTCCTCGGGGAGTTCGGACTTTTCGCCGGAGAGGGATTCGCCGGGGGCGACCCGCAGCAGGTTGGTCCCGAGCGCGTCGAGCCTGCGGTCCACCTCGGCCTGGCCGGAACCGGAGATGCCGACCACCGCGATCATGGCGGCGACCCCGATGGCGATCCCGAGGGCGGAGAGGAAGACGCGGAGGGGGCGGGTGCGCAGCCCGGTGGAGCCGAGCCGTACGACGTCCGCGGGGCCCAGGCGGGCGGGGCGCAGGCGGGACGGGCCGCGCTTTCGGTTGCGCGCCGGCCGGGGTGGGAATGGCGAGGGCGTCCCGGCCTCTTTCCGGGCCGGCCCGGGCGTATGCGTGCGCTCCGTCATCGGGGTGCCCCGATCGTCGTGCCGCGCGTGACGTCACCGGTCAGCCGGCCGTCGCGCATCGCGAGGCGGCGGGGGAGCCCGGCCGCGATCTCCTGGTCATGGGTGATGACGACGACCGTGGTGCCCCCCGCGTGCAGCCCGTGCAGCAGGTCCAGCACGGCCGCCCCGGAGGCGGAGTCCAAGTTCCCGGTCGGCTCGTCGGCCAGCAGCACCGCGGGGTCGCCGACCACCGCACGGGCGACCGCGACCCGCTGTCGCTCACCGCCGGAGAGCTGATGCGGAAGGTGGTGGACGCGGTGGCTGAGCCCCACCCGGGCGAGCGCGGCGGCTGCCCGGGCCCTGCGGCGGCGCAGCGGCACCCCCGCGTAGAGCAGGCCGTCTCCGACCGCGTCGAGCACCGGGACGCCGACGGCCAGGTGGAACTGCTGGAAGACGAAGCCGATCCTGGTCGCCCGGAGCGCCGAGACCTCCCGGTCGGACAGCTTCGCCACGTCGTGGCCGTCGATCAGGACGCGGCCGGAGGACGGCCGGTCCAGGCTGCCCATCAGATGCAGCATGCTCGACTTGCCGGAGCCCGAAGGGCCGACGACGGCGACCAGTTCCCCGCGCCCGATCCGCAGGCTGACGTCACGGACGGCGTGGACGCCGCCGGGATACGTCTTGGAGACGGCATCGAATTCCACGACCGCCGAGAAGCCCGCGCCGGACGCAGAAAGGTCGCCGCTGGACGCCGAAAGCCCCGCACCGGACGCTGCAGAGTCCCCGCTCACTCCGGAATCCTCACCTTCAGGCCCTCGCGGACCGCCGGACCGCTCACCTCCACGTCCCCGTCCGCGAACAGGCCGGTCTTCACCGCGACGAAGGTACCGTCCGCCTTCTCCAGGCCGTGGCCGCCCTCCGCGAGGGCGACCAGGGCGGCGACCGGGACGGTCAGCACGTTCTCGGCCCGCCGCCCCACGTACTCGACGGTCACGGGCCCGCTCTCCCATTTCCCCACGGCCTTCTGGTCCTTGATGGTGACGGTCACCGGCACGGTCGCCGCCCGCTCGTCCGTGCCGCCACTCCCCTCGCCCTCGTTCGCCTGCCTCCCCACGGACGCCACCCGGCCCTTCACGCGGGTCTCGTCGGGCAGCTGGATCGTCACGCCGGCGCCGTGCACGGCCCAGGAGGCTTCGGACGCGGAGGCGTTGACGACGACCTTGCGGGTCGTGCCGGTGTACGTGAGAGCGCCCTCGCCGACGGCGGCGCCCAGCCGGACGCCGGACCGGCCGATCCTGATCCGCCCGGCGCTGTAGATCACGTCCCCGACGCCGACCGAGCCGGTCTGCGGCAGGCCGAGCGACATCTGCCAGCGCTCGACCGCCGCGGCGGTGCCCCGCGTGAACGTCTCGTCCACCGTGAAGCCCGTATAGCCGAGGGCGGCGAGGTTGGTCTCGAACTGCATGACGTCCATGCCCCGTACGGGCCCCTGAGCGGCCGGGGGCGCACCCTTGCCGGACTCTTCCGACCCTTCTGCCTCGTCGGCCCCTTCTGCCTCGTCGCCCTCCGGAGCGGCCGGGGTCAGGGTGAGGTCCCGGTACATCGGCAGCGCCCCGTAAAGCAGCACCGTCGGGCGGTCATCGACGCGCAGCAGCGTGTCCCCACGCTCCGCGGTCGTACCGGACACGGGCAGCCAGGTCACCGTGCCCGTCGCCTTGACCGGCAGCGGGATCTCGGGACCGTATCCCAAGGCACCGTCCACCGAGGTGCGTTCGGTCAACGTCGCCCGGGTGACGGGGACAGTCGAACTGGCCCTGGGAGGCGCTTTCGGCCCCTCGTCCCGGCCGCCGCCGAACCCGAGGGCCCCGGTCACCGCGACCGCCGCCACGACGGCCACACCGGCGACGACGAGAAACCTCCGCCGTCCGCGAGGCCCGCGCTCCTCATCGAGGTCTGTCTCGTTCTCCACCGCTCAGCCCTCGCCCGGACCCGCGTTCTCGGGGACCCCGATGATCGGCCCGCAGATCCGGGCGGCCCGCTTCGCTCCGGCCGCGCTCTGGTCCCACTCGCCCTGGCCGAGGCCGTCGGGGCCGGGGTCGGGGAAGTCGGCGGCGCCGTTCTTCTGCATGCAGGCGGCGTACTCGCGCTTCACCTTGATCTGGGCGGCCGACAGCTTGGGCTGGTTGCCGTTCTCGATGCTCTCGGGCACGGCGGAGACGTACTGTGCGCACTTCTCCTGGGCGGCCCTGAACTTCGGCTCCTGCTTCAGCGCACGCCGCTGGTCGCCCTCGCCGAAGTCGATGGTCCCCCGGGCGTCGGGGTCGGGCGCGTCCACGCCGTGTTCCCGCAGGCACTTCACGTACGCGCGCTGCGCCTTCACGTACGCGGCCACGTCGTCGCCGCCGCGCTGCGCGCCCCTTCCCGCCGAGGCCGGGGACGACACCTTTCCGCCCCCCGCGGTCGGGACCTCCGCCTCTCCGCCGCTCCCGCCGCATCCGGCCAGCACGAAGGCCATGACCGAGGCCGCGACGGCCGGCCGTACCCGGTTCGTCCTCATCGTTCTCCCGCTCTCCCTGCCGAACCCCGCCGCAGGCGCGACGGGCAGAGCGAACGTAGAAGCGGAACGATGAAGAACCTTTGAAGAACCTGTCCAACTGCCGTGCGGTCCGGCAACGGCACATAAAGGGGCCGAACAGCACGCTCATGCTCTTCCAGCAGCCCATCACCGACGGCATCCGGCACCTCCACCGAACAGACGACATGACGCCTCCTCTCTGCCACCGACGCACCGGCGCTATGCCACAAAGGGTGAGTCGGCCGAGCTGGCCGAGGCCCGTTCGCGGATCCGGCTCCTGGAGCAGGAGAACGAAGTGCTGCGGCCGTCTGCTGCCAATCTGTCGCAGGCGAATCTGTCGTCAAAATGACGTACCCGCTCGTCCGCGAGCTGGCCGCCTGGAGCGCCCTTTGCCGGGTGGCGGTGACGTGCCGGGCTCTCGGGCTGGCCCGGCCACCCGTGTTACCGGTGGCTGAAGTCCCCGGTCACCGACCCCGAACCGGCCGAGGCATGCCTCGCCAACGCCTCGTCCGACACGCACCGTGAAGACCCGGAGTTCGGCTACCGCTTCCTTTTTGATGAGGCCCGCGCGACCGGTGAGGCGATGGCCTAGCGGACTGCCTGGCGGATCTGTCGCGACAACCGCTGGTGGAGCGCGTTCGGCAAGCGCCGGGGCCGCGGGAAGAACGTCAAGGCCGGCCCGCCGGTCCACGACGACCGCGTGAGGCGCAACTTCACCGCGTCCGGGCCGAACCGGCTCTGGATGACGGACATCACCGAGCACGCCACCAGCGAAGGCAAGCTCCACCTGTGCGCGGTCAAGGACGTCTACTCCGGCCGCATCGTGCAGCTACTCCATCGAGGCCCGGATGAATTCCGGCCTCGCGTTGGCAGCCCTGGAATCCGCCGTCGCCCGCCGCAGCCAAGTCGCCGGACGCACCATGCACTCCGACCACGGGTCGCAATTCCGTAGCCGAACATACGTGGCCGTTCCCGCACGTCACGGCATGAACAAGCAGAAGAACGTCCTCGACCGCCGCCCCTGGACACCACCCGCCAAGAACTACGAATCGCGATCGTGACCGGGATCGAGCGCACCCACCACCGGCGCCGGCGCCAGCGCCAGAAACGCCTGACCCCTATCGAGTACGAAGTCATCATGACCCAACCCGCGGCCCTTGCTGCATAACCACGCTGTCACCTACTCATGCAGCAGCCGTTCACGAGAGTTATTGTCAAATCCTGTGGACTGATCGGGCCGCCCAATGACCGGTCGGTCAAGCAAGCGGCTTGCGGTAACGGACGTACTCGTTCTGCCGCCGGAACCCCACACTCTCGTAAAGATCGTAGGACCGGTGCGGGTTTGACGTGCCCGTGAACAGCCGAGCGGTCGTTGCACCCTGTCCGCGAAGGCTCCGCAGCCCGTCCATCAGCAGGGCCCGGCCGATTCCGAGGCGTTGCTGGTCCGTCCGGACACTCAGCTCTTCGACCTCGCCTACGGTGTGGTCGTGACGGCGGATGCAGCAGAGGGCGACGCCGACCATGTCCTGCCCGTTCCATGCAGCCCTCCAGCATGCCGGGTCGGCCGTGTCGACGAAGTCCTGGAATGGCCATTTCTGCGTGAAGCCGGTGTCCGTATACGAATCGACGACCGTCCTCCAGGCTGCGCGGTAGTGGCTTGACTCGATCGGTCCCGTCCGTATCCCGGCTGGCAGTTTGCTGCCCCGCTCGGGCAACTGCTGCAGATCACCCAGTTCCAGTTCGACCAGGCTGAAGACACGTCGGTAGCCGGCTGCGAGCAGAAGCGCCGTGGCGTCCTGCTCGGAGGCCATGGCGTTCGTACCGATCACTGCCGTCCGCGCCGTTCCATGCTGCTTGACGAGCTGGCGGATCCGTTCTTCGGCCCAGCTCAGCATGGCTGAGCCGATCCCTTGGCAGCGATGCTCGGGCACGAGGTAGCCGCGGTGCAGGTACAGCCACGTGTCGTCCCGCTCTTGCCACCATCGGATCGTCGAGTAGCCGACGACGCTCCCGTCGTGCACCACCAGGATCTGGTTCTTGGACGGCTCCTCCAGCCTGGCAGAGGCTTCGGCTACCTCGGTCGCTGACGGGAGCCCTTCCACAACCGAATGGGCGTCGACCTGGTCCCGTTCAGCACAACCCAGCCGCACCGCGGCCATGGGGCCGTGGTCTTCGTCGCCGCGATACGGCTGGAACCCGAAGCCGACCGGAAGGCCCTGTCCTGGCGCGCTATTCGACATGGTCGGATGATCTCGAACTTCGAGGCAGGTCTGCCACCCTGTTCATGCCGCGGTCGTCTGCGGCCGTTCGACGAGTTGGCCGCGTTCGAAGCGGGCCCCGGCGCGGACGAGGGCGACGAGGGGGGGTGCGTTCACGGCCCGCCACCGCTGCTGGGCGGACTCGACGAGCTTGAACACCATGGCCAAGGCGGCGGCCGCGCTGCCGGCGCCCTTGGTGACCTTCGCGCGCAGCCGGACGGTGGCGTACGTGGACTCGATGGGGTTCGTCGTGCGCAGATGGATCCAGTGCGCGGCGGGGAAGTCGTAGTACGCCAGCAGTTCGTCCACGTCATCGGTGATCTTCTTGGCGGCCTTGGGCCACTTCGCGCCGTAGGTCTTCTCAAACGCCGTGACCGCCACGAGCGCACTGTCGCGGTCCTCGGCGTTGTATATCTCCTGCAGGGCCTTCTTCGCGCCCGGTTGGGCGGACTTCGGGAGACTGTCGAGCACATTTGCGATCTTGTGGACCCAGCACCTCTGATGGCGGGTCTCGGGGAACACCACGGCCAGGGCCTTCCAGAAACCGAGCGCGCCGTCGCCGACCGCCAGGACGGGAGCGCGCATCCCTCGCCGCCGGCAGTCGCGCAGCAGGTCGGCCCAGGAGTCGGCTGATTCGCGGTAGCCGTCGCTCATGGCGATCAGCTCCTTGGTGCCGTCCGCGCACACCCATCAGCACGAGCACGCACGATTTCGCCTCCTGCAGGCGTATGCGCAGGTGGATGCCGTCGGCCCATGCGTAGACATAGTCGCTACCGGACAGATCTCGCTCGCCGAACGCTTGGTGGTCGGCCTGCCACTGCTGGGGTCAGCCGGGTGACCGTCGCCGGTGACGGACCTGCCGAGCTGCCGAGGAACTGCTCCAGGGCGGGCACGAAGTCGCCGGAGGACAGGCCGTGCAGGTAGGGCAGCGGCAGCAGCTCGCTGATCTTCGGGGACTTGCGGCACCACGGCGGCAGGATCGCGGAGGAGAACCGCTTGCGCTCGCCCGTGGCCTCATCGACGCGCTTGTCGTTCACCCGTGGCGCCTACACCTCGACCACGTCGGCCGCGGTGGTGACCTGCCGGGGCTGGTGGAAGCCGTTGCGCACCACCAGACGGCGTCCGTTGCCGTCGCGCTCACCGGCGAACTCGGCTATATAGGCGTTTACTTCGGCTTCCAGCGCGGCGGCCGGCATCCGCCGCGCGCCCTCTCGGACGATCTCGTCAATCAAGGAGGAGCCCTTGGCGGTGGTGCCGTCATCGTTCACTACGCTGAGCACGGATGTGCCTTCCCGGCCGGCGCTGCAAACACCGGTCTTGCTCGGTGACCTGTCGATCAATCACCCGGGAAGGTACGTCCTCCCGAGCCGATCCACAGGTCCTGAGCATCGCTCCCTTCACGTCGAGTTGACTCCTCTAGGAGCATCAAGGGCTACCAGGGCGCCGGCGGGGGCACGGTCCGTGTCCTCCCGCGGCCGCTGGGAGAACTTTCCGCAGACCAGCAGGTCGTCAACCAGTCCCACGCGACGAACCGGGCCCTCGTCGAGCAGGCTGTCTTGGCGGCTCCTGCGCAAGCTCCGGCGCTCGACCACCCCGCATCACGGCTCTCGTTTCAAGCCGTCCTCGCCCTGCATCCGGTCAGCGCGGAGTGAAGACGTAAAGCTCACAGCTTCGCTACAAGTACTGGGCATCGCCATAGCCCAGCGACCAGTCCGCAGGCGAGTTCTCCGTCAGTACGACGAACATGTTGCGTGGTTCGACGCTCGCGTATTCCTCGGCAAGTTCGGATATGCGCTGATACAACGCCTGCTTCTCGGCGTCTGGGCGGCCGGCCCGCAAAGTGATGGACACGTACACGATGCCGTCATCGCGGGGCACGCCGAGATAGGTGCCGTGGCGCAGCAACCCCTGCCGTCCGTCATGGCCAGTCAGGATCTGAAAGCGGTCTTCGTCAGGAAAGCCCATCGTCTCGCCAAGCGCTTCGTGGACGGCCCGCCCCAGGGCCTTCAGCCGCTCCGTGTCGCAGTGCATGGCGTCGATGCGGACGAGTGGCATGGCGCGTGCCTCCAAGGTCGGTCTGCGATGCTGCCCAACCACTGTACATACCAGTAGGTACAATAGATGACTGCACCTCCACCAAGAGCCATCACGCGGGTTGTGCCGTGCTTCGTGCACCATCGTGTACGCAGTCAGGCGCCATGGCCCCCCTTCCGCACCCGCCTGGCCAGCGAACTCAGGACGGAAGAAGCTCCTTGGGAAGTAGATCGAGCCGTCGCGACCTTGAACGGCGAGATCAGAGGACCTCACGACGTAGAAGGCAGGAGCTCGCGGTCGACGGCGAGGCGCAGCCGGTGCCGAGTTCTTCATGACCACGAGATGTGTTCTCAGATCCTCAGGATCCAGTGTCTCGTGTGTTCAACATCAGGGGACAGGGCCCCCTCGACGGCGAGCGCGTCGCCGATTTCGCGGCTTCGGACGGCCGTCAGGTCGTGGGTGGAACCTGACAGAGCGGCCGAGACCCAGAACAGTCCAGGCGAACGGTTTGGGGTCCTCGTTCCACGAGTCGATCCAGGTGCGGACTCCGGCACCCCGGGCAGCACCGGCTGCGACCGGTAGAGGGTTTGGATGACTTGTCCGGCCGATCAGGGTCGGACAGGCCCTCACCTTTCGACCGTCAGACCATGCCTGACGGGCCCATCGCCACACCATCGTGGGTGATGTTGATGCGCTCACCGTAGAGCTGGACGTGTCGGCCGGTAGGCTCCAAGTCGCTTTCGGTGAGATCCTCTGTTTCGTCCTGTCCCTCGACGTGCACGGAATAGCGCCACGTCCTTACTTCGGGCCTGGCGTCGGCGTCGTAGTCAGGGTGCCCGACGATCACTTCCGCACCAACCAGACCCAGTTCGTAGGCGTCGGGGGAATCGCGGACCCTCACGATGTCCCCCGTCACGTACCGTGGGGCGGTAGCTGCTTCCATTGCACCGGCCTGAGCGCCATGCACGGCGGGGTGCAGGAAGGCTTTGCCGTCGACCGGCCGTTCCCAGCCGTCCCCGACCCAGTTGAAGCCGAGTGCCTGCAGACACTCCGAGGCGGCTTCGCGAGGCGTCAGGTCGATCTCGAAGTGCAGCATCTGCGGGGTGCGGTGAAAGGGCCCGTACGCATGCACCGTGACCTCGCCGTGGGGCGCGAGGGCTGCGCGGAAGTGTTCGGTGAACGCCGCGTTCTCCGTGGACGATGCTTCGACCCAAAGGGCCAGCCATACGAGCCGATAGGGGGCCAAGGGCATCGTCGGGTACTCCTTCGCGAACAGGTCGGCAGAACGAGCGAGATTACACGGCGACGCACGGAGCGACGTCGACGGGGGAACGACTGGCTACGTAGGTCACGAGCAGGAACGTTTGTCGATGTGTTGTAAGAACGACCGTGGGTCAGACACCTGGGGAATGTTCGCGAGAAGTAGGAGCAGTCGGTAGTGGTCCGCGATGGCTCGCAGTTAGGGCAGTCCGACCGGCGCGGCTCTCAACGGGTGACCGTTTAGCTCTCGGCAGCCCTCTTCGTCCCACCACATGCCACCTTGCGTGGTGAGGTAGGGGTGCAGCCCGCGGACGTCGCCGCCTTGATGAAGCGCCTGCGCGACTGTGTGAAGAAGGCTCGCCAGGTCAGCCCAGGAATCGGTGAAGTCGCCGCCACCGCTGTGGCCTGCCCAGCCGAGACGTCCCGTGTCAGGGCCGGGACGTTGATCGATGATCTGTGCCGCGCCGTCGGCGCTCTCAGCCCAGGGAACCCAGAGTGGGTGCCACCAAGGCTCGTCTTCCCATGGGCGCGGGGTCAGTCCGTCGTTCTCTGCCGCGACGTCCATACAGGTCTCCCAGTGCTCCACAATGCCGTTCACGGCGAGCGGGGACTGTTCCGGCAGGATGGTTGTCCAGGTGCTCACGCCATTGTGGCATCGCAGAGACTGGGCGAGATCACCGGGGACTTGGGCGCCGAGGATCTGCTCCGCATGTCGAATCTCGTCGAGTGTCGCTGGTGGATTGAGGAGTGCGAATTCGGAGGCCACGTGCGTCGCCAGCCAGGCGTCGATCAGGCGCCAGGATTCCGACGGGGGCATGATCAGCTGTGCCATGGCGCCATCCTGCCCCACACCTCTGACAAGCTGATTCGAGGCCCCCGCCAGCCGTCTGTCGTTCGGCGCGGGCGCGTGTGGTGGCGGCTGCGACACCCCGGGCCGCTTCGGCTGGCTGCCGGCGGAGGAGCCGCTCTCAGATGTCGTGCGCCGCGCGCTGCTGCGGGCGCACGCGCGTGGGGCGCGGCTGGTCACGATTTGTTCTGGGGTGTCCGCGCTGGCCCGCACCGGACTGTTGGACGGCCGCTCGGCTACCACGCACTGGGCGCGTGCCGAGCAGCTGCGGCGTGAGTTCCCCCGGCTGCGCGTGGAACCGGACAGGCTCTACGCGCGCGAGTGATAATCCCGGCAAACACATTTCATATGCCCGGACCCAGAGAAACGTATTTTCCACCTTTAACGGAAAGGTTTCCTCCGCTACTTCTACTCCAATGGGAGATTTCACTTCAGCCTCCCGAAGACCGGTGGGTGATCTCCAGTGCGCTTCTTCAGCGGTGCCGCTCCAGGGTGAGGATGGCTTTGGCGATTGACGTCCTGCAGTTGGGGCTGATGCGGGATCTGCGGAAGATCTGCCAGGACTTCAGGCGGGCGACGCCGCGTTCAACGGGTGCCCGCGCTGCGGCCAGGGCTCGGTTGCGGGTCTTCTCGGTGGTGGCGAGTTCCTGCAGGGGTCGGCGTTTGATGCCGGTGGTCAGCCATGGGCCGGCGCCCTGGTAGGCGAGATCGGCCACGGCCGGGACGCCCTGGCGCTCGCAGATCCGGATAATCCGGTGGGTTCGGGCGGCGGTCAGGTCGTGGGTGCGGCCCGGCAGGGCGGGCCAGAGCCACAGCAACCGTCCGTACGGGTCGGTGACGACCTGCGCGTTCACCCCGTGGCGCCGGTGCTTGTGAGGTAGCCGGCCCGGCCGTCGGCGCCCCGGTCGCACTCGGCGAGGGTTCCGTCGAGCAGGACGAACCCGGGTTCGTGCTCACGCAGTGTCTTCAGAAGGCCCGGTGCGCGTTCGGCGAGCAGGCCGACGACCGCGCTGGTGTAGGCATGGGCCCTGGACTCGCTGATCCCGAACCCGGCGGCGATCTTCGCAAGACTGGCGTGTTCGCGCAGGCACACCAGTGCCACCATCGCGCGCTGGGACAGACGGAGCTTGCAGCGCCGGTCGCCCTCACGGGTGACGATCAGCGTGGTGACCCACTCCACGAGTGCATGCGGCATCGGTGGCCAACTCGAAGAGGCTCACTGAAGGTTGAGTGCCGAATGCTGTCGAGGTGGAGGGGTGGGAGCGGTGACGGAACCGGGGCGTGGTTCAGGCCACCATTTTGCTTGCCTCACCGCCGCGTTCGGACCGGATTCGTGAGCGCGGTCTCAGATGGTGGCTTGTGGCTGCTGCGGGGTGAGGTAGTGGACCGTCGTGGCTCCGGCGTGCGAGGCGAGCAGGCCGTGCAGTTCTTCGGCGGCGGCTTCGAGGAGGTGGCCGTCGCGGGCAGCGTTGAGGGTTTCGAGGACGAACGCGACGCGGGTGGAATCTTCGGTGACGCGGGTGCGGTGGGCGTCGCGGTGGTTCCAGTGCCGGGTGAGGATGTCGGTGGTGTCTGTGTAGATGATCTCGCCGGGCTTGGGGTGCTCGACGGTGTCGGGTTCGCCGAGGGGGGTGAAGGTTTCGGTGCCCTCTGCGTAGCGGATTTCGACGTCGCCGGTGACGTGGTCGAGGTCGAAGGCTCCGGCGGGCAGGCCGTGGCGGACGGAGACGGTGTTGTAGGAGTCGACGGCCGGGTTGATCCGGGGCAGGGTGCCCTTCTTGGCCATGCGGCGGCCCAAGGCGTCGACGCTGGGGCGGATGCGGCGGGGGTTGGTGCCGAAGGAGCGGTAGGCGGTGTGCCATGCCTCGATGCGCGGGTCGCTTTCGTCGGCGGGGGCCCAGGTGCCGTCGGCGAGGTCCTGCTCCAGGTCTTGCAGGGCGGTGGTGGTGTGGGGCCAGGGCTCGTGGCCGTTGAGGCCGGTGGCGGTGACGACGGCGATCAGGGTGTCGGGGAAGGCGTCGGCGACGGCGGGGCTGATGCGGAAAGCGGTCATGATCTGCGGCTCCGTTCCAAGAAGGCGGGCAAGGAGGGGTGGGGTCAGGACTTCCAGGTACCGAGGCGGTCGAGGCGGCGGAGCTGCTGGGCGGCGGTGGGTCCGTCCAGGGCGGTGCCGCGTTCGGTGAGCCGGCGGGCGGTGTCGGTGCGCTGCTCGACGGGTTTGTGGTCGTCGTACTTGAACTTGGCGCGTACCTCGGTGACGTCGAGGCACAGGCCGCGGATGCCGGGCAGCCTCCGGCCGCAGGGCGGCTGGTCGGGGTCGATGGGGGCGTGGTCGCCGTCGGGCTGGAAGTGGGTCATCTGGCGGAGCAGCAGCTCGGCCTGGCCGCCGGGTCGTCGATGATGGTTGCCTGGCAGGTGAACTGGACGGTTGCGTAGTAGCTGGTGGGGACGCCGTCGGTGGGCCGGTGCCGGGCTTGGCGCGCCAGGGTCCGGGTATGAAGGCGTAGTCGCCGGTGACGGTGAAGGTGACGTTCGCTCGGTCTCGATCGCCTTCCATACCGGGTTGGGGCGGGCGAGGTGCACGAGCAGGGCCGTGCCGTCGACGGTGAAGTGGGTGGGCACGACGGCCGGTGCCTGTCCGGGCGGACCGTTGACGCCGAGTATGCCGAAGCCGTGTCCTCGGCGATCCAGGTCTGCCATTCGGCGTCGTCGAGGGCTGCGTCCCAGGGCTGGATGAACATGCCGGGCTCCTGTCGTACGGGGGGGCAGGTGAGGGCGAGGAGGTTGACGGCGACGGCAGCGGTGCCGAGGCCGACGAGTTGGCCGTGGTGGATGCGTTCGGAAAGGACGCTGCGGGCGAGGAGAACGGTGCCGGCCGGGTACAGGGCGGTGAGCACGGCGACGACGGCCAGGTCGCCGCTGCGGGCGGCGAGCAGGAACAGCACGTTGGCGAACGAGTCGAGCACACCGGCCGCCGCCGAGATTCCGTAAGCGGGCCTCTCCCTGCCCAGGCGCCGGAACATCACCGCGGCGGCGGCCAGGATGACGGCGGAGGACACGGCGCGTCCGATGATCAGCGGTCCCACCCCGCTGTCGGAGGGCGCCTGGTGCAGGAAGACCAGCTGCAGGGCGATCGCGGCCCCGGCGCCGACGGCCAGAAGCAGCGCGGTACGCGAGGGCCGGGCCGACTTCCCGCCACGCCCGGCGCTGACCAGCACCACGGCCGCCAGCGCCAGCGGCAGGCCGAGCAGCCCGACCGGCCCCAGATGCTCACCCTGCACCAACCCGACACCGACCGGCAGCATCGCCGACACCAGCGCGGTGACCGGGGACAGCACGTTCATCGGGCCCACCGCCAGGGTCTTGTACAGCAGGGCGAACGCGGTGGCCGACGCGACTCCGGACGCGGCGCCCCAGGCAAGGGTGGCCGGAGCGAAGGAGGCACCGAAGAAGGGCCACAGCAGCAGCTCGACGGCGAGCGAGGCCGGAGCGGCGATCGTCACCGTGCGCAGGACATCAGCCTTGCGGGCACCCAGACCGCCGAGGAAATCGGCGTATCCATAGGCCAGGGAACTGCCCAGGGCCAGCAGCACAGCGAACACAGGTAGTACATCCTCTACTATCAATGGAACGACTACACCGTACAACGTACCGACCGTAGATAGTCAACCGAACGACCGCACGGGCCAGCGAAATGAACCACGCGCCCTGGAGGGACGACAGCGATGGCCGAGACCGAAGACGCGCTACGGACGCTCGCGCACAACGTCCGAACAGCCCGAAACCGCGCCGGGCTGTCCCTGGACGAATTCGGCCGCCGGGCCAAGGTCAGCAAGGGAGCCCTCGTCGCCCTGGAGAAAGCCCAGGGCAACCCGAACTTCGCCACCCTGGTCCGCCTCGCCGACACCCTCGGCATCTCGGTGTCCGCACTCATGGAAGGACCGTCCGAGAGCCGGGTCCGGGTCGTGTCCGCTGACACGGTCATGCCTCTGTGGGCCGGGGGAAAGGGCAGCGAGGCGCGGCTCATGCTGACCACCTCAGGGCCGGCCCCGGTCGAGGTCTGGCGCTGGAAACTGGAGCCCGGGGAGGAGTACCCCAGCCACCCCCACCAAGCCGGTGTCGTGGAAACCCTCAGCGTCACCGCCGGACAGATGATCCTCATCGCCGACGGCACCGAGCACCCGGTCGAGGCAGGACAGACCGCCACGTTCGACAGCGATGTCCCCCATACCTACCGCGGCGCGGGCACCGGAACCTGCCATTTGATCATGACCGTCCACATCCCACCCGGACCCGCTCAAGGACCGTCCACCTGAGGATCAAGGTCCACTGGCCTCACCGGCAGCACTCAGCTTCAGTGAGATCGGTCAAGGTTCAGTGAGACGGGACATCCGTGTCCAGCATGCATGGAACGCCACCGACCAGGCATTCGCCGTTCCGTACCCCCGCCGCTCTACGGTGCTGCGCCGGCGGTTGCTGCGGCTGTCGGTGCTCCTGCACACCCACCCGTTCTGGTCGACCGCACCCGGTGGTGCGCCGGCGGCCCGGGTGGAGCTACGCCGCCAGGCTCGGTCAGCTGCGCAGCGTCGCGGGGAGCGATCGGCGTGACCGGGCCGGCCGGGTTGTCGTCGCGGCAGGAGGCCATCCTGCGGGCGGTGCGGGAGAGGATTGCCGAGCACGGTGAGGGGCCCCCGGTCCGGCAGATCGGTGCCAGGTCGGTCCGTCGAGCACGAGCTCGGTCGCCTATCAGCTCAGGCGCCTGGAGAAACTCGGGCTAATCAGCCGCACGGGCCCGCGCTGGCAGATCTGCCGCCTGCACCCCTGACACCGGGTGCTGGGTCAGCGGACCGGGCGCCCCGACGCCCCCGGGAACGCTGACCCATCTGCTGCGGCCAGTGACCCACATAGTGATCCGGCCCTGTGAGCCCGGTTCCAGGTGGTCTTGTTTCTCCTTGACCGGGATGGCTGCCCGAGCACCGTCAGACCGCGGTCAAGGGGTGCCCTCGCCATGCTGCCCGTGTTCTGTTCCGGTGGCTGTGAAGGAGCCCTCGATGACCGGTACCACCCGCCCGCGAGCCGGCTGCCCGGTGCCCCGGCGGTCCAGGAGTGCGACCCCGTACTGGTCGCAGCACGCCGAGTATGCCCAGGCCAGGGCGGCATGCAGTGGTGAGTGCGTTCCGCCATGGCGTAGACACGTCCCTGCATGGCCGGACAGCCTGCCCGGCCGGCCGGCCCCGCAGCCTCTGGGAGAATTGCATGCGTGACTCATGGACATCAGGCGGCCACGCCGCCGGCACAGGTGGAGCCACTTGCTGTCGTTGCGGCGGCGGTGGTCGAGAACGGTCGGCTCCTGGTGGTGAGCAAGAAGGCGGCGCCCGAAATCTTCTACCTTCCTGGCGGGAAGCCTGTTGCGGGCGAGGAGCTTCTGGAGACGCTGACACGGGAATTCGAGGAGGAGCTCGGCGTGCAGCCGCTGGATCCGGCGTTCCTCGCCGATGTCGACGCGGTGGCCGCGCTGGAAGGTGTTCCCATGAGGATGACCGTGTTCGGGGCCCGCATCAGCGGGATCCCGACTCCCGCCGCTGAGCTGGCGCATATGCGGTGGGTGTCCGGTCACGAGGCGGGGCTCGAACTCGCGCCCGCGGTGAGGGACCACGTTCTCCCTCTCCTGCGGCGCAGGGGCATGCTCGCCGCATAGGACAGGGAGGTTGGGCGGCAGCGTCGGCGGCGCCCCGGCCCGTGATGATGAGCGGTGGTGGTCCGGCGCTTTCCCACCGGACCTGGGACTCGGGCTGAGGGACGCCGCGGTCGAGGGGCGGTGTCTACCTGGAGTGCCGTGTCAGGTCGAAGCGGTCCAGGTCCATGACCTTGGTCCATGTTGCGGTGAAGTCCTGGACGAACTGCGTTTCCCGTCGGCGGCGGCGTAAATCTCGGCGACGGCACGGAGTTCGGCGTTGGAGCCGAAGACGAGGTCGTTGCGGGTGCCGGTCCAGCGCGGCTTGCCGGAGGCTTCCTTGCCCTCGAAGATCTCCGGGTCGTGGGCGCTGGGGGTCCAGGTCACGTCCTGGTCGAGCAGGTGGCCGAAGTAGTCGTTGGTCAGTACGCCCGGCGTGGTGGTGAGGACGCCCAGGTCCGACTTCTGGTAGTTCGCGCCAAGGACACGGAGCCCGCCGAGCAGGACTGCCATCTCCTCCGGATCGAGGCCGAGCGGATCGGCCCGGTCGACGAGACGGTACTCGGCTGGGAGGGTGTCGTCCTTGCCGAGGTGGTTGCGGAAGCCGTCGGCCAAGGGCTCCAGGTTGGCGAAGCCTTCGATGTCGGTGTGTTCCTGGGTGGCGTCGACCCGGCCTGGGGTGGAAACCTGGGGAGAGATTGCTCATGCCCTGTGCATCCATCCTCGTGTTCGAGGCCCGCCGGGACCGGTAGGCGACATCAACGGCCGAGGGCCCGCCCCCGAAAGATCCAGGTGCGAGCCCGCGATCGTGGACCGGCCGGCCGCCTCAGCTCTTGAGGAAGTCCAGCAGGTCCTTGTTGAACTTTTCCTTGTCGCCCGGGACGAGCGCGATCCCGTGGGAGCCGCCCTCGTACACCTTGAGCGTGGCGTTCTGCACCAGCTTCGCGGTCTTGCGGCCGGTGGCGTCGATCGGCACCACCTGGTCGTCGTCGCCGTGCACGACGAGGGTGGGGATGTCGAACTTCTTCAGGTCCTCGTGGAAGTCCGTCGAGGCGAAGGCGTCCACACAGTCCACGCCGCCCTCGATGGTCTGTGCCATGGCCATGTACCAGAAGGCGTCCATGTTGCCCTGGGTGACCTTGTTGCCGTCCCGGTTCGCGCCGAAGAACCCGACCGCCGTGTCCTTCCAGAACTGCGAGCGCTCGGCGAGGATGCCCTTCTTGATGTCGTCGAAGACCGACTGGGGCACCCCCTCGGGGTTGTCCGGGCCCTGGAGCATCAGCGGCGGGACCGCGGAGAGCAGAACCGCGGACTTGATGCGTCCGGTGCCGTGCCGGCCGATGTACCGGGCCAGTTCGCCACCGCCCATCGAGTGCGCGACCAGCGTCACGTCGCGCAGGTCGAGCTGCGTGATCAGGTCGTTCAGATCGTCGGCGAAGGTGTCGAAGTCGTAGCCGTCGTACACCGGGGTGGAGCGTCCGTGGCCGCGGCGGTCGTGGGCGATACCCCGGAAGCCCGCGTCGGCCACCGCCTTCAGCTGGTCCTGCCAGGCGTCGCCGTTGAGCGGCCAGCCATGGATGAAGACCACGGGGCGACCCTGGCCCCAGTCCTTGTAGAAGATGTCGACACCATCGCGCGTCGTGCACACCGGCATGAGCAGATTTCCTCTCACTGAGCGAAGGCCCTGGCTGCCGAAGAACAGGCAGACCGAAGACGAAGCGGGAGCCCGCCTCACGATCCAGGCGTCACGGCCCGAGTTTTGGCGGCAGTCCAGACCGCAGCCATTTCTTCCCCTTGCCCCATAGTCCACATTCCGGAAGCTCTCGCACGTCGGGCGCGCGTGCGAGGTGCATCGCCCATGCCCACAATGGCGTAGCTGCCAGTCACGACCGTGCACACGCGAAAACCTTGTCGGGTCGATGGGGAGAGGAGCCACGCGCTCATTCTGAGGTGACGAGGGCAACCAGCCCATCACCTCCACCGGCCGTTGCCGGGGGGACTGTAAAACGTTCGGTGTAACTCCACTCCCGATCATGGAAGATGCATCGATGACCAGCAACAACGGATCGAGGACGAGACCGTCGAGCCGTCTGAGGCTTGGTGCCGACGTCCATGGACGAGCAGCTGATCGACCGAGCTCGTGAGTCGGGCTCAGGCCGAGGGCCTGCAGCTGACCGGCGAGGGCCAGCTGCTCCAGCAGCTGACCAAGCGGCTCCTGGAGTCCGCTCTCGAGGACGAGATCACCGACCACCTCGGCTATGACAAGCACGACCCGGCGGGGAAGAACGGCGGTAACAGTCGCCACGGAACCCGTGGCAAGACCGTGCTGACCGACGTCGGTCCGGTGGATATAGCCGTGCCCCGTGACCACGAAGGCTCCTTCGAACCGAAGATCGTTAAGAAGCGGCAGAAGCGTCTGTCGGGCGTGGACGAGATGGTCATTTCTCTCGCCGCGAAGGGGTTGACGACAGGCGAGGTCCGGGCCCACCTGTCCGAGGTCTATGGCGCCGACGTGTCGCGCCAGACGATCTCCACGATCACCGACAAGGTTCTCGAGGGAATGGCCGAGTGGCAGAACCGGCCTCTGGACGCAGTCCATCCAGTGGTCTTCATCGACGCGATGCACGTGACGATCCGCGACGGCGCCGTGGCGAACCGTCCGATCTATGTGGCCCTGGCCGTCACGACCGAGGGCCGGCGGGACATCCTGGGGCTGTGGGCCGGCGACGGGTGCGGGCGCCAAGCACTGGATACATATCCTGACCGAGATCAAGACCGCGGAGTGAATGACGTCCTCATGCTGGTCTGCGACGGACTGAAGGGCCTGCCCGACGCTGTCGAGACCGTCCGGCCGCAGACGATCGTGCAGACCTGTGTGGTGCACCTGCTGAGGAACTCCTTCCGCTATGCCGCCCGCCAGGACTGGGACAAGGTCGCGGAGGTCCTCAAGCCCGTCTAAACCGCGGCGACCGAGGAAGCCGCACTCGAGCGGTTCGCGGACTTCGCCGACGCGTGGGGCAAGAAATATCCGGCGATCGTCCGGCTCTGGGAGACCGCCTGGGAGGAGTTCACTCCCTTCCTGCGCTTCGACACCGAGATCCGCCGTATCGTCTGCACGACGAACGCGACCGAGTCCGTGAACGCGCGGATCCGACGGGCAGTGAAAGCCTGCGGTCACTTCCCGAACGAGCAGGCCGCCCTGAAGTGCGTCTACATGACGATCATGTCACTGGACCCGACCGGCAAGGGCCAGGCCCGCTGGACCATGCGCTGGAGGACCGCCCTGAACGCCTTCGACAGCCGCCTCTCCGCAGCCCGCCAGTAGCCCTCAACAACCCCGATTACACCGCTCCTTTGACAGACCCTGACCAGGGGGCGGTGCCGCAACAGCCCCCTACGCTCCCGCTCAGGCGCTCGAATCCGACCTCGGCCATGCGCGAGATGATCTCGCCCTTGCCCGGGTCGGGCTGTTCGATCCCTGCAGCCTCGGCCATCTCATCGGTCGCGGGCGGTACCGGCGTACTTCCTGGTGGTCCAAGCGTTTGACCAGTACGTGGTGGAGCGTGCGAGGTGTGCTGAGGCGGCGCTCAGGGACATGGTGCTGGCGAACCGCGCTGGTCGCCGCTGTCCGCACTGCCGGCGCGGCGGGCCGGCAGTTGGCAGAAGGTCTCCCCCGAAGCCAAGTAGGTCGCCCAATCAGGGCGAGCAGCCTTGCTGACGCCGGTTCTGACATGGCCGAAGATCTGCTTCCCGTCTCCGTCTTGGGCTGTCGACCATGGCGGCGTGTCCTTACCCAGTGCCGCCCATTCCTTGCTCTCTCAGTCGAACCGCGGTCTCAGCCGGGCCGATCGATTCGCGTGGTTCATCGATGCGGTGCGTGAAGGAATCGCTCCCTTCGCGTTGTCCAGCCCCTACTCAGGGGACTTTGCGGCCCGAGTAGTAAGCGCTGATCTAGGTGCCGCGCAGCTGGCGACTTTTTCCTTTCCCTCTCTCGACGCCGTACGCACCGCCCGCCACATCCGGCGCAGTGATCCGGAGACCTACATGCTGGCGCTTAGACGTCGTCTCATTTGGCAGGTTGAGTAGTCTGCGCGGTGTGGTGGTGGTCGAGCGCTTGGTGCCGGACGAGCTGTGGAAGCTGTTCCAGCGGGTGGTCCCGCCTGCTCCGGCCCGACCGCAGGGCGGCGGCCGTCGCCGGTACGGGGATCGCGAAGTGCTGGCCGCGATCGTTTTCGTGGCCACGACAGGCTGCACCTGGCGGCAGCTGCCGCCGGTCTTCGGTCCGTCGGGGCCGACTGCTCACCGGCGGTTCACCGAGTGGAGTGCCGCCCGAGTCTGGGCCAAGTTGCACCGCGTCATCCTGGATGAGCTGGGCTCGCGCGGCGGCCTGGACTGGTCGCGCTGCGCGATCGACTCGGTGAACATGCGGGCCCTGAAAGGGGGGAGCTGACAGGTCCGAATCCTGTCGATCGGGGCAAGAAGGGGTCGAAGATCCACTTGATCACCGAGCGGACCGGTCTGCCCATCTCCGTCGGGATCTCCGGCGCGAACCTCCACGACAGCCAGGCGCTTGAGCCGCTGGTGCGCGGCATTCCACCGATCCGGTCCCGCCGCGGCCCGCGCCGGCGACGGCCCGCCAAGCTCCACGCGGACAAGGGGTACGACTACGACCACCTGCGTCGTTGGCTCCGCTGGCGCGGCATCCGCCACCGCATCGCCCGAAGAGGCGTCGAATCCTCCACGAGACTGGGCCGGCATCGCTGGACGATCGAGCGAACGATGTCCTGGCTGGGCGGCTGCCGCCGCCTGCACCGTCGTTACGAGCGCAAGGCCGAGCACTTCCTGGCCTTCGTCGGCATCGCAGCCGCCCTCATCTGCTACCGCAGACTGACAACCTGACGGGCGACACCCGCAGGTGGGACGATCCACAGCATGATCGGATGGATGCACCACGCCCCGCGCTGGGCGGTCATATCGGCCTGCAGCATCGCAGCCGCCCTGCTCTTCATCGGGGCTTCCGCACACGTCACCGACCTTCAACGCCATGGTCTGCACCCGTACGACTGGGCGCCATGGTGGCTCAACCTCTACTGGTCGTCGCTGGCGCTGTTCGACACGCTCGCCGCCGTGCTACTGATCCGGGGCAAATGCCAAGGAATCGACCTCGCCTGCGTCATCGTGGCGACCGACCTCGCCGCCAACTGGTACGCGGCCTACGGCATCCAGGACAGCAACCTCGCCGCTCAGCCCCGCCTGCAACGGCTGGCAGTCTTCGCCGCCCTCGTTCTGGGAACGGCACCGTTCATCCGACGGCACCTCACCA
>NZ_JAAGNI010000367.1 GCF_010550605.1 Streptomyces sp. SID9727
CCGCGAGACCACCGGGCACGTCCAGCTGCCGCCCGGCAGGCCCGTACCGCTGCCCGCGCCGCCCGCCGAGCCGGGCACGGGCAACGCGACGCTCGCCGTGCTCCTCATCGGCCCGGCGGGCGCCGGGAAGACCACCGTGGCCCGGCTCTGGGCGGCCCGCCGCCGGGTCCCCACCGCCCACGTCAGCCTGGACGACGTCCGGGAGTGGGTCTGCTCCGGCTTCGCCGACCCGCAGGCCGGGTGGAACGACCAGTCGGAGGCCCAGTACCGCCTGGCCCGCCGCACCTGCGGTTTCGCCGCCCGCAACTTCCTGGCCAACGGGATCTCCTGCATCCTGGACGACGCGGTCTTCCCCGACCGGCCGGTCGTCGGCCTCGGCGGCTGGAAGCGCCACGTCGGCCCCGGGCTGCTGCCGGTCGTGCTGCTGCCCGGTCTGGAGATCGTCCTGGAGCGCAACGCCGAGCGCAGCGGCAACCGCCGCCTCTCCGACGAGGAGGTGGCCCGCATCCACGGCCGGATGGCCGGCTGGTACGGCTCCGGGCTCCCGATCATCGACAACTCGACGTACGACGTGGAGACCACCGCCCGGGTCCTGGACGACATACTCGCCCGCTCCCTGGCCAGCCCTCCTTCCTGGTGAGGCGGCGGCGCCCGTCCCGCGCCCACGGCCGCCCGACCCCCGGTCGGATGCGCCCGCCGGGCGGTCCCGGCGCCGCGCTCGTACGCTCGACGCATGTCAGAGGTGTACGCCGTCCGACGCGGGCTGCTCCGCGACCGGTGCGCCGCAGTCGGATCCGCGGCCGCCCTGGTCTCCCGCCCCGCCAACGTCCGCTACCTGGCCGGGGGTGCGCCCCCGGGTGCTGTGCTGCTGCTCGGCCCCGGAGAGGACGTCCTGCTCTGCCCCCGTCCGCCGACCGCTGACCCGGCCGACGGGCGCACCGACGAGCACCTGCGGGTCGACCTGCTGCCGGTGGCGGGCGGGGACCCCGTGGTCGCCGCCGCCGACGTGGCCGCCGGCGCCGGAGCGGAGTCGCTGGCCGTCGAGGAGCACGACCTGACGGTCGCCCGGCACCGGGCCATGGCCTCGGTCGCCCCGAAGCTGCGGCTGGCCGATCTGGGCGCGACGGTCGAGCAGTTGCGCATCGTCAAGGACGAGGAGGAGATCGGCTGCCTGCGGATCGCGGCCGAGATCACCGACCAGGCGCTGGGCGAACTCCTCGAATCGATCCTCGTCGGCCGCACCGAACGTCACCTGGCGCTGGAGCTGGAGCGCCGGCTGGTGGACCACGGTGCCGACGGCCCCGCCTTCGCGACCTCCGTCGCCACCGGCCCCCACTCCGGCCGAGGCCGCCACCGGCCCTCGGACCGGCGGGTGGAGGAAGGAGATTTCCTCTCGGTCTGCCTGGGCGCCAACTACCGGGGCTACCGCTGCGAGATCGGCCGGACCTTCGTCATCGGAACGGCGCCCGCCGACTGGCAGATCGAGCTGTACGAGCTGGTTTTCGCCGCTCAGCGGGCCGGACGCGAGGCCCTGCTGCCCGGCGCCGAGTACCGCGACGTGGACCGGGCCGCCCGCCATCTCCTGGACTCCGCGGGCCACGGCGAGGGCCTGGCGCCCTTCACGGGCCACGGGGTGGGGCTCGAAATCGATGAGGACCCGCAGCTGGCACCCGACGCCATGGGTAAACTGGACGCTTGTGTGCCGGTCACCGTCGAACCGGGGGTCCACCTCCCGGGCCGGGGCGGGGTCCGGATCGATGACACGCTCGTCGTGCGCCCCGAGGCGGACGGCGGACCCGAGCTACTCACCATTACGACCAAGGAGCTGCTCGCGCTCTAGCGCGCGGTTCCCGGTCGTTCCACCAGCTTCAGCCCAGGAGATTCCGCAACCGTGGCTTCCACGAACGACCTCAAGAACGGCATGGTGCTCAAGCTCGACGGAGGCCAGCTCTGGTCCGTCGTCGAGTTCCAGCACGTCAAGCCCGGCAAGGGCCCGGCCTTCGTGCGCACCAAGCTCAAGAACGTGCTCTCCGGCAAGGTCGTCGACAAGACCTTCAACGCCGGCGTCAAGGTCGAGACGGCCACGGTCGACAAGCGCGACATGCAGTTCTCGTACATGGACGGCGAGTACTTCGTCTTCATGGACATGGACACCTACGACCAGCTGATGGTCGACCGCAAGGCCGTCGGCGACGCCGCCAACTTCCTGATCGAGGGCTTCACCGCCTCCGTCGCCCAGCACGACGGCGAGGTGCTCTACGTCGAGCTGCCGGCCGCCGTCGAGCTGACCATCCAGCACACCGACCCGGGCGTCCAGGGCGACCGCTCCACCGGCGGCACCAAGCCGGCCACGCTGGAGACCGGCTACGAGATCGGTGTTCCGCTCTTCATCACCACCGGTGAGAAGATCAAGGTCGACACCCGCTCCGGTGAGTACCTCAGCCGGGTGAACAAGTAGTCGTGGCTGCTCGTAACACGGCACGCAAGCGTGCCTTCCAGATCCTCTTCGAGGCCGACCAGCGCGGCGAGTCCGTGCTGACGGTCCTCGCGGACTGGGTCCGGCACTCGCGGTCCGACACCCGCCAGCCGCCGGTCACCGAGTACACGATGGAGCTCGTCGAGGGGTACGCGCCGTACGCGGACCGCATCGACGACCTCATCGTCACCTACTCCGAGGGCTGGGACCTCGACCGCATGCCGGTCGCCGACCGGAACATCCTGCGGCTCGGCGCGTACGAGCTGATCTGGGTGGACGGGACCCCGGACGCGGTGGTCATCGACGAGGCGGTGCAGATCGCCAAGGAGTTCTCCACCGACGACTCCCCGTCGTTCGTGAACGGCCTGCTGGCCCGTTTCAAGGACCTCAAGCCGAATCTCCGCCGGGAGCAGTGACCCGGCGGCGTTCCGCCGACGAAGGGCCCACGGCTTCAGCCGTGGGCCCTTCGGCATGTCCGTGCGCACCTCTGGGGCGTACGAGAAAAGCCGGGCCCGGCGGGGCGTCCGTGAGGAGCCCCGCCGAACCCGGCGGCACGTTTCTCCGAGGGGCTGCTCAGCCCTCGTCGTGGGCGACGGCGCGGCGCGCGTCCGCGTCGAGCACGCCCCAGCTGATCAGCTGCTCCGTGAGCACCGAAGGCGACTGGTCGTAGATCACGGCCAGCGTGCGCAGGTCGTCCTGGCGGATCGACAGCACCTTGCCGTTGTAGTCGCCGCGCTGGCTCTGGATCGTCGCCGCGTAACGCTGGAGGGGGCCGGCCTTCTCCGGCGGGACGTGCGCCAGGCGCTCCAGCTGGAGGACCAGCTTCGGCGGCGGCTCGGCGGCACCGCCGGGCGTCGTGCCCGGCAGGAGCTCCTGGACCGGGACGCCGTAGAAGTCCGCCAGCTCGGCAAGGCGCTGCACGGTCACGGCACGGTCGCCGCGCTCGTACGAACCGACCACGACGGCCTTCCAGCGGCCCTGGGACTTCTCCTCCACGCCGTGGAGGGAGAGGCCCTGCTGGGTGCGGATGGCACGGAGCTTGGCCCCGAGCTGTTTTGCGTATTCGCTGGACATAAGGCTCCCCGGACGCTGGAACGTACGCGGCTGGGCCGCGTGGCTGGTAACTCACTGTGAGGTTACGCAGCGTTACTTGGTCGCGTCAAGCTGAGATGGTCCGTACCGGCTCTCCCCGGGGGTGGGGGCGAGCTCCGGCGCGGGCCCTGGTAACGTGGACGACGCAATTTCGACGTCCTTTAAGGTCCGTCCCGTGAGGCGGAGAAGGAGGTCCGTTTCTTATGGACGCACAGCACGACGCCACCGGCAACGCGGCACGCCCCGTTCTGGAGGCTCCCGACATCGCCCGGGCTCTGACCCGCATCGCCCACGAGATCGTCGAACGCGCCAAGGGCGCCGACGACGTGGTGCTCCTGGGCATCCCGACCCGCGGGGTCTTCCTCGCCGGCCGGCTCGCCGCCAAGCTCGAAGAGATCACCGGCCGCACGATGCCGGTCGGCTCGCTCGACATCACCATGTACCGCGACGACCTGAGGCTGCGCCCCGCGCGCGCCCTGGCCCGCACCGAGATCCCCGGCGAGGGCATCGAGGGCCGCCTGGTCGTCCTGGTGGACGACGTCCTCTTCTCCGGCCGCACGATCCGCGCCGCCCTCGACGCGCTCGGCGACATCGGCCGGCCCCGCGCGGTGCAGCTCGCGGTCCTCGTCGACCGCGGCCACCGCGAACTGCCGATCCGCGCCGACTACGTCGGCAAGAACCTCCCCACGTCGCTGCGGGAGACGGTCAAGGTCCAGCTCGCCGAGGAGGACGGCCGCGACGCCGTGCTGCTCGGGGTCGAGCAGGCCGCCCCCGCGGTCGAGCGCTAGCTCCTCACGCCCGTACGGCCCGCCCGCCGTGCGGCGGCTTCCGCGCGCCCGCATGCCTGAAACCTCCAGCCACCCGGAGAACACCCAGATGAAGCGTCACCTCATCTCGGCCGCCGACCTCACCCGCGACGACGCCGTCCTGATCCTCGACACCGCCGAGGAGATGGCCAGGGTCGCGGACCGGCCGATCAAGAAGCTCCCGACCCTGCGCGGCCGGACCGTCGTCAACCTCTTCTTCGAGGACTCGACGCGTACCCGCATCTCCTTCGAGGCGGCGGCCAAGCGGCTGTCCGCCGACGTCATCAACTTCTCCGCGAAGGGCTCCTCCGTCTCCAAGGGCGAATCCCTCAAGGACACCGCCCTCACCCTGGAGGCGATGGGCGCCGACGCGGTCGTCATCCGGCACGGCGCCTCCGGAGCCCCGTACCGGCTGGCCACCTCGGGCTGGATCGACGGCGCCGTCGTCAACGCGGGCGACGGCACCCATGAGCACCCCACCCAGGCCCTGCTGGACGCCTTCACGATGCGCCGCCGGCTCGTCGGCGCCGACGCGGGGCTCGGCAAGGACCTCGACGGCCGCCGGATCACCATCGTGGGCGACATCCTGCACAGCCGGGTCGCCCGGTCCAACGTGCACCTGCTGCACACGCTCGGCGCCCACGTCACCCTCGTCGCCCCGCCCACCCTGGTCCCGGTCGGCGTCGAACAGTGGCCCTGCGACGTCAGCTACAGCCTGGACGAGGTGCTGCCCCAGTCCGACGCCGTGATGATGCTGCGTGTGCAGCGCGAGCGGATGAACGCCGCCTACTTCCCGACCGAGCGCGAGTACTCGCGCCGCTACGGCCTGGACGGCGAGCGGATGGCCCGGATGCCGGAGCACGCCGTCGTCATGCACCCCGGGCCCATGGTCCGCGGGATGGAGATCACCGCGGAGGTCGCCGACTCCGACCGCTGCACGGTCGTGGAGCAGGTCGCCAACGGCGTCTCCATCCGCATGGCCGTGCTCTACCTGCTGCTCGGCGGCTACGAGTCAGCCGCCCCCACCGCCGCCCGTACCGAGGAGAACAAGTAACCATGAGCAAGATCCTTATCCGCGGTGCGAAGGTACTCGGCGGCGACCCGCAGGACGTTCTCATCGACGGCGAGACCATCGCCGAGGTCGGCACCGGCCTCGACGCCGGCGACGCCACCGTGATCGAGGCGGCCGGCCAGGTGCTGCTGCCCGGCCTGGTCGACCTCCACACCCACCTGCGCGAGCCCGGCCGCGAGGACTCCGAGACCGTCCTCACCGGAACCAAGGCCGCCGCGGCCGGCGGCT
Source organism: Streptomyces sp. SID9727 (assembly GCF_010550605.1). GTDB lineage: Bacteria > Actinomycetota > Actinomycetes > Streptomycetales > Streptomycetaceae > Streptomyces. The sequence goes on from NZ_JAAGNI010000367.1 coordinate 5,675, forward strand.
TCACCGCCGTCCACGCCATGGCCAACACCTTCCCGGTCGCCGACACCGCCGGTGTGGTCGAGCAGGTCTGGCGCCTCGGCAAGGAGTCCGGCTACTGCGACGTCCAGCCCGTCGGCGCCGTCACCGTCGGCCTGGAGGGCAAGCAGCTCGCCGAGCTCGGGGCCATGCACGACTCCGCCGCCGGCGTGAAGGTCTTCTCCGACGACGGCAAGTGCGTGGACGACGCGGTGATCATGCGCCGCGCCCTGGAGTACGTGAAGGCGTTCGACGGCGTCGTCGCCCAGCACGCCCAGGAGCCCCGCCTCACCGAGGGCGCCCAGATGAACGAGGGCGTCGTCTCGGCCGAGCTGGGCCTCGGCGGCTGGCCCGCCGTCGCCGAGGAGTCGATCATCGCCCGCGACGTCCTGCTCGCCGCGCACGTCGGCTCCCGGGTCCACATCTGCCACCTGTCGACCGCGGGCTCCGTGGAGATCGTGCGCTGGGCCAAGTCCAAGGGGTGGAACGTCACCGCCGAGGTCACCCCGCACCACCTGCTCCTGACCGACGAGCTCGTCCGCAGCTACAACCCCGTCTACAAGGTGAACCCGCCGCTGCGCACCGAGGCCGACGTGCTGGCCCTGCGCGAGGCGCTCGCCGACGGCACGATCGACTGCGTCGCCACCGACCACGCCCCGCACCCGCACGAGGACAAGGACTGCGAGTGGGCCGCGGCGGCCATGGGCATGGTGGGCCTGGAGACCGCGCTCTCCGTCGTCCAGCAGACGATGGTCGAGACCGGGCTGCTCGACTGGGCCGGCGTAGCCGACCGCATGTCGGCGCGCCCCGCGGCCATCGGACGCCTCGAAGGACACGGCCGCCCCGTCTCGGCCGGTGAGCCTGCCAACCTCACGCTGGTCGATCCGGCATACCGTGGAGAGGTGGACCCCGCGGGCTTCGCCTCCCGCAGCCGCAACACCCCGTACGAGGGGCGCGAGCTGCCGGGCCGAGTGACCCACACCTTCCTGCGGGGCCGTGCCACGGTCGTCGACGGGAAGCTCGCGTGACAACACAGACCCTGTACCTCCTCGCCGCCGAGCAGAAGTCGGCGGAAGTGACCGACTGGTCCGCACGGATCAGCTGGGTGATCGGACTCGTCGTCCTCGTCGTGTTCGTCTACTGGCTGATGCGCCAGGGCTGGAAGTGGCGCGGAAGCCTCCAGTCCGACCTGCCCGCCCCGGCCACCGCGCCGGAGGGCTCCGCGGACGGCGAGAAGCTGCTCACCCTGTGCGGCCGCTACCACGCGTCGACCACCGCCGGGCAGTGGCTCGACCGGATCGTCGCGCACGGCCTCGGCACCCGCAGCCGCGTCGAGCTCACCCTGACCGCGGACGGGCTCGACGTCGTACGGCCCGGCGCCTCGGACTTCTTCGTCCCGGCCGCCGACCTGCGCGGCGCCCGCACCGAAAGGGCACTGGCGGGCAAGGTCCTGCCCGAGGGCGGACTCCTCGTCATCACCTGGGCGCTCGGCGACCGGCTGATCGACTCCGGATTCCGCTCCGACCACTCGGCCGAACACCCCGCCTGGGTCGACGCCGTCAACCACCTCACCAGCACTACGGAAGGCATCGCACGATGACGACCTCCACCCGGGGAACCCAGGTTCCCGCCGTACTCGTCCTGGAGGACGGCCGCACCTTCCGCGGCCGCGCCTACGGGGCTGTGGGGGAGACCTTCGGCGAGGCGGTCTTCTCCACCGGCATGACCGGCTACCAGGAGACGCTGACCGACCCCTCGTACCACCGCCAGGTCGTCGTGATGACCGCTCCGCACGTCGGCAACACCGGCGTCAACGACGAGGACCCCGAGTCGAAGCGGATCTGGGTCTCCGGCTACGTCGTCCGCGACCCCGCCCGCACCCCCTCCAACTGGCGCTCCCGCCGCACCCTCGACGAGGAGCTGGCGAACCAGGGCGTCGTCGGGATCAGCGGCGTCGACACCCGCGCCCTCACCCGCCACCTGCGCGAGCGCGGCGCCATGCGCGTCGGCATCTTCTCCGGCGACGCGGTCACCGGCGAGGCGGCGATGCTGGCCCGCGTCCAGGAGGCCCCCGAGATGAAGGGCGCCGACCTGTCCGCCGAGGTCGCCACCAAGGAGGCGTACGTCGTCCCCGCGATCGGCACCAAGAAGTTCACCGTCGCCGCGGTCGACCTCGGCATCAAGGGCATGACCCCGCACCGGATGGCCGAGCGCGGCATCGAGGTCCACGTGCTGCCCGCCACCGCCACCCTGGAAGAGGTCTACGCGGTCGCCCCGGACGGCGTCTTCTTCTCCAACGGCCCCGGCGACCCCTCCACCGCCGACCACCCCGTCGCGCTGATGCAGGGCGTCCTGGAGCGGAAGACCCCGCTCTTCGGCATCTGCTTCGGCAACCAGATCCTGGGCCGCGCGCTCGGCTTCGGCACGTACAAGCTGAAGTACGGCCACCGCGGCATCAACCAGCCCGTGCAGGACCGCTCGACCGGCAAGGTCGAGGTCACCGCGCACAACCACGGCTTCGCCGTCGACGCCCCCCTCGACAAGGTCTCCGACACCGCCTACGGGCGCGCCGAGGTCTCCCACGTCTGCCTGAACGACCAGGTCGTCGAGGGGCTCCAGCTGCTCGACCGGCCGGCCTTCAGCGTCCAGTACCACCCCGAGGCGGCCGCCGGCCCGCACGACGCCGCGTACCTCTTCGACCGCTTCGTTTCCCTGATGGAGGGCCAGCGTGCCTAAGCGCTCCGATATCCAGTCCGTCCTGGTCATCGGCTCCGGCCCGATCGTCATCGGGCAGGCCGCCGAGTTCGACTACTCCGGCACCCAGGCGTGCCGCGTGCTCAAGGCCGAGGGCCTGCGCGTCATCCTGGTGAACTCCAACCCGGCGACGATCATGACCGACCCGGAGATCGCCGACGCCACGTACGTCGAGCCGATCACCCCGGAGTTCGTCGAGAAGATCATCGCCAAGGAGCGCCCCGACGCGCTGCTGCCCACCCTGGGCGGCCAGACCGCGCTGAACACCGCGATCTCCATGCACGACAACGGTGTGCTGGAGAAGTACGGCGTCGAGCTCATCGGCGCCAACGTCGAGGCCATCAACAAGGGCGAGGACCGCGACCTCTTCAAGGGCGTCGTGGAGGCCGTCAAGGAGAAGATCGGCTACGGCGAGTCCGCCCGCTCGGTCATCTGCCACTCCATGGACGACGTCCTCGCCGGCGTCGAGACGCTCGGCGGCTACCCCGTCGTCGTCCGCCCCTCCTTCACCATGGGCGGCGCCGGCTCCGGTTTCGCCCACGACGAGGAGGAGCTGCGCCGCATCGCGGGCCAGGGGCTCACGCTCTCCCCGACCACCGAGGTGCTGCTCGAAGAGTCCATCCTCGGCTGGAAGGAGTACGAGCTGGAGCTGATGCGCGACCGCAACGACAACGTCGTGGTCGTCTGCTCCATCGAGAACTTCGACCCGATGGGCGTCCACACCGGCGACTCCATCACCGTCGCCCCGGCGATGACCCTCACCGACCGCGAGTACCAGCGGCTGCGCGACATCGGCATCGCGATCATCCGCGAGGTCGGCGTCGACACCGGCGGCTGCAACATCCAGTTCGCGATCGACCCCGCCGACGGCCGCGTCATCGTCATCGAGATGAACCCGCGCGTCTCCCGCTCCTCGGCGCTCGCCTCCAAGGCCACCGGCTTCCCGATCGCCAAGATCGCCGCCAAGCTGGCCGTCGGCTACACGCTGGACGAGATCCCCAACGACATCACCGAGAAGACCCCGGCCTCCTTCGAGCCGACCCTCGACTACGTCGTCGTCAAGGCCCCGCGCTTCGCCTTCGAGAAGTTCCCCTCGGCCGACTCCACCCTCACCACCACCATGAAGTCGGTGGGCGAGGCCATGGCGATCGGCCGGAACTTCACCGAGGCCCTGCAGAAGGCCCTGCGGTCCCTGGAGAAGAAGGGCTCGCAGTTCACCTTCACCGGCGACCCCGGCGACAAGGCCGAGCTGCTGGCCGAGGCGGTCCGCCCGACCGACGGCCGCATCAACGCCGTCATGCAGGCGATCCGGGCCGGCGCCACCCAGGAGGAGGTCTTCGACGCCACGAAGATCGACCCCTGGTTCGTGGACCAGCTCTTCCTGATCAAGGAGATCGCCGACGAGCTGGCCGCCGCCGACAAGCTCGGTCCCGAGCTGCTGGCCGAGGCCAAGCGGCACGGCTTCTCGGACGTCCAGATCGCCGGGATCCGCGGCCTGCGCGAGGACGTCGTCCGCGAGGTCCGCCACGCGCTCGGCATCCGCCCGGTCTACAAGACGGTGGACACCTGCGCCGCCGAGTTCGCCGCGAAGACGCCGTACTTCTACTCCTCCTACGACGAGGAGACGGAGGTCGCGCCCCGCACCAAGCCCGCGGTGATCATCCTGGGCTCCGGCCCCAACCGCATCGGCCAGGGCATCGAGTTCGACTACTCCTGCGTCCACGCCTCCTTCGCGCTCAGCGACGCGGGCTACGAGACCGTGATGGTCAACTGCAACCCGGAGACGGTCTCCACCGACTACGACACCTCCGACCGCCTGTACTTCGAGCCGCTGACGCTGGAAGACGTGCTGGAGATCGTGCACGCGGAGTCCCTGGCGGGCCCGATCGCGGGCGTCGTCGTCCAGCTCGGCGGCCAGACCCCGCTGGGCCTGTCGCAGGCGCTCAAGGACAACGGCGTGCCCGTCGTCGGCACCTCCCCGGAGGCGATCCACGCCGCCGAGGACCGCGGCGCCTTCGGCCGCGTCCTGGCCGAGGCCGGCCTGCCCGCCCCCAAGCACGGCACCGCCACCACCTTCGCCGGGGCCAAGGAGATCGCCGACGAGATCGGCTACCCCGTCCTCGTACGGCCCTCGTACGTGCTCGGCGGGCGCGGCATGGAGATCGTGTACGACGAGACCCGGCTCTCCGCGTACATCGCCGAGTCCACCGAGATCAGCCCCACCCGGCCGGTCCTGGTCGACCGCTTCCTCGACGACGCCATCGAGATCGACGTCGACGCCCTCTACGACGGCACCGAGCTCTACCTCGGCGGCGTCATGGAGCACATCGAGGAGGCCGGCATCCACTCCGGCGACTCCGCCTGCGCGCTGCCCCCGATCACCCTCGGCGGCCACGACGTCAAGCGGCTGCGCGCCTCCACGGAGGCCATCGCCAAGGGCGTCGGCGTCCGCGGCCTGATCAACATCCAGTTCGCGCTCTCCGGCGACATCCTCTACGTCCTGGAGGCCAACCCGCGCGCCTCCCGGACCGTGCCCTTCACCTCGAAGGCGACCGCGGTCCCGCTCGCCAAGGCCGCCGCCCGCATCTCGCTGGGGGCGACCGTGGCCGAGCTGCGCGAGGAGGGGCTGCTGCCGAAGAGCGGCGACGGCGGCACGCTGCCGCTGGACGCGCCGATCTCCGTCAAGGAGGCCGTCATGCCGTGGTCGCGCTTCCGCGACATCCACGGCCGCGGCGTCGACACCATCCTCGGCCCGGAGATGCGCTCCACCGGCGAGGTCATGGGCATCGACTCGGTCTTCGGCACCGCGTACGCCAAGTCGCAGGCCGGCGCCTACGGACCGCTGCCCACCAAGGGCCGCGCGTTCATCTCGGTGGCCAACCGCGACAAGCGCTCGATGATCTTCCCGGCCCGCGAGCTGGTCGCCCACGGCTTCGAGCTGCTGGCGACCTCCGGCACCGCCGAGGTCCTCAAGCGCAACGGCATCAACGCCACGGTCGTGCGCAAGCAGTCCGAGGGCGAGGGCCCGAACGGCGAGCCGACCATCGTCCAGCTCATCCACGAGGGCGGTGTCGACCTCATCGTCAACACCCCGTACGGGACCGGCGGCCGGCTCGACGGCTACGAGATCCGCACCGCGGCCGTCGCCCGCTCCGTGCCCTGCCTGACCACGGTCCAGGCGCTCGCCGCGGCGGTCCAGGGCATCGACGCCCTCAACAACGGAGACGTCGGCGTCCGTTCCCTCCAGGAACACGCGGAGCACCTGACCGCGGCCCGCGACTAGGCAGGCAGCCCACAAGGGGGACACCGGAAACGGTGTCCCCCTCTTCATGAGGACACCGTGACACCGTGATGTACAAGTTCTTCTTCCAGCTGGTCTTCAAGCGCATGGACCCCGAGCGCGCCCACTACCTGGCCTTCCGCTGGATCCGCCTCGCCGCCCGCGTCCCCGTGCTGCGCACCTTCCTGGCCGCCGCCCTCGCCCCCCGGTACACGTCGCTGCGCACCGAGGCGCTGGGCCTGCGGATGCACGGGCCCTTCGGGCTCGCCGCCGGCTTCGACAAGAACGCGGTCGCGATCGACGGCATGGCGATGCTTGGCTTCGACCACGTCGAGATCGGTACCGTGACCGGCGAGGCGCAGCCCGGAAACCCGAAGAAGCGGCTGTTCCGCCTGGTGGCGGACCGCGCGCTCATCAACCGCATGGGCTTCAACAACGAGGGCTCCGCCGCCGTCGCCGCCCGGCTCGCCGCCCGCACACCGGTCTTCCGCACCACCGTCGGCGTCAACATCGGCAAGACCAAGGTCGTCCCCGAGGCCGACGCCGCGGCCGACTACGTGAAGTCCACCGAGCGCCTGGCCGCCCACGCGGACTACCTCGTCGTCAACGTCTCCTCTCCCAACACCCCCGGCCTGCGCAACCTCCAGGCCACCGAGTCGCTGCGCCCGCTGCTCACCGCCGTGCGCGAGGCGGCCGACCGCACCGTCACCCACCGCCGCGTCCCGCTGCTCGTCAAGATCGCCCCGGACCTCGCGGACGAGGACGTCGACGCCGTCGCCGACCTGGCCGTCGAGCTGGGCCTGGACGGGATCATCGCCACCAACACCACCATCGCCCGCGAGGGCCTGGACCTGAAGTCCCCGGCGGCCCTGGTGAAGGAGACCGGCGGTCTGTCGGGAGCCCCCCTCAAGGAGCGCTCACTGGAGGTCCTGAGCCGCCTCCACCGGCGCGTGGGGGACCGGATCACCCTGGTGGGCGTCGGCGGCGTCGAGAACGCCGAGGACGCCTGGCAGCGCATCCTGGCCGGCGCCACCCTCGTCCAGGGCTACAGCGCCTTCATCTACGAGGGCCCGTTCTACGCCCGCGCGATCCACAAGGGGCTGGCCGCGCGCCTGGCCGCCTCCCCGTACGCCACGCTCGCCGACGCCGTCGGCGCGGAATCCCGGAAGGCAGTGAAATGACCCTGGAACCCTTCGGCGCCCGGCTGCGCCACGCCATGGACACGCGAGGCCCGCTCTGCGTCGGCATCGACCCGCACGCCTCGCTGCTCACCGCCTGGGGGCTGAGCGACGACATCGCGGGCCTGGAGCGGTTCACCCGTACCGTCGTCGAGGCGCTGGCCGACCGGGTCGCCGTGCTCAAGCCGCAGTCCGCGTTCTTCGAGCGCTTCGGCTCGCGCGGCGTCGCGGTCCTGGAGAAGGCCGTCGAGGAGGCCCGCGCGGCCGGCGCCCTCGTCCTGATGGACGCCAAGCGCGGTGACATCGGCTCGACCATGGGTGCCTACGCGGCGACCTACCTGGACAAGGACTCGCCGCTGTTCTCGGACGCGGTCACGGTCTCGCCGTACCTCGGCTTCGGCTCGCTGCGTCCCGCGCTCGACGCGGCGGCGGTCTCCGGCGCCGGTGTCTTCGTGCTCGCGCTGACCTCCAACCCGGAGGGCGCCGAGGTGCAGCGCGCCACGGCCGCCGACGGCCGTTCGCTGGCCCAGCTGATGCTCGACCACATGGCCGCCGAGAACGCGGGGGCCGCCCCGCTCGGCTCGGTCGGGGCGGTCGTCGGCGCCACGCTCGGCGACGTGGGCGTGGACCTCGCGATCAACGGGCCGCTGCTCGCCCCGGGCATCGGCGCGCAGGGGGCGACCCCGGCCGATCTGCCGGGCGTCTTCGGCGACGCGGTGGGCAACGTGGTGCCGACCGTCAGCCGGGGCGTGCTGCGCCACGGCCCGGACATCGCGGGGCTGCGCGGGGCCGCCGAGCGGTTCGCGGACGAGGTCCGTGCGGCGGTCTCGGACCGCTGACCCTGCCACGTAACCGTGTGTTGACGGAATCCTGACGAAAAAACTCGGTGGTTATGCCTGAAAAGTCCTGGTCGGCAGAGGCTGACCAGGACTTTTCGTCTGTTCTCGCTGACTCCGGCGGCCTTGGCCGCTAGTCTCCGTCGAGAGCCGACGCGCACGGGGTGTTCGCGGCTCAGCAGGTGAGGGGCGATCCCGCTGCCTCACCGGTCCGTATCCGACAGATCGACATCCGAGGTGACGTAGGCGTGGCTCTTCCGCCCCTTACCCCTGAACAGCGCGCAGCCGCGCTCGAAAAGGCCGCCGCGGCTCGCCGGGAGCGGGCCGAGGTCAAGAATCGACTCAAGCACTCCGGCGCCTCCCTCCACGAGGTCATCAAGTCGGGCCAGGAGAACGACGTCATCGGCAAGATGAAGGTCTCCGCCCTGCTGGAGTCCCTGCCCGGTGTGGGCAAGGTCCGTGCCAAGCAGATCATGGAGCGGCTCGGCATCTCCGAGAGCCGCCGTGTGCGGGGGCTTGGCTCCAACCAGATCGCATCCCTGGAGCGCGAGTTCGGCGGCACCGCCGCCTGAGTTCTCAGGCACCCCTGAGAACCTGGATAATCGCTCCATGGCTGCAACATCCCGGGGGACGTCCCCCGTACCCCCGGACGTACGTCCGCGGCTGACCGTGCTCTCCGGCCCCTCGGGGGTCGGCAAGAGCACGGTCGTCGCGCATATGCGCAAGGTCCACCCCGAGGTGTGGCTCTCGGTGTCGGCGACGACCCGCAAGCCCCGCCCCGGCGAACGCAACGGCGTCCACTACTTCTTCGTGGACGACGAGGAGTTCGACAAGCTGATCGCCAACGGCGAGCTGCTGGAGTGGGCCGAGTTCGCCGGCAACCGCTACGGCACGCCGCGCCGCGCCGTGCAGGAGCGGCTGGAGGCGGGGGAGCCGGTGCTCCTGGAGATCGACCTCCAGGGCGCCCGGCTGGTCCGCCAGTCCATGGCCGACGCCCAGCTGGTCTTCCTCGCCCCGCCGAGCTGGGAGGAGCTGGTCCGCCGGCTCACCGGCCGGGGGACCGAGGCGCCCGAGGTGATCGAACGCCGGCTCGGAGCCGCCAAGGTGGAACTGGCCGCCGAGGCGGAGTTCGACACGACGCTCGTCAACACCTCCGTCGAGGACGTGGCACGTGAGCTGCTAGCCTTGATGCTGGAGGCTTCCGGCCACCGCGCCGCCGGCGAGTGAACCACCGGCAGCGGGGCCCGGCACCACGGCCCCTGACTGTCAAAGAATTCTTTGATCTTCATCCCCTTCGGAAGGCAGAGCGTGTCCTCTTCCATCACCACGCCCGAGGGCATCATCAACCCGCCGATTGATGAGCTCCTCGAAGCAACCGACTCGAAGTACAGCCTCGTGATCTACGCCGCCAAGCGCGCGCGCCAGATCAACGCGTACTACTCGCAGCTCGGTGAGGGCCTCCTCGAGTACGTCGGTCCGCTCGTCGACACCCACGTGCACGAGAAGCCGCTCTCGATCGCGCTCCGCGAGATCAACGCCGGCCTGCTCACGTCCGAGGCCATCGAGGGCCCCGCGCAGTAAGCGGCGACGACGCGTCTTCATCCCGGGCCCGGCGGATCATCCGCCGGGCCCGAGGTGTTGTCCGGGCCGACCGGTCGGCGCCCGGGCCCGTGAGGCAGCATGGAGACGTACGTACGCAGGGTGCGTAACCGAGTGCGGGGAGACGCAGTGGACAAGCCGAAGGTCGTTCTGGGGGTCAGCGGCGGCATCGCCGCGTACAAGGCGTGCGAGCTGCTGCGCCGGCTGACCGAGTCAGGCCACGACGTACGGGTCGTCCCCACCGCGTCCGCCCTGAACTTCGTCGGCGCCGCGACCTGGTCCGCGCTCTCCGGCCACCCCGTCTCCACCGAGGTCTGGAACGACGTCCACGAGGTGCCCCACGTGCGGATCGGGCAGCACGCCGACCTCGTCGTCGTCGCGCCCGCCACCGCCGACATGCTGGCCAAGGCCGCCCACGGCCTCGCCGACGACCTGCTCACCAACACCCTGCTCACCGCCCGCTGCCCGGTCGTCTTCGCCCCGGCCATGCACACCGAGATGTGGGAGCACCCCGCCACCCAGGAGAACGTCGCGACGCTGCGCCGCCGGGGTGCCGTCGTCATCGAGCCCGCCGTCGGCCGCCTCACCGGCGTCGACACCGGCAAGGGCCGGCTGCCCGACCCGGGCGAGATCTACGAGGTCTGCCGCCGGGTCCTTGCCCGGGGCGCCGCCGCCCCCGACCTCGCGGGCCGGCACGTGGTGATCAGCGCCGGCGGTACGAGGGAACCCCTCGACCCGGTCCGCTACCTCGGCAACCGGTCCTCCGGCAAACAGGGCTACGCGCTCGCGCGCACCGCCGTCGCGCGCGGTGCCCGGGTGACCCTGGTCGAGGCCAACACCGGGCTGCCCGACCCGTCCGGCGCCGACGTCGTCCGCGCCGGCACCGCGACGCAGCTGCGCGAGGCCGTGCTGAAGGCGGCCCGGGACGCCGACGTCGTGGTCATGGCCGCCGCCGTCGCCGACTTCCGGCCCGCCGAGTACGCCCCCGGGAAGATCAAGAAGAAGGACGGCCAGGAGCCCGCCCCCATCGCGCTCGTCCGCAACCCGGACATCCTCGCCGAGGTTTCCGCCGAGCGCGCCACGCCCGGGCAGATCGTCGTCGGATTCGCCGCCGAGACCGACGACGTCCTGGCCAACGGCCGCGAGAAACTGCGCCGCAAGGGCTGCGACCTGCTGGTGGTCAACGAGGTCGGGGAGCGCAAGACCTTCGGCGCGGAGGAGAACGAGGCCGTGGTGCTCGGCGCCGACGGCACCGAGACCCCCGTGCCCTACGGGCCCAAGGAGGCACTGGCCGACACGGTGTGGGACCTCGTCGCGGCCCGCCTCGGATGAATTTCCGATGACACGCCGGGGCGGCCGGCGTCCCCGCGAAACGGCCCGGGGCCTTGCGGCAGCGGGCCTCAGGGGGGTTCCGGCCCTGGTGGAACACGTCCCAGGACGGCCAAAGGGCGAGACACGTTGTCCGACGGCGGGAGCCGACCGATAAACTGCACCCTGGACCATGCCGGGCGCAGCTCCCGGACGGTCCGGCCAATGATCAGCCAGCAGCCGCTGCAACCCCAGGGAGCGATGTGTCCCGCCGTCTCTTCACCTCGGAGTCCGTGACCGAGGGCCACCCCGACAAGATCGCCGACCAGATCAGCGACACCATTCTCGACGCGCTCCTGCGCGAGGACCCGTCCTCCCGCGTCGCCGTCGAGACCCTGATCACCACCGGTCTCGTGCACGTCGCGGGTGAGGTCACGACCAAGGCGTACGCCGACATTCCGACGCTGGTCCGCAACAAGGTCCTGGAGATCGGCTACGACTCCTCGAAGAAGGGCTTCGACGGCGCCTCCTGCGGCGTCTCGGTGTCCATCGGCGCACAGTCCCCGGACATCGCCCAGGGCGTCGACACGGCGTACGAGAAGCGCGTCGAGGGCGACGAGGACGAGCTCGACAAGCAGGGCGCCGGCGACCAGGGCCTGATGTTCGGCTACGCCTGCGACGAGACCCCCGAGCTCATGCCGCTGCCGATCTACCTCGCGCACCGGCTCTCGCGGCGCCTGTCCGAGGTCCGCAAGAACGGGACCATCCCGTACCTGCGCCCTGACGGCAAGACCCAGGTCACCATCGAGTACGACGGCGACAAGGCCGTCCGCCTCGACACCGTCGTCGTCTCCTCGCAGCACGCCAGCGACATCGACCTCGACTCGCTGCTCGCGCCCGACATCCGCGAGTTCGTCGTCGAGCACGTGCTGAACCAGCTCATCGAGGACGGCATCAAGCTCGACACCGAGGGCTACCGCCTCCTGGTCAACCCGACCGGGCGCTTCGAGATCGGCGGCCCGATGGGCGACGCCGGTCTGACCGGCCGCAAGATCATCATCGACACCTATGGGGGCATGGCCCGCCACGGCGGCGGCGCCTTCTCCGGCAAGGACCCGTCGAAGGTGGACCGCTCGGCCGCGTACGCCATGCGCTGGGTCGCCAAGAACGTCGTCGCGGCCGGCCTCGCCGCCCGCTGCGAGGTCCAGGTCGCGTACGCGATCGGCAAGGCCGAGCCGGTGGGCCTCTTCGTGGAGACCTTCGGCACCGCCGCGGTCGACACCGAGAAGATCGAGCACGCCATCGGCGAGGTCTTCGACCTCCGCCCGGCCGCGATCATCCGCGACCTCGACCTGCTGCGCCCGATCTACGCCCAGACCGCCGCGTACGGCCACTTCGGCCGCGAGCTGCCCGACTTCACGTGGGAGCGCACGGACCGGGTGGACGCGCTGCGCGCCGCCGCCGGTCTGTAAGCACCGCGCACTGCCGGTCTTCCGCCGGAGCCCGGACGCCGTCACGGTGTCCGGGCTCCGGCGTTTCACGGCCGGGGGCCACGCGGCGGGCCGGGGCCGTTGTCCGAGGCGTCTGGTAGGGATGGAGCTGTGAGCAGCGAGAACGAGCGGTCCGACGAGCCCGGGGCGGGGGCGCCGGAACAGCTTGCGCTGATCCGGGAGGCCGTCCGCCGGGCCGATGTGCCGCGCGCCAAACCGCGGACCTGGCGCGGTGCCGCCCTCGCCGGGGAACTGCCCGTCGCCCGCGTCCTCGTCAACAAGGGCGCGCTCCACCTCGACCAGTACTTCGACTACGCCGTACCCGAGGAACTGGACGCCGACGCACAGCCCGGGGTGCGCGTCCGGGTCCGCTTCGGAGCCGGGGGCCGCCAGGTGCGCGGCGGCCGGCGCGAGGGTGGCGGGCTCGTGGACGGCTTCCTCATCGAGCGGCTGGCCGAGTCCGACTACAACGGGGCACTCGCCGCGCTCGCCTCCGTCGTCTCGCCCGAGCCGGTCCTCGGCCCCGGCCTCCTCGCCCTCGCCCGTGCCGTCGCCGACCGGTACGCGGGCAGCCTCGCCGACGTCCTCCAGCTCGCCGTCCCCCCGCGCAACGCGCAGGCCGAGGCCAAGCCGTCGCCCGCACCCCTGCCCGCCCCCGCGCCCCCCTCCCCCGGGAGCTGGGAGCGGTACGCGCAGGGGCCCGCGTTCCTCTCCGCGCTGGCC
>NZ_JAAGNI010000496.1 GCF_010550605.1 Streptomyces sp. SID9727
GGGCCTGGTCGAGGGCGCCGGCGGGCTGCTCGTACGGTTCGACGACGAGGGCGCGACCCTGGCGGACGCGGCCCGGCTGCTCGCGGCCCCGGTCCTGGTGGTCGCCCCGGCCGGTCTGGGCACGCTCAACTCCACGGCCCTGACGGCGGAGGCGCTGCGGGCCCGGCGGCTCGACTGCCTGGGGGTGGTCATCGGCAGCATGCCGGCCGCGCCCGATCTCGCGGCGCGCTGCAATGTGGCGGACCTCCCCGTCGCCGCCGGGGCTCCGCTGCTGGGCGTCGTCCCGGAGGGTGCCGGATCGCTGGCCCCGGCCGACTTCCGTGCGCGGGCGGCGAGTTGGCTGGCCGCACCGCTGGGCGGCGACCGGCCACTGGGCTGAGCGCCGGACGCGGTGCGCCGCCCGGTCCTCTCGCGGATGAGCGTGGACCGCTCCCCCGGGACGACCGGCCCGCACGGCGACACACCCCGGCCCGTCCGGCGGACATCCCGGCCCGTCCGGCGGACATCCCGGCCCGGGCGGGCCGAGTGCGCGGGCGGCCGGGAGGTGCCCGCGCGGCCGTTCACCGTCTCATCCCGGACGTATTTCGCACCCCGGCCCCCCGTCGGTCG
>NZ_JAAGNI010000378.1 GCF_010550605.1 Streptomyces sp. SID9727
ACCCTGGCCGCCTCCATGCCGCCCACCGCCCACGCCGTGCCCGTCGACGCGGCGGCCCGGCCGCTCCTCCTGCCCGAACCGGAAAGCCTGGTACGGGCGTTCCTCGACGCGGTCGCCGACTCGCTGCCCCGGACCGCCGCCGCGCCGCTCGCCGCAGGGGGCCCGGCGTTCACCGCGTGGGAGCCGCAGCGTCTGCCCGGCCACCGCGCCTGGGCCGCCGATGTCGCCGCGGGCCACGACGCGGGGGTCCGGCTGTCGCTGCGCGTGGAGGTGACGGGGCTCGACCGGGGCGACGGACCGGGTACCGTCCCGTCGTTCCGCGTGGTGCCGCAGATCCACAGTGTCAGCGACCCCGCCGTGGTCGCCGACGCCGCCGAGGTATGGGCGGGCGGTGGGCCGGCCGCGGAGGCGTTCGGGCAGCGCGCGCGGATGGACACCCTGCTGATGCTGCGCCGGGCCGCCCGGGCCTGGCCGACGCTCACTCCCCTGTTGTCGGCGGCCGTGCCGGACGCGGTGGAACCCGCCGACGAGGAGATCGGCGAACTCCTCGGACCCGCCGCGCGGGCGCTCGCCGCGACGGGCGTCCAGGTGCACTGGCCCCGGGAGCTGACCGCCCGCAAGCTCACGGCGCGCGCGGTGATCGGACCGGACGGCGAGGAGGCGGACGGCGGCGCGTCCCAGGGGCTCGCGCGTACCGCGTCGGACGCCGCGCCGCTGCTGTCGTCCGATGCCCTGCTCACCTTCAACTGGTGGTTCGCCCTCGGTGACCAGCAGCTCAGCCGCGAGGAGCTGGACCGGCTGGCCGAGGCGGGCCGGCCGCTGGTGCGGCTGCGCGACCAGTGGGTGCTCATCGACCCCGACGAGGCACGGCGGGCCCGGGAGACGCAGGACCGGAAGGTCTCCCCGATCGACGCGCTGGGCGCGGCGCTGACCGGTTCCGCCGAGGTGGACGGCCGGCGGGTCGAGGTCCGGGCCGCCGGCTGGCTTGAGCGGCTGCGCGAGCGTGTCGCCGACCCGGCCCGGCCGGGCGGTGGCAGGGAGCCGGCGGTCGGTCAGCCGGCCGCGCTCACCGCGACCCTGCGGGACTACCAGCTCCGGGGTCTGAACTGGCTGCACACCATGACCTCGCTCGGGCTCGGCGGCTGCCTCGCCGACGACATGGGGCTCGGCAAGACGATCACGCTGATCGCGCTGCACCTGCACCGCCAGGCCCTGGAAGGAGGCGCCGGGCCCACGCTCGTGGTGTGCCCGACCTCGCTGATGGGCAACTGGCAGCGCGAGATCGAGAAGTTCGCCCCCGGCACCCCGGTCCGCCGCTTCCACGGCGCGTCCCGCACCCTGGACGACCTGGCGGAGGACGGGTTCGTACTCACCACGTACGGGACGATGCGACTGGACGCACCGAGGCTCGCCGCGGCGCGGTGGGGCATGGTCGTGGCGGACGAGGCGCAGCACGTGAAGAACCCGTACTCGGCGACGGCCCGCGCGTTGCGCACCATCGGCGCCGGGGCGCGGGTGGCGCTGACGGGCACCCCGGTGGAGAACAACCTCTCCGAGCTGTGGGCGATCCTCGACTGGACGACACCGGGGCTGCTGGGGCGGCTCGGCACGTTCCGCACCCGGTACGCGCGGGCGGTGGAGGGCGGGGACCCGGCGGCGGCCGAGCGGCTGGGCGCGCTGGTGCGGCCGTTTCTGCTGCGCCGGCGCAAGTCGGACCCCGGCATCGCGCCGGAGCTGCCGCCGAAGACGGAGACGGACCGGACGGTGTCGCTGACGCCCGAACAGGCGGGGCTGTACGAGGCGGTGGTGCGGGAGACGCTGGCGGCGATCGCGGAGGCCGACGGCATGGCCCGGCGCGGCCTCGTGGTGAAGCTGCTGACCTCGCTCAAGCAGATCTGCAACCACCCGGCGCAGTACCTCAAGGAGGACGAACCGCGCATCGGGGGCCGCTCGGGGAAGCTGGAACTGCTCGACGAACTCCTGGACACCATGGTGGCGGAGGGCGCCGGGGTGCTGGTCTTCTCGCAGTACGTCGGCATGGCCCGGCTGCTCGAACGGCATCTGGCGGCGCGCGGCATCGGCACGCAGTTCCTGCACGGGGGAACGCCGGTCGCCGCGCGGGAGGAGATGGTGAACCGGTTCCAGGCGGGCGAGGCACCGGTGTTCCTGTTGTCCCTGAAGGCCGCGGGCACGGGGCTCAACCTGACCCGGGCCGCTCATGTGGTGCACTTCGACCGCTGGTGGAACCCGGCGGTCGAGGCGCAGGCCACCGACCGCGCGTACCGGATCGGGCAGACGCAGCCGGTCCAGGTGCACCGGCTGATCGCCGAGGGCACGATCGAGGACCGGATCGCGGACATGCTCGCCCGCAAGCAGGGGCTGGCGGACGCGGTGCTCGGCTCCGGCGAGAGCGCGCTGACCGAGCTCAGCGACGCGGAGCTGGCGGACCTGGTGGAACTTCGAGGGGGGACGCGATGAGGGACGGATACGAGGCCGAGGAGTTCGCCGACGGCGGCGACGAACGGGAGGACGGGGCGGCAGCGCAGGAGCGCACGTTCGCCGCCCTGCCCCCGGCACCCGGACGCGGTTTCGCCGTTTCCTGGTGGGGAAAGGCGTGGCTCAAGGCGCTGGAGGACACCGCTCTGGACCTCCGGCAGCTGAAGGCGGGGCGGCGCGTGGCCCGGGAGGGCGGGGTCGGCGCCGTGTCCGTGCGCCCCGGCCGGATCACGGCCGTGGTGCGTGAGCGGAACGGAAGCACCTACCGCAGTGATGTCCTGCTCCAGGAGCTGGACGAACAGGAGTGGGGCCGTTTCCTGGGCATGGCGACCGAGCGGACGGGGCACATCGCCGCGCTGCTCGACCGGGAGATGCCGCCGCACCTGGTGGAGGACGCCGCGGCGGCCGGCATGGATCTGCTCCCGGGCATCGGTGACCTGGAGCCGCGGTGCACCTGCGAGGCGTGGGACCACTGCTTGCACACCGCCGCCCTCTGCTACCAGGTGGCGCGGCTCCTGGACCAGGATCCGTTCGTGCTGCTGCTGATGCGGGGGCGCGGCGAACGGATGCTGCTGGACGGGCTCCAGGAGCGGATCGCGGCGACGGCCGGGACGGCGGACGTCACGGCTGGGGCCGGGGTGCCGGCGCCGGACCCGGGTCCGATCGGCGTACCGGCGGAGCAGGTGTACGCCGCCGGCTCCATCCTGCCCGCGCTGCCGGCTCCCCCGGTGCTTCCCGGCGAGCCGGGCCCCGCCCCCTCACTGGACACGGAGACGGACCCCGAGGCGGGGGTGGATCCGACGGCGCTGGAGATGCTGGTGCGGGACGCGGCGGCCCGGGCGCACCGGATGCTCGCCGACGCGCTGGCGCCCGGCCACGAAGGACGCCCGGTGCCCGAGGGGCTGACGGCACGCCAGGACGCGGTCAGACTGGCCGCCGAAGCGCGCCCGGAGCCGTGGATCGTCCACCGGCTGGCGAGCGGCGCGGGAAAGACGCGCGCCGGGCTCCCCGCCGCGGTCGCGGCCTGGCGGTACGGTGGGGCGACCGCGCTCGCCGTGCTCGACGAGGACCGGCCCCTGGACGGCGAGGCGCTGGCCCGGGCCAGGTTCCGGCTGGCCGAGGCGTGGGAGGAGGACGAGGCGCCCCGGCTGCGGGCCGAGCGCAACCGCTGGACGTCGGCGGACGGTGGCCTCCAGCTCCGCTACGGACCGGACGGGCGCTGGTATCCGTACCGGAAGGAGAACGGTCAGTGGTTCCCGGCGGGTCCGTCCGACGACGATCCGGCGGCCGCCTGGGCGGAGGCGCAGGGCGTCTGACGGCGCGTCTCCCCCGCCTGAACACCCCTTGTATGGGCGGGATTTGAGGCACCTGCCGTCTTCCGCGACATGTGCGGCGCCCGTACGGTGGGCCCGCACCCGGCATCCCGCCTTCCGTCTCCCTGCCCCTCTCACCCCCACAGGAGTTCGCATGGAACGCAGAAGAATTCTTCAGGGCGCCGCGATCGCGGCGGCGGGAGCGCTGCTGCCCGCCTCCGTCCGCGCCACCGCCGCGACGACGGGTGCCACGGATTACCCGGCGGCGCACTGGGTTCCCGCTTCGACGTCCAACTACACGTCCTCGTCGCGCCCTTCGGCGTACCCCGTGCAGTACGTCATCATTCATGTCACCCAGGAGACGTTCTCCGAGACGGTGTCCATCTTCCAGAACCCGGCGAAACAGGTCTCCGCGCACTATGTGGTGCGCTCGGGCGACGGGTACGTCAACCAGATGGTGCGGGAGAAGGACGTCGCCTGGCACGCGGGGAACTGGGACTACAACACCCGCAGCATCGGCATCGAGCACGAGGGGTGGGTGGACCAGCCCGCGTACTTCACCGACTCCCTGTACGAGCAGTCGGCACTGCTCACGGCCAATATCTGCGACCGCCACGGCATTCCCAAGGACCGGGCCCACATCCTCGGCCATGTCGAGGTGCCGGGCACCGACCACACCGACCCGGGTCCGCACTGGGACTGGGTCCGCTACATCCGTCTGGTCAATCTCCTCGGCGCGGGCTGACCGGGCAGCGCACGAAGAGGATTCCCTGCACATCGCCGTCGGGCGCGCCGTAGACATGGGGGACGTCGGCCCGCCACCGGGCGGAGGCCCCGGGCCCGACAGTGCTGAGGTCATCGGGCCGGCCGACGACGGCGGTGCCGGCGAGGACCATCAGGCTCTCGGACGTGCCCGGCACATGCGCCTCCGACTCCTGGACCGCGCCGGCGCGGATGGTCACCCGGAACACGTCGGTGACCGCCTCCCCGTCCTCGTACCGCTCGATCAGCACGGCGGTGACCGCGCTGCCGGAGACGCCCGCCCCGTCCGGCGCCGGGTCGCTCAGTACCGCGCTGAGCGGGCGGCCGAGGGCGGTGGTGAGGGCGTACAGGGTCTCCAGTGTGGGGTTGCGCCGGCCGCTCTCCAGCTCCGAGAGCGTGCCCTTGCCGACCCCGGAACGCCGCGCGAGCTCCGAGAGCGACACGTCCATGCCGTGCCGCAGAGCCCGCAGCCGGCGCCCCACGTCCTCGTTCAGCCCCATCGCCTTCCGCCCGCTCGCCCACCTGGTTGACGGGCACCGGCCCGCCTCTCTAGTGTTCCACAAACAGAACGTTCCGTATACGGAACGCCCGGCACCATCCCGGAAGTGGCTCACTCATGCCCGCGTTGACCCGCATACGCTCGGCCGCACCACCCTCCGCCGTGGCGGCCGGGCTGATCGCCGTGATGGTGGGGGTCACCAGCTCCGCCGCGCTCGTGTTCACCGCCGCGAAGGCCGCCGGGGCGGACGCGCGAGAGATCTCCTCCTGGATGCTGGCGCTCGGCGTCGGACTGGCCTGCACCTGTGCCGGTCTGTCGCTGCGCCACCGGGCACCGGTGGTGACCGCCTGGTCGACGCCCGGCGCGGCCCTGCTGACGACCGGTCTGAGCGGGGTGTCCATGGCGCAGGCCGTCGGCGCGTTCGTCTTCTCGGCGCTGCTCATCGTGGTGAGCGGCGTCACGGGCTGGTTCGCCCGGGTCATGAACCGTATCCCCGTGCCGCTCGCCGCCGCACTGCTCGCCGGGGTGCTGCTGAGGTTCGGCATGGGGCTGTTCAGCACCATGCACCACAGCTTCGCGGTGGCGTTCCCGATGTTCGTGATCTACCTGCTGGGCCGCCGTCTGCTGCCGCGTTACGCGGTGCTGCTGGCGCTGGCCGCGGGGGTGGCGGCCACCCTGTTCACCGGGGGCTGGCGGGCCGGCGAGGTCCAGCTCTCCCTGGCCACACCGGTCTTCACCGCGCCCGAGTTCGACTGGAAGGTGCTCGTCAGCGCCGGCGCGCCGCTGTTCGTCGTCACCATGGCCTCGCAGAACCTGCCCGGCGTCGCCGTGCTGCGCGGTTCCGGTTACGACGTGCCGGTGTCCCCGCTGATGACATGGACCGGCGCGGCCAACGCCGTGCTCGCGCCCTTCGGGGCGTTCGGGATCAACCTCGCCGCCATCACGGCCGCCATCTGCACGGGCGACGAGGCGCACCCGGACCGCGACAAGCGCTATCTGGCCGCGGTGTGGGCCGGGTTCTTCTACCTGTGCGTGGGGCTCCTCGGCGCGACCGTCGCCTCGCTGCTGACCGCCATGCCGCACGAACTCGTCATGGCGATCGCCGGGATCGGGCTCCTCGCGACGATCGAGTCCTCACTGGCCACCGCACTCGCCGCCAAGGCGTCGCGCGAGGCGGCCGTCGTCACCTTCCTCGCCACCGCTTCGGGCGTGACGCTGCTGGGAATCGGCTCGGCGTTCTGGGGCCTGCTGGCCGGCCTCGTCACCAGCGCGATCGCCACGGTGGGGCGCCCCCGCCACAAGGAACCGGTACCGGAGCGGCGGCCCGGCGAACTCCCCGTGCGCTGACCGCGCCCGTACCGCTGAGAGGTCGCCCTGTCCCGTACGTGGAACACAGTTGCCCCGGGCATCGGTCGCGGGTTGGGATGGTGCCATGCAGAAAGCGGTATCCCCACCCTCCGCCGAATCCCTGGCACCCTTCGACCACCTGGACCACCGCTACCGCGGCGAACACCCGGTCCGCACCCTCGCGCTCCTCTTCCGCCCGGACCGGGGGCGGCTGGCGCTCGCCGTCGTCCTCTTCACCGTGAAGCACAGCCCCATATGGCTGCTGCCGCTGATCACCGCCACCGTGCTGGACGTCGTGGTCCAGCACGGCCCGGAGTCCGAACTCTGGAAGGCCACCGGCCTCCTGCTGTTCATCCTCGTCCTCAACTACCCGCTCCACCAGTGGTACGTACGGTGCCTCGGCGGCAGCATCCGCCGCATGGGCATCACCCTGCGCTCCGCGCTCTGCCGCCGGATGCAGCAACTGTCCGTCGGCTACCACGCCCGGGTCAGCTCCAGCGTGCTCCAGGCCAAAGTGGTCCGTGACGTCGAAGCCGTCGAGCAGATGGTGCAGCAGAGCGCCGACATGGGGCTCGGGGCCGTCGTGACGCTGGTCGGCGGGCTCGTCGTCATCGGCATCCGGGTCCCCTCGTTCCTGCCCGTCTTCCTGGTCGTCGTCCCCGCCGCCGGGTTCCTCGTGATGAAGCTGAGGGGCAGGCTGCGCAGCCACAACGAGTCCTTCCGGCGCGAGGTGGAACAGCTGTCGTCCCGGGTCGGCGAGATGACCACCCTCATCCCCATCACCCGCGCCCACGGCCTGGAGCGGACCGCGCTGGGGCGCGTGGACGGCTCCTTGCGGCAGGTGTTCGCCGCCGGTCTGCGCCTGGACATGCTCAACGGCCGTTTCGGCTCACTGGCCTGGGTCCTGCTCAACACGCTCGGCGTGCTCTGCCTGACCGGGTCGGCGCTGGTGGCCTACCACGGCTGGCTGGCCGTCACCGCTGGTGACGTCGTCATGCTGAGTGCCTTCTTCACCGTCCTGACCGGCTCGGTGACCACGCTGCTCGGCCTCGCCCCCATCCTCACCAAGGGCCTCGAGTCGGTCCGTTCGGCGGGCGAGGTCCTCCAGGCCCCCGACCTGGAGCACAACGCGGGCAAGGCACAGGTGGAGCAGGTCACCGGGCGCATCGACTTCGAGGCCGCCTCCTTCGCGTACGATGACGAGCGGCCCGCCGTCGACGGGTTCACGCTCTCCGCGCGACCCGGCGAGACGATCGCCCTGGTCGGCGCGTCGGGGGCGGGCAAGTCGACGGTCCTCAACCTGCTCATCGGGTTCATCCGACCCACCGCGGGGCGCATCCTGCTGGACGGTACCGACATGGCCGGGCTCGATCTGCGCAGCTACCGGCGGTTCCTCTCGGTCGTGCCGCAGGAGTCGATCCTCTTCGAGGGCAGCATCCGCGACAACGTCACGTACGGGCTCGGGCACACCGACGACGCCGCACTGCTGAGCGCCCTGGAGGACGCCAACGCCATGGAGTTCGTCCGCCGCCTGCCCCAGGGCCTGGACACGGTGGTCGGTGAGCGCGGCGCCCGGCTCTCGGGCGGCCAGAAACAGCGGCTCGCGATCGCCCGGGCGCTGATCCGCGATCCGCGGGTCCTGGTGCTCGACGAGGCCACCTCGGCGCTGGACAACCGCTCCGAGGCACTGGTCCAGGAGGCGCTGTCCCGGCTCGTGCACGGCAGGACCGTCTTCGTGGTCGCCCACCGCCTCTCCACCATCCAGGGCGCCGACCGCATCGTGGTCATGGAGGGCGGCCGGATCGCGGAGACCGGTACGCACGAGGAGCTGCTGCTCCGCCACGGCGTGTACGCGGGCC
The DNA here is from genome assembly GCF_010550605.1 of Streptomyces sp. SID9727. GTDB lineage: Bacteria > Actinomycetota > Actinomycetes > Streptomycetales > Streptomycetaceae > Streptomyces. Next base: position 8,277 of record NZ_JAAGNI010000378.1, read on the forward strand.
TCCAGCCGGCGTTCCCGTAGAAAGGGGGGCCCGGGCGCTCCCGGGCCCCCGATTCACCAGTCGTGGACCGTGCCGTCCCGGAGCCGGTTGACGGGCAGATAGGTCTGCTCGTACGGGTGGGCCGCCGCGAGCTCCTCGTCCAGTTCCACACCGATCCCCGGGGTCTCCCCGGGGTGCAGGAAGCCGTCGGTGAAGGTGTACGCGTGCCGGAACACCTCCCCGGTGAGGGCGTTGTGGCCCGAGTACTCCTGAATACCGAAGTTGTGGACGGCGAAGCCGAGGTGGACGGCGGCGGCCATCCCGACCGGGGAGATGTCCTCGGGTCCGTGGATCGCGCTCCTGATCTGGTACTGGGCCGCGAAGTCGAAGAGCTTGCGCAGCGGGGTGACCCCGCCGAAGTGGGTGACCGCGCTGCGCACGTAGTCGATCAGCTGCTCGGTGATCAGCGTCTGGTAGTCGTACACCGTGTTGAAGACCTCGCCGAGCGCGAGGGGCGTCGTCGTGTGCCGGCGTACGAGCCGCAGGGCCTCCTGGTTCTCGGCCGGGGTGCAGTCCTCCAGCCAGAACGGGCGGTACGGTTCCAGGTCCTTGCCGAGCCGGGCCGCCTGCAGGGGCGTGAGGCGGTGGTGGGCGTCGTGGAGGAGCGGTATCTCCGCGCCGAACTCCGCCCGTACCGCCTCGAACACGGCGGGGGTGTGCCGCAGGTAGGCGTCCGTGTCCCAGTCCTCGACCAGGGGGCGCGCCTGCTGGTGCACGACGGGCGCACCGTGCTCGTCGGTGGCGTGCACCCCGTAGACGGCCTTGAGACCGGGGATGCCCGTCTGGATGCGGACAGCGGGGTAGCCCTCGGCGAGCCGCTGACGCACGGAGTCGAGGAGTTCGGGAATGTCGCGGCCGTTGGCGTGGCCGTAGGTGGCGAGGCGGTCGCGCGAGGCGCCGCCGAGCAGCTGGTAGAGCGGCAGCCCGGCCGCCTTCGCCTTGATGTCCCACAGGGCGACGTCGACGGCGGCGATCGCGGCCATCGTGACGGGGCCGCGCCGCCAGTACGCGCCTCGGTACAGGTACTGCCAGGTGTCCTCGATCCGGTGCGGGTCCAGGCCCGTGAGCAGGGGCACCACATGGTCGGTGAGGTAGCTGACGACGGCGAGCTCCCGGCCGTTGAGCGTGGCGTCGCCGAGACCGGTGAGACCTTCGTCGGTCGTCAGCTTCAGCGTCACGAAGTTGCGGCCGGGGCTGGTGACGACGACCTGAGCGTCGGCGATCCTCATGGTGGCTCTCTTTCGGGCCGGCGGACGGCAGCCCGTCGCCCTGACCGAGGGCCGCCCGCTGCATAGAGTGACGTGCGTGATCGTGCGTGAGGATACGGGACGGACGGGCGGGCGCCGGGCGGGCTATCCGGCGGCGGCGGTGGTCTTCGCCATCGGCATGGCCGGCACCACGCTGCCGACCCCGCTGTACGGGCTCTACCAGAAGGAGATCGGCTTCTCCGAGCTGATGGTGACCGTCGTCTTCGCCGTGTACGCGCTGGCGGTCATCTCCGTGCTCCTGGTGGCGGGCAACTACTCGGACAAGGTGGGCCGCAAGCCGGTGCTGCTGGCCGCCATGGCCCTGTCCGCCGCGAGTGCGGGGTGCTTCCTGCTGGAGAGCGGGCTGCCTCTGCTCTTCGCCGGCCGGGTGCTGTCCGGCGGCGCGGCGGGGCTGCTGAGCGGTGCGGCGACGGCGGCGGTCATCGAGCTCGCCGGCCCGGGGCAGAAGGCGCGTGCCGGGTTCGCGGCGACGGCCGCGAACATGGGCGGTCTGGGCTGCGGCCCGCTGCTCTCCGGGGTGCTGGCCGAGTACACGCCCTGGCCGTTGTCCCTGCCGTTCTGGGTGCACCTGGGGCTGGTCGCCGTGGCCTGCCTCCTCACGTGGCGGCTGGCGGAGACGGTGGCCGAGCCACGGCGGTGGCCCCGGCTCGAACCGCAGGGCGTCGGGGTGCCCGCCGAGGTGAAGGGCGTGTTCGTGCCGGCCTCGCTGGCCGCGTTCGCCGGTTTCGCGCTGCTCGGCCTGTTCACGGCGGTCGCGCCCAGTTTCGCGGCCGAGACGCTGGGCGTGCGCAACCTGGCGGTGACGGGCGCGGTGGTGTTCTCGGTGTTCTGCGCCTCGACGGCCGGGCAGTGGCTGGCGCCGCGCGTCGGGGCGCGTCGCGCGCTGCCTCTGGGCTGCGCCGTGCTGATCGCGGGACTGCTGCTCGTCGCCTCCTCGTTGCTGGCGAAGTCGCTGGCGCTGCTCGTCCTGGGGGCCGTCTGCGGAGGCATCGGCCAGGGGCTCGCGTTCCGGGCCGCGCTGACGCTCGTGAGCGAGGCCGCCCCCGCCGAGCACAGGGGCGGCACGATCTCGGCCTTCTTCGTCGTCGCCTACACGGGGATCTCCGTGCCAGTGGTGGGTGTGGGCGCGCTGGCGACCGCGGTCGGGCTGCGCGACGCCGGGATGGTCTTCACGGGCTGCGTCATGCTGCTGGCGGCGGTGTCGGGGACGTACGCGGCTCTGCGGACGCCGCCCGGGGACTGACGGGCGGAGAGGACACCCAAGGGGCAGAACGGCCACGTTCCGAACAGAACGGCCATATTCCCCCATTCAGGCTATATTTATATCTTCTTAGCCTTTCCCTTCACTGGGCTCGGGGATCCGTTCCGACCACGAGGAAGGTGCGTCCGATGACCGCTTCCACCCGAGTCCGCCGCCTGCTGGCCGGCGCCGCCGCGACCGGTCTGCTCGCCGGCGGCACCGCCCTGGGGGCCGCCGGGACGGCGCAGGCCGCCCCGGCCCCCGCACCGGCCGCCGTATCCGCCGCGACCGACCACCACGGCGCCTGCACCTGGCAGCCGGGCCACTGGCAGAAGCAGTGGGTCAAGGGCCACTGGGCGAAGCAGTGGCACAAGGGCCATGACGCCGACCACAAGGTCTGGCACCCCGGACACTACGACCGGCACGGGCACTGGAAGCCCGGCCACTGGACCCACCACACCCAGTGGGTCGCGGGCCACTGGACCAAGGTCTACGTCCCCGGTCACTGGGACACCCACTGGGTGAAGGGGCACTGGAGCTGTCACCGCTGAGCGGTCTCAGCCGCATTCCCTCCCGTTGAGCGTGAAGGAGTCCGGGTCGGCGGCCGGTGCGCCGTTCGCCTGGAATCCGAACGAGGCGCTGCCGCCCGCCGGGACCGAGCCGTTGTGGCCGGCGTTCTTGACCGTGACCCGGGTGCCGCTCTGCGTGGCGGTCGCGTTCCACGCGTTGCTCACGCTCTCGGCACCCTGGAAGTCGAAGACCAGCTGCCAGCCGTCCAGCGGCGTCGACCCGGTGTTCTTCACCGTCACATCGGCGGTGAAACCCGTGCCCCACGCCTGGCTGACCCGGTAACTGACGTCACAGGCCCCCGGTTCGGGGTCGGGCGTGTCCGTCGGGTCGGGCGTCGGGGAGGGGTCGGGGGTCGTCGTGGGGTCGGGGGTGTCCGTCGGGTCGGGGTCCGGTCCGGGGTCCGTGCCGTCGGGAGCACTCCCCCACTGGGGCGCCGAGCCCTCCAGGAGCACCATGTGCGGGGCGTCGACGGGCGTGCCGCCCGGGGTCGTCGCCGTCGACGGGTAGGACCAGTCGTTCGACGGGTCCCAGGCACCGGCCGAGCTGATCCGGAACTGCACCTCCTTGCGGTACGCGGACTGGCCGGCCGGCGCGATGTCCGTACCCGAGCAGTCCACCGTGGCGTAGTAGACGTCGCCGGTCAGATGGGTGGGGCCCGTCACCTCGCCGCACTGGTTGTAGTTGGTGGTGAAGCTGATGTCGTCGGGTGCGACGCCCGGCTCCAGTGTGAAGTAGTAGCGCACCGAGGCGTCGGTGAGTGCGCGGGCGGGCCACGCGGAGCGGTTGATCAGATACGCCTTGATCTCGGTGAAGCCGGCTCCGGCCGCGTTCACCGACGCCTGGACGGACACCTCCGGCCCGTCCGGCTCCTCCGGCTGCGGGAAGTCGGCGAGCGGGGCCCCGCCGTACTCCGCGTAGAGCCGGGCCAGTGCCCCGGTGAACGCGGCGTTGTAGTCGGTGGCGACCTCGTTGTTGACGTAGTTCGAGCGGTCGTCGGTGTACGAGTCGTTGGCGGCGCTCGGACCGCCCACCAGTGCCCCGTACAACGTGTGCCGGGTCTCCACCGGGTTGTTCATCTGGTCGGTCCACGAGCCGTGGGCCGTGCGGTGGTGCGGCTTGGTCGGCGGGTTCTCGCCGAAGCCGACCACGTAACTCGATCCGCGCGGGTTGTCCCCGAGGGCGTAGTTGATCTGACGGACCGCGAAGTCGTGGTACCGGGCCTTGCGGGTGGCGTCACCGGTCAGCCAGTCGGAATAGCTCAGCGCGGCGAAGGCGGTGTTCGCGGCGTACCTGAGCGAGCCCCAGCTGTCCAGAACGGCCTGGCCGCCGGGTGAGTAGGGCACCCGCTGCCCGTTGACGCCGACCGTCCACCAGTCCAGCCAGCGGTTCGCGTCGTCGACGTACTTCTGCTTGCCCGTCAGCTGGGCGAGCAGCACATAGGCGCCGTAGGAGGTGTCGTCCCAGGAGAGCGTCCAGCGGTAGGACCGGGTGCTGGTCTGCGGCTCGGTGGAGAGGTTGTCGTAGTACGACTCGGCCTTGGCGAGGTACGCGGTGTCGCCGGTGGCCTTGTACAGCCAGACGGCTCCCCAGACGAGCTCGTCGTTGTACCCGCTCCAGGAGTTGTAGTAGCTCTGCGCGTCGGTGATGCAGTCGCTGTACTTGCCCCGGTAGGTGTCGGCGAAGGTGTACAGCTGCTTCGCGTGGGTGAGCAGCTTCGCCGCGTACGCCGGATCGCTGTCGGAGAACACCATCGAGGAGGAGGCCAGGGCCGCGGCCGTCTGGCCGGCCAGGTCGCTTCCGGGGCAGGAGGCGTCGATCTTGTACGCCGGGCGCTTCATCGGCATCACCTCGGCGGGGCCCCACCACTTGTGGTCGTCGCCGCCGTTGCCGACCTGTCCGTACAGGACGTTGGGCGAGGGGTGGGCCTTCAGGAGGTAGTCGTCCACGAAGCGCAGATTGTTCCGCAGGTACGGCAGCTGGCCCGAAGCCTGGTACGCCGCCCTCTGCTCCGTACCGCCCCAGGCGAGCATGGTGGCCGAGTAGGCCATGGGGAGGCCGAACTTCACATGGTCCCCGGCGTCGTACCAGCCGCCCGTCAGGTCCAGTCCGGCGTCCTTGCCGTCGTCCAGCGCGGAGTCGCCGCGCCAGGAGACGCGGTTGGTGTCGGGCAGCTTTCCGGACTGCTGGGCCTCGTAGAAGAGGACCGACTTCTGCAGTGCCTCGCCGTAGTCGAAGGCGGGGGCGGCCGCCGCGTCGGCCGGCAGGGACAGCGGGAGCAGCAGGCCCGCGCCGACGGTGAGTGCCAGGGCGACGACTCCCAGGCGGTCCGGTCTTCGAGGCCGCCTTCGCAGGGCGGGGAGGGTGAGCGAGCGCAACGGACTTTCCCTTCGTCACGTCGATGGGGGTGCCGGGTGTGTGCGGGGTGCGTGCGTGATGCCTGGGGCGTGGGAGCGCTCCCAAGGGCGTTGCTCATGAAGCCAGTTCCCACGGGAACTGTCAACGGTTGCGGCACACCCGTTTCACGGCGAGGACACCCGAAAACACCGCACCGGCCACCCGTTCGGGTGACCCGGCGCGCGAACGGGCGCGAACAGGCCAAGGCTGGCGTTTCGAACGCACCTGTGGCGTCGCGACCGGAGGTACAGATGAGCGCGATGGACATGCCGGCGGATCTGCCCAAGGACTCGGCACGCACCGCCGCCAGGGACCGGCCGGCAGCACCGAGGATCAGCTGGCTGACACTCGCCCTGATGACGACGGCGTCGGTGGCGAGCCTGCGGGCCGCGCCGACGATGGCGGTCTACGGGCTGGCCTGTGTCTTCCTCTATCTCCTGCCGGCCGTCGTGTTCCTGCTCCCGACCGCCCTGGTCTCCGCCGAGCTGGCCTCGGGCTGGCCCGGCGGCGTGTACCGCTGGGTGAGCGAAGGGCTGTCCAAGCCGCTCGGATTTCTGGCCGTGTGGTGCCAGTTCGCGATGACGATCTTCTACTATCCGAGCCTCTTGGCGTTCGTGGCCTCGACGATCGCGTACGTCATCGATCCCTCGCTCGCGTCCAACGGCCTGTACACCGCGATCGTGATCATGGTGCTCTACTGGACCGGCGTCTGGGTCTCGTCCCGGGGCACCAGGGCCCTGGCGGGTCTGTCCTCCTGGGGACTCGTCATCGGCACCCTGGTCCCCGGCACGGTGCTGGTCGTGCTGGGCATCGTCTTCCTGGGCCAGGGGAACGGCTCCGCCGCGCCGATGACCTCGGCCCACCTGCTTCCCCAGTGGACGGGGCTCGCCAGCCTGGTGCTCATCGTCAACAACTTCCTGTCGTACTCCGGCATGGAGATGAACGCCGTGCACGTCTCCTCGCTGCGCGATCCGGCGAAGGAGTACCCGAAGTCGATGTTCCTGGCGATGGGCCTGGTACTGCTGATCTTCATCCTGCCCGCGCTCGCGATCAGCTGGGTGGTGCCCGCCAGCCAGCTGAGTCTGACAGCCGGTGTGATGCAGGCGTTCGACGCTTTCTTCGCCCACTTCCACGTAGGCTGGATGACGCCGATCGCGGCGGTGATGCTGGTGTCGGCGGCGCTCGGCGGCATGCTGACATGGCTGGCCGGGCCGTCCAAGGGGCTGCTGGAGATCTCCCGCAGCGAGGGCTACCTGCCGCCGTACCTCCAACGGCTCAACAAGAACGGTATCCAGCAGAACATCCTGGTCACCCAGGGCATCGTCACCACCGTCATCGCGCTGCTCTACGCGCTGATCCCCAACGTGTCCAGCGTCTACTGGATCTTCTCCACCATCACGACTCAGGTCTACCTCATCGTCTACCTCCTGATGTTCGTGGCGGCCGTCCGGCTGCGGAAGACCCAGCCGGACCACCCGCGCGGCTACCGCGTCCCGGCGCTCGGGCTGCTGTGCGCGGTCGGGCTGCTGGCGTCGCTCGCGGCCCTCGCCATCGGCTTCGTACCACCCTCCCAGTTCGGCGGCGGCAGCGTCGGTGTGTACGTGGCCATCGTCGGTGGCGGGCTCGTCGTCCTCGGGCTGCTGATCCCGTGGCTGTTCCTGAAGCTGCGCAAACCCGGCTGGCGCACGGCGGCGGCCGGTGAGGAGGCCGCGTCATGAGCCCGACCCGCTTCGCCTCCGAGCACCGCTGGCTCTACCTCGGCGCGATCGTCCTCCTGGTGGCGCTCGTGGTCGTCGGCATCGTCCGGTACGAGAAGGCCAGGACGAACAACAAGGCGACGGAGAAGGCCGAGCAACTCGCCGACGCCGCCGTGGCGGCCGGCTACCCCCGGCCCGACGTCGGCACCATCAAGCGCACCCTGGGCGACGACGGCGGCCAGGTCTGCGAGAAACCCGGCTCCTCGCTCAAGTCCGCGCTGTGGAAGATGAGCATCTCCAACGGCGCCACCGGCCCCGGTATGCGCCCCGTGATCGGCGACACCGAGGCGATCCGGGCGGAGGCGAAGATCCTGGAGATCTACTGCCCGGACAAGCTGGACAAGATCGAGGACAAGATCGCCGATCTCAGGACCGAGAACACAGTGAGGCGCTGATGGCCACCGACGAACTCGCCGGGCGCATCTCCGGCCTGATGTCACGCGCGCGGACGGACCTGACCGAACTGGTCTCCATCCCCTCCGTCGCCGACCCCCGGCAGTACCCGGCCGAGGAGTGCGTCCGGGCCGCCCGCTGGGTGGCAGACGCCTTCACCGAGGCCGGTCTGCGGGACGTACGCCTCGTGGAGACCCCGGACGGCAGCAACGCGGTGCTCGGGCACCGCCCGCCCCCGCCCGGCGCCCCGACCGTGCTGCTCTACTGCCACTACGACGTGCAGCCCCCGCTGGACGACGACGCGTGGGCCACGCCGCCGTTCACCCTGACCGAGCGCGACGGCCGCTGGTACGGGCGGGGCACCGCCGACTGCAAGGGCAACATCGTCATGCACCTCACCGCCCTGCGCGCGCTCGGCGACGACATCCCGGTCGGGCTGAGGTTCGTGGCCGAGGGTTCGGAGGAACAGGGCACCGGCGGCCTCGAGGCCTACGTGGCCGCGCACCCCGAGGAGTTCGCCGCCGACGCCCTGCTGGTCTGCGACACGGGGAACGCGGCCGTCGGCACCGGCACCGCCACCACCTCCCTGCGCGGCGTGGTGAACGTCGTGGTCACCGTCGACACCCTGGCCGGCGAGGTGCACTCCGGGATGTTCGGGGGCCCGGCCCCCGACGCACTGGCCGCGCTGATCCAGCTGCTCTCCACCCTGCGCGACCCCGGAACCGGGGCCACCCAGGTACGCGGCCTGGACGCCTCGGGCACCTGGGAGGGGGCACGTTACGAGGAGGAGCGGTTCCGCGAGGACGCGGGCGTCCTCGACGGCGTGCCCCTCATCGGCACGGGCTCGGTGTCCGACCAGCTGTGGGCCCGCCCGGCCGTCACCGTCCTCGGCATCGACTGCCCGCCCGTGGTGGGCTCGTCCGCGTCGGTCCCGCCCACCGCCCGGGCCCGGGTGAGCCTGCGCATCCCGCCGGGCACCGGTGCGGAGGCCGCGCAGCGGGCGCTGACGGATCATCTGACCGGAGCCGCACCCTGGGGCGTGCGCGTCGGGGTGGAGCCGGAGCAGTCCGGCGCACCGTTCCGCGCGGCGACGGACGGTCCGGCCTACCGGGCGCTCGGCGAGGCGATGCGGGCGGTGTACGGCAAGCCGATGGCGTACCTCGGGCAGGGCGGGTCCATCCCGCTCTGCAACGTCCTGGCGGACGCACACCCCTCGGCCGAGATCGTCCTCATGGGCGTCGAAGAGCCGCGGTGCCTGATCCACGCGCCGAACGAGAGCGTCGACCCGACGGAGATCGAGCACATGGCCCATGTGGAGGCCCTCTTCCTCCGCTCCTTCGCCCGCGCGGCGCGCTGACGAGGTGAAGGCCGGGCCGGAAGCGGAGCACGAGGACGAGCACGACGCCCTCGTCGGCTTCCTCGACGGGCTGACCCGGCTCCTGCTCTCGACCAGCGGCGAGGGAGCGGAGCAGGTCGAACGCTCCGTCACCTCGGCGGCCCGGGGTCTCGGCGGCGCCGCATCGGTGGCGGTGCTGCCCGACACCGCCACGGTCGCCGTGACCTCGCACGGCCGCCGCACGGCCATCGTGGTGCGCGCGTTCCCCGAGGTCTTCCGGATGGACCGGGTGGTGGCGCTCAAGCCGCTCCTGGAGGAGGTGGCGGCGGGCCGGCTGGATGTGCGGAGGGCCGGCGTCCGCCTCACCGCGATCACCCGCGCCGCTCCCCCGTACCCCTGGTGGGCGAAGCTTCTGGGGGTGGTGCTGTTCTCGGTGGGCTTCGCGCCGCTGATGCAGCCGACCTGGTACGAGGTGGGGAGCACGGCGGTCCTCGCCGCGGTCGCCGCGTGCCTGGCCGTCGCGGCGGACCGGATGCCCCGGCTGGCGATGGTGCTGCCGCTGGTCGCGGCGGTGACCGTCTCGTTGCTCGCCCTGGAACTGTTCGCCCGTTCCCCCGCGCACGGCGGCCCCGTGCTGCTGATGCTTCCGGCGCTCTTCTTCTTCGTACCCGGTGACTACCTCAGCGCGGCGGCTGCCGAACTGGCCGCCGGGTACCTCACGACCGGCGCCGTGCGCCTGGTCTACGCGGTGGCGCTCCTGGTCCAGCTCTATGTGGGCGTGGTCCTGGGTCTGGTCATCACCGGCCGCCCGCGCCAGGACCTGTTCGACGTGGCGGCCGGGGCGGACCTGCCGCGCTGGGCGCTCTTCGCGAGCTGGATCGTCTTCACCGCGGGGGCCCTGCTGGCCTTCGCCGTACCCGCCCGGCTGCTGGGCATGCTCCTGGTGCTCGTGTATCTGACGGTGGGCGTGCAGACGGGCTTCACACGCCTGGTCGGCGACGTGGGCGGCACGTTCACGGCGGCGGTCGTACTCGGTGCGGTCACGACCTGGCTGGCGCGCCGGCCGGGCGGCCCGCCCCGTCTGGTCCTGGTGCTGCCGGGATTCTTCACCCTGACGGTGGGCTCGCTCGGGATGCGCGGGCTGACGGCGCTGGCGGGCGGCTACGCGATCGAGGGCTTCCGCGACCTCACGGAACTGGTGACCCTCGTGACCGCGATCGGCACCGGGCTGCTCCTGGGTGCGGTGCTGGCGCAGCGGCCGGGCGCCGGAACCTGACACGGGGCGCTCGGCAGGTCTCAGATGTTCGGCAAGTCCCCGCCGTCGGCCGGGGCGGCCTCGTTCAACGCGAACCAGGCGGTCTTCCCCTCCGGCTCGGGCCGTACGCCCCACTGGTCGGCGAGGATGTCCAGCAGGAGCAGGCCGCGGCCCGAGGAAGCGAGTTCGCCCGGGGTGCGCTGGTGGGGCAGCTCGTCGCCGCGGTCCATCACCTCGACCAGCAGCCGGCGTGCGCCGGTCTCGCCGGACAGCGTGGCGTTGAGGGCGCCGTCCTGGTCGGTGTGCACGAGGACGTTGCCGAGGAGTTCGGTCGCCAGGAGCACGGCGGTGTCGATCTGGTCCGGGCGCGCCCAGTCGTGCAGCAGCGCCTTGAGCTCGGCGCGGGCCTCGGCCAGGCCCTCGCCCTGGTCCTGGCCGACGGTGAGCATCAGGCGGCGCTGGCTGACCTCCGCGCGGGCGTGGATGGCGTCGCGGCGCAGCAGCAGGAGCGCGATGTCGTCACCGTCGCGGGCGACGGCTTCCTCCCTGGCGCCGGGGCCGGGGTCGACGACGGCCGCCATGAGCCGGTCGGCCATGCCCTCCAGGTCGTCGGCGGGACCGGGCGAGAACGCGTCGCGCACCCGCACCCAGCCGGTGTACATGTCGTGGCCGCCGTTCTCGATGAACCCGTCGGTGCACAGCATGAGGATCTCGCCCTCGTGCAGGCGCACGACGTCGACGGGGTAGTCCTCCTCGCCGGGCATCAGTCCGAGCGGCAGCCCGCCGCTCACGTGTTTGAGGACACACGTGCCGTCCGGCATGCGCAGGACGGGATGCGGGTGGCCCGCGCGGGCGATGAGCAGGTCACCGGTGGACGGGTCGGCCTCGATGTAGAGGCAGGTCGCGAAGCGGTCCTCGTCCAGGGTGGTCAGGAAGCGGGAGGCGCGTGCCAGGACGGCGTCGGGCCCGTGCCCCTCGGCCGCGTAGGCGTGCACGGCGGTACGCAGCTGGGCCATGAGCCCCGCGGCGTGCACGTCGTGTCCCTGGACGTCGCCCATGACGACGGCCATCCGGCCGTTCGGCAGGTCGATGGTGTCGTACCAGTCACCGCCGACCATGAGGCCGCCGCCGGTCGGCACGTAACGGGTGGCGACGCTGAGCCCGGTCAGGGCCGCGCCGGCGGTGTGCATGCTGCGGCGCAGGCCCCGGGAGAGTTCCAGCTCGGCGCGGCTGGCCCGGGCCCGTTCGAGGACCTGGGCGATCATGCGTCCGGTGACGGTGAGCAGGGCACGCTCGCTCGCCGTGAAGTCGAGGGGGGTCCGGAAGGCGGCCAGCCAGACCCCGACGACCCGGCCGGCGGTGACCAGGGGCAGGAACGCCCACGCCTCACGGCCCTTGCGCGCGGACAGGTGCCAGGTCGCCGGGAATCGGCGGCGGTACTCCTGCTGGGAGCCCAGGTAGACGGCGCGCCCGGTCCTGGCCACCTCGGCGGCCGGGTAGCCGGTGTTCATGGGCATACGGAACCCCCGGCCCGGGCCGCCGGGCCGGAACCCGTACTGGCCGATCGCGGTGAGGTTGCCCTCGGCGCTGCCGAAGACGCACTGGCCGTCCAGCGGGAAGTCGGGGGCGTACAGGCCGGCGGCGAGCCTCAGGGCCTCGTCGAGCGTGTCGGCGGCGGCGACCGCGTGTCCGGCGGAGAGCAGCAGGGAGTCGCGGCGTCTGGCCTCTTCCGGCGTTCCGTCGCCCCGGGTCGCGCTGTCGGGCCCCGGGGGGAGCGCCGTGTCGGGGCCCGGCGCCTGCATCCGGTTCAGCGCCTCGATCTGGCCCAGCTCGGCCTCGAACGCGTCGGTCGGTGGCTCATGCCGTTCACCACCCATCCGGCTTCCCTTCGTCCCGATGTCGTCGGCGGCTGTTCGTTCCATGCTCCGCCGGGAGAGCCGGGTCCGCAGGGCGAGACGTTTCCGCGCCGCCGCCGGAGTGTGCCGGACCAGTGGTGCGGGCCGGACCGTCCGCGCGGGACGGCCGGGATCTCCGGCGGGTCGGGAAGCGCTCGGACGTAAGCCCTGGCCGGGACGGTTCGTGGGTTAGCGGTACGCCGGTGACCTGCGGATATCGCTGAAGTCGATGGCCCGGTCGGCCTCCCGCATGGTCTCTTCAGCCACCCGGCGCACCTCGGCCGGTACATCCCCGTGCTCCTCCACGAGACCGGCGTAGATCGGTGCGTCGGTACTGTCTGTGAAACTCACGTCGAACTGCCTCAATCGGTCGTGTCTGCCGTGGTCCGGCCGGAAACAGGGGCCGATTCTACGCAGGTCCGACGCCGGGCCCGCACGGGCCCCGGAAGTTTGACCTCAAGTTCGCTTGAGCTTCTAGCGTTCTCCTCACACCCCGGTCGGTACCCCGCCGGGGCCGTACCGACCCGTCCTGCCCCGGAGGCACCCGTATGAGCATGGAAGTCACCGCGTGGTCGTCGCTGCACAGCGCGATCAACGCGCAAGCGGACCGCCGTCCCTTCTCCCGGGCCACCGTGCGCCGGATCGCCTCGTTCGCCCGTCCGCGCCGGCGCCAGCTCTACCGGTTCCTGCTGCTCAGCGTGGTCTCCGCGCTGCTGGCCGTGGCGACGCCGATGCTCGCGGGCCGGGTGGTCGACGCGATCGTGCAGGGCAAGGAGAGCGGCACGGTCGTCCGTCTCGCCCTGGTGATCGCCGTGATCGCCGTGGCGGAGGCGGGGCTCGGGCTGCTGACCCGGCTGCTGTCGGCCACGCTGGGCGAGGGGCTGATCCTGGATCTGCGCACGGCGGTCTTCGACCATGTGCAGCGGATGCCGGTCGCCTTCTTCACCCGGACCCGGACGGGGGCGCTGGTGAGCCGGCTCAACAACGACGTGATCGGCGCGCAGCGGGCGTTCAGCAACACCCTGTCGGGAGTGGTCTCCAATGTGGTGACCCTGGTGCTGACGCTCGCGGTGATGCTGACGATCTCCTGGCAGATCACGCTGCTCGCACTGGTGCTGCTGCCGGTCTTCGTCGTACCGGCCCGGCGGATGGGTTCGCGGATGGCGCGCATGCAACGCGAGGCGGCGGCGCACAACGCGGCGATGAGCACCCAGATGACCGAGCGGTTCTCGGCGCCGGGCGCGACCCTGGTGAAGCTCTTCGGCCGGCCCGCCGACGAGTCCGCCGAGTTCGCGGCGCGGGCCGGCCGGGTACGGGACATCGGCATTCGTACGGCGATGGCGCAGTCCACGTTCATCACGGCGCTGACCCTGGTGTCCGCGCTGGCCCTGGCCCTCGTCTACGGGCTGGGCGGCTACTACGCGCTGCACGGCAGCCTGGAGCCGGGCGCGGTCGTGACGCTGGCGCTGCTGCTCACCCGGCTCTACGCCCCGCTGACGGCGCTGGCGGGCGCCCGGGTCGAGGTGATGAGCGCGCTGGTGAGCTTCGAGCGGGTCTTCGAGATCCTGGACCTGAAGCCGCTGATCGCCGAGAAGCCGGACGCCCGTACGGTGCCCGAGGGGCCGGTGTCCGTGGAGTTCGACGGGGTCTCCTTCGGCTACCCGTCCGCCGACAAGGTGTCGCTGGCCTCGCTGGAGGAGGTCGCGACGCTGGACTCCCGGGGCGGCACGCGGGTGCTGCACGACGTCTCGTTCCGGGCCGAGCCCGGCCACATGGTCGCGCTGGTGGGCTCCTCGGGCGCGGGCAAGTCGACCATCGCCCAGCTGCTGCCCCGGCTCTACGACACCGACGAGGGAGCCGTACGGCTGAACGGCGTCGACGTGCGCGATCTCACCGCCGCATCGGTTCGTGAAACGCTCGGCATGGTCACCCAGGACGGGCACCTCTTCCACGATTCGGTGCGCGCCAACCTCCTGCTGGCCAGGCCCGGTGCCACCGAGGACGAGATCTGGGACGCGCTGCGGCGCTCCCGGCTCGACGGTCTGGTGGCGTCGCTGCCCGACGGGCTCGACACCGTCGTGGGCGAGCGCGGTTACCGGCTCTCCGGCGGTGAGCGGCAGCGGCTGACGATCGCCCGGCTGCTCCTGGCCCGGCAGCGGGTGGTCATCCTGGACGAGGCGACCGCGCACCTCGACTCCACGTCCGAGGCGGTCGTGCAGGAGGCCCTGGCCGAGGCCCTGGAGGGGCGCACCGCCCTGGTGATCGCGCACCGGCTCTCGACGGTACGGGCCGCCGATCTCATCCTGGTCGTGGAGGAGGGCCGGGTGGTGGAACGGGGTACGCACACCGCGCTGCTGGAGGCGGGGGGCCGGTACGAGGAGCTGTACCAGACGCAGTTCGCCTCGCCGGACGCTGCGGGCGATCAGCAGGAGCCCGTGGGGTCGGCCTGACACGAACGCCCCCGGTCCGTGCGGACCGGGGGCGTTCGGAGCGGGGGGGCTGTCAGTCGTTGTCGGTCTCCTGGTGGGTGACCGAGCCGTTGGACGCGTCGATGTCGAAGGTGGTCTTCTTCCAGTCCTTGGTCACGACGTCGGTCTTCCAGACGAGGGTGCCCTCGTCGTCGTCGTCCAGTTCGAGGGCGGTCACCGTCCCCTGCTGCTTCGCGGTGGCGGCCTTCGCCGCCTGCTGCGCGGTCTGCTTCGCCTGGGTGATCCGCTTGGCCGTCTTGGCCTTGTCCGAGGTGCTCTGGTCGCTTTCCTCGGACGAGCTGACGACCTTGCCGGAGACGGCGTCGATGTGGACCTTGTGCTTGGTCCCGGTCGTGGCGGCGACGGTGGCGACCCACTGCGGGGCGCCGGCCGCCGCGGTGCCCGTCGGCGAAGGACTGCCGGTCGGCGAGGGGCTGCCCGTGGGCGAGGGGCTGGGACTCTCGTCGTCGTCGGCCGCGTCCTCGGCGCTCTTGAGTTCGAGGTCGACGAGCTTGCTGCCCTTGACCTCGCCCTCGGCCGTGGTGATGGCCTTGTCGTAGGTGACCTTGGTGGCGGAGATCAGCTCCTTGCGTTCCTTCTGGTCCTCGGTCATCTGACCCGGGGAGGCGCTGGGGGACGGACTCTTCGTGGCCTCGGGCACGGCGCGGGCCGCCTCCGAGGTCTTCGTGCTCGCGGAGGTGCTGCCGCTGTCCTGGCCGCAGCCGGTCAGCAGGGCGGCGGTGACCACGACGCAGACGACGCCGGCGGCGCGCACGCGGTGGGCACGGAGGAATCCGGTGTTCTTGGAGCGGGAGTCACATGTCATGCCCGCATGCTTAACCGCCGCGCGGCTCCGGCATGTGGAATGACCGGGCAGTGTCACCCGATCGACCGCCATCCCGCCCCGCCCCCGCGTGTCGCCGGGGATCGGGGGGATTTCGTGTACGCCGGGCGAAGATGCGACGACAGTACGAATTCCCTGGTGACGCGGGTCGCGATCCGGCCGCATCGGTGCGAGCCTGAAGGCATGACCTGGGCGTCCTGGACAACACGCGGAGTGTATTCGGGGCACGGCGGCGTGCTCACCGATGAGGTCGGGCCGCTGTCCGGTGACCTCACCATCCACACCACTTGGGCCGAGGGCACGGCACAGATCACCGTGCAGTACACCGATGCGGCCGACTGGTTCACCATGGCGGGCAGCCCCGTGCCCTGTCCGTCGGAGGAAGCGAGCCGCGCCCTGCACGCGGCCGCCGTCGAGGCGGTCCGGCGGGGTTCGGCGGCGACGGTTCCCGTACCGCAACCGGGCCCGGAGCAGGCCGCGGGCTCGGAATGACCGGGACCGCACGGGTACGGGACCGGTCGACGGGACATGTCGCGCGTGCGGTCAGGGCCTGATGCCGCTGACGACGTCGGCGGTCGCGGTGATGCCGTCCTGGATCGTGGGGGCCATGCTGGTGCCCGCGAGGAGGAATCCGAGCATGCCGCACACCAGCGCGTGCGAGAGCTTCATTCCGCCGTGGCGGAGGAACACCACCGCGAGAATCAGCAGGAGCAGCACCACTGAGATCGAGACTGCCATGGCCAACCTCCTCCGCCGCCGCGCCCGATGTGCGGCATTCGCGTCAGTGTGGCGCAGGGCGCGGGACGTCCGGCGTATCGGCGTGTCCGCCAAACGGGTAGGTCTTGGGTCGAGGCCACCGGGGCGGGGAAGAGGGGAGACCCGCAGGGGGCGCGGGTCTCCCCCCGCCCCCTGCGGGAGAGATTTCAGGGCGCCGGCAGTTCCATGAGCGCGGCGACGGTGTCCCGGTGGCGCCCCGCCGAGCCGTAGGCGGTCGCGTCGGCCTTGGCCCGCTTCAGGTAGAGGTGCGCGGGGTGCTCCCACGTCATCCCGATCCCGCCGTGCAACTGCACGCACTCCTCGGCGGCATGGACCGCGACCTTCGAGCAGTACGCCTGCGCGACGGCCACGGCCAGCGGCGTGTCGGGACTGCCCGTGGCCAGCGCGTCGGCCGCGTTCCGCGCGGCGGCCCGGGCCGAGACGACCTCCAGCCAGAGCTGCGCCATGCGGTGTTTGAGCGCCTGGAACGAGCCGATGGGCCGGTTGAACTGGTGGCGCTCCCGGGTGTGTCGCACCGTCTCGGTGAGGCACCACTCGGCGAGTCCCAGCTGTTCGGACGCGAGCAGCCCGGCACCGGCCAGCAGTCCCCGGTCCACCGCGCGCCTTCCCTCTCCGGTGTCCGCGAGGCGGGTGCCGACCGCGCCGTCGAGCGTGACGGTGGCGAGCGGGCGGGTGAGGTCGAGCGCGACGAGCGGTTCGACCCGTACCCCGGGCGCGTCCGTGGGGACGGCGAAGAGCCCGTCGGCGGTGGGGACCAGGAGCACGTCGGCGACGGCCGCGTCGGCGACGGGGCCCAGCGTCCCGTCCAGTGATCCGTCCACCACCGAGGCCTCCGCGCCTGTCGAAGCAGCCGCGAACGGCGCGGCCAGGACCGCGACCTGCCGCCCCTCGACGAGCCCCGCCAGGAGTTCCGCGGCCGGCCCGTCCTGCGCGCCGAGCGCCAGCAACGTCTCGGTGGCGACGACGGAGCTGGTCAGGAACGGCGCGGGCGCGACGCTGCGGCCCACCTCCTCCAGGACGACGGCGGCCTCGCGGTGCGTGGCCCCCTGGCCGCCCAGCTCCTCGGGTACGAGAAGCCCGGCGGCGCCGATGCCGGTGGCGAGCGCCTTCCACAGCTGCGGGTCGTACGGCGTGCCGGACTCGGTGCGGGCGATCACCGACGGCGCGTCGGCCCGGTCCGCGAGCAGGGAGCGGACCGCGGCGCGCAGGTCCTCCTCGGCCTCGGAGTACAGGAGGTCGGGTGCCTGGCCGGCTTCGTTCTTCGCGGTCATCGGGAGAGGTCCTTCCAGGCGACGTCCTTGTCGTTGCGGGGCTCGGAGGGGAGACCGAGTACGCGCTCGGCGACGATGTTGAGCAGTACCTCGCTCGTTCCGCCCTCGATCGAGTTGCCCTTGGAGCGGAGGTAGCGGTAGCCGGCGTCGCGGCCGGTGAAGTCGACCAGCTCGGGCCGCCGCATGGTCCAGTCGCCGTACAGCAGGCCCTCGTCGCCGAGGAGTTCCACTTCGAGGCCGCTGATCTCCTGGTTGAGCCGGGCGAAGGCGAGCTTCATCCCGGAGCCCTCGGGGCCGGGCTGGCCCGCGACGAGCTGCTGGCGCAGGCGCTCACCGGTGAGCCGCGCGACCTCCGCCTCCACCCACAGGGTGAGCAGGCGCTGGTGCAGGTCGTGGGTGCGCAGCTCGGGGCGTTCGCGCCAGGTCCTGGCGACCGGGCCGATCATGCCGCCCTCGCGGGGGATGCGCGAGCCACCGATGGAGACGCGTTCGTTCATGAGGGTGGTCTGGGCGACCTTCCAGCCCTCGCCGACGGGCCCCAGCCGGTGGCTGTCGGGAATGCGCACGCCGGTGAGGAAGACCTCGTTGAACTCGGCCTCGCCGGTGATCTGACGGAGCGGCCGGACCTCGACGCCGGGATCGGTCATGTCGCAGATGAAGTAGCTGATGCCGCGGTGCTTGGGCGCGTCGGGGTCGGTGCGGGCGATGAGGATCGCCCAGCGGGCGAGGTGGGCACTGGAGGTCCACACCTTCTGTCCGTCCACCACCCAGTCCTCGCCGTCGCGCACGGCGCGCGTGCCGAGGGCGGCGAGGTCGGATCCCGCGCCGGGTTCGCTGAAGAGCTGGCACCAGACCTCTTCGCCCACCCACAGGGGCCGCAGGAACCGCTGCTTCTGTTCGTCTGTGCCGAAGCCGAGGATGGTCGGGGCGGCCATGCCGAGGCCGATGCCGATGCGGCGCGGGTCGTTGTCGGGGGCGTGGGCGGCGGCGAGTTCGGCGTCGACCACGGGCTGGAGGGAGCGCGGGGCGTCCAGGCCGCCGAGCCCTGCCGGGTAGTGCACCCAGGCGAGACCGGCGTCGAAGCGCGCCTTGAGGAAGTCGGTGCGCTCGGTGGCCGCCGGAGGGTGCGCGGCGAGCAGTTCGCGGGTGCGGCGGCGCAGTTCGGCGGCGTCGGGTGCGGTCATCGGGCGGCTCCTGACGGGAGGACGACGATGCGGCCGGTGCTGGTGCCGTCGGCGACGCGCTGGACGGCGGCCGCCGCCTCGTCCATCGCGACCCGCTCGCTGATCAGCGGCTTGATGGCGCCCTCGGCGGCGAGCCGGGTCAGCTCCCGGTGGCAGTCGCGTACGGCCTGCGGGTCCTTGGTGTTGTAGAGGCCCCAGTGGAGGCCGAGAACGGAGTAGTTCTTCACGAGGGCGTGGTTGAGGGCGGGGGTGGGAATCGTGCCGGAGGCGAAGCCGACGACGACGACGCGCCCCTCGAAGGCGATGCACTTCACGGACTTGGCGTAGGCGTCCCCGCCGACCGGGTCGTAGACGACGTCGGCGCCCCGGCCGCCGGTGAACTCCTTGACCGCCGCGACGATGTCCTCGGTGCGCCGGTCGATGACCAGGTCGCAGCCGAGCGCGGCGGCGGTCTTCGCCTTCTCGGCTCCGCCGACGACCCCGATGACGGTGGCGCCGGCGGCCTTGCCGAGCTGGACGGCGGCGCTGCCGACCCCACCCGCGGCGGCGTGCACGAGGAGGGTCTCCCCCGCCCGCAGCCGGGCGCGCCGGTGGAGCCCGAACCAGCCGGTCTGGTACCCGATGTGCAGCGCCGCGGCCTCCGCGTCGTCCAGGGAGTCCGGGGCGTCCAGCAGGGCCGCCTCGTCGGCGACGACGTATGGGGCGAGGCCGCCGTGCGGCAGGGCGGGGGTGGCGAGCACCCGGCGCCCGTCCTCGGTGCGGCCGCAGATCTCGACGCCCGGGGTGAACGGCAGCGGAGGCCGTACCTGGTACTGGCCCCGGCAGAGCAGCGCGTCCGGGAAGTTGATGTTCGCCGCGAGCACCTCGACGCTCACCTGCCCGTCGCCGGGCACCGGCCGGTCCGTCTCCTCCAGCCGCATCACCTCGCTCGGCTCGCCGTTCCGGTGCACTCGCCATGCCTGCATGAGGGGCCTCCACAACACTGTCGGCATTACCACTGCTCCGCCGCATACTAAGCGGTCGCTTGCCTCTGTGGGAACAGCTTGCGGACAACGGTCCCGGACAGGGCCGTGCGCCCGGTCCCGCCGCGAGGAGTGCGGGGCGCCGGGCGCACGGCCGTACGCGAGGGCTACTTGCCCACGACCACCTCGGCGACCTGCGGCGCCGTCGTTCCGCCCCGCCAGGCCAGGCGTACCGCGTCGGCGGTGCGCCCCGCGGTGTCGAGGGCGGTGTAGGCGCCGGTCAGCGCGCCCACGGTGTGCCAGTCGCCGTCCGCCGTACGCAGCTGGACGTCGGCCGTGCCCTCGGAGCCGGACGGCCGCAGCACCGTCACCGAGCCGACCGGCCGAGCGGCGACGAGGTCCACCTCCAGCGACTCGCCGTTCCCGGCCGCTCGCGCGCCCCGGTACACGGTGCCCGGGTCGCCGTCGGCCGCCGCACGCAGCGAGGAGCCGGTGGCGGCGGGCGGGTTGCCGGTGACCGCGCCGTCCGTGGTCGCCACCCGGAACTCGCGGACGACGACCCAGCTGCTCTGCCCGGCGGTCGCCCGGGCCCGCACGTAGCGCGCCTTCGTCCCGGCGGGCGGGGCCGCCGTGACGTCGGGCCTGCCGGAGAAGTCCGTCAGCTTCTGCCAGCTCCCGCCGTCCGCCGAGTACTCCAGGACGCCCTCGTGGAGGTAGTCGTCGGCGCTGCCCGGCTTGGCCATGGCGAGCGTGACGGAGCCGATGGTCCGGGACTCGCCGAGGTCGACGGTCAGCTGGTCCCCGGCCGCGGGCGCCCCGTCGCTCCAGAAGTACGTGGAGTCGTCGCCGTCGAGCATCCGGGCGACGGTGTTGCTCTGGTACGTGCCCAGGCTGGTCGAGGCCGTGGGCCTGCCGCTCACACCGAGCAGCCGGTCGTACTCGGCGGTGGCGGCGTCGGTGAACCCGTCCAGCTGCCCGTCGCCGACCAGCACCGGCACCTTGCGCCCGTCGAGCCCGGTGTACGTGAACGAGGCGGCGCGCTCCACCAGTGCGGGCAGCTGCTGCCGGAGCTCCCACGCCTGGGCGCCCTTCCCGGCGCGGGCGGCCTCGACCATGCGCAGGGCGGTTCGTGTGGCGGTCGCCCAGGACTCGGTGGCGTCCAGCCAGGGGCCGGAGTCGGCGATGAAGCCCCGGTCGGGCAGGGCCGCGCGCAGCCGGGCGGGGGCCGCGCCCAGCGAGGCCAGGACGGAGTCGAGCCGCCCCGCGTCCCCGGACTCCCAGTAGCGCGCGAAGGCGGCGGACAGCTCGGGCGCCTTGGCGGTGTTGAGCGCGGAGCTGTAGTTGACGTCAGCGAAGGCCCGCAGCGCCTTCGCGGTCCGGGCGTCGCCGCCCGCGTACTCCTCGATGCCCTTGCCCCAGGAGTCGCGCGGGTCGTACGCGGCGTCGTTCCAGGCGTAGTCCGCGACGGTGTACAGCGAGAGCTTCGACGCGTACGGCTGGATCATCGGGTTGGCGGTGATGCCGGCGAGCCGCCCGGGCAGCCCCTTCTCGCGGCCGTTGAAGGGGCCGAGCAGCAGCCGGTCGGTGGCGTAGTCGTTGACCGGGTAGTTGTCCCAGGTCAGGATCGGGTGCCCGAACACCTTCCGGGCGGCTTCCGCCTGAGCGACCGTCATGGTGGGGGCGACGACGCCGACCCCGGTCCACTCGACCAGCACATCGGGGTCGAGCTGTGCGGACAGGGCCGTCTTGTACGCCGACGCGCTGACGTTGTAGTACTCGGTCGGGACCATCTGGAGCGGCTGGGCGCCGGGATGGGTGGCGATGAACTCCCGGTTGACCCGGTTGAGCAGATGGGCCTGGGCGGCGCCGGCCGCGCCGCCGCCGGTCCCCCACTTCGCCTTGTCGGCGTCGCAGTTCCAGTTGGTGTAGCTGATGTCGTCCAGCGGCACCGCGAAGGTGCGGACGCCGATGTCCCACATCGTCTGGAACTTGTCGACGAGCGCCTTCACGTCCGCGTCGGAGCTGTAGCACACCGAGAGGCCGGGTGAGAGGGCGTAGGTGAACTCGACGTGCCGCAGGGCCGCCCGGCCGGCGAGGTCCTTGATCTCGGCCAGCCGGTCGGCGGGGTAGGGGTCGCGCCACTTGGTCCGGAGGTAGTCGTCGTCCTTGGGCGAGTACACGTAGATGTTCATCTTGTGCTCGCCGTAGTAGTCGAGCTGGTCGAGGCGGGCCTCGTGCGACCAGGGGGTGCCGTAGAAGCCCTCGATGACGCCGCGCAGCGCGGTGCCGGGCCAGTCGCGCACGGCGAGTCCGGCGACCTTGCCGCCCGGATGCTTGCTGTGCGGCAGGACCTGGCGCAGGGTCTGCGCCGCGTAGTAGGTGCCGGTGGTGTCCTTGCCGGCGAGGACGATCCGGCCGGCGCCGATCCCGAGGACGTACCCCTCGGCGGGCAGTGCGGCGGGCCCGTCGAGCTTCTGCGCGGCGAGGGCGGCGGCGTCACCGGCGTACACGGTGAGTCTGCCGGGGGCGGGGCGTTTCGCACGGACGACGTGCCGGGCGCCCGCCTCGCGGAGGGCGGTCTCCACCACGTCGAGCGCGGGCCCGTCGGCCGTCCCGCCGGCGATGAGGGTGACGGTGGGGGTGACGACCACCCGGTCCGGGCGGGGCTCGGCCGACTGCGGGGTCGGGGTGATGGTGGGTACGTCCTGGGCCTTGGCCGGTGCGGGCGGGGCGCCGGCCGCCCGCGCGGGCGGTCCGGCGGCCAGCAGGCCGCCTGCGAGCAGGGCCGCCGCGGCGGTGAGTGCGGTGATGCGGGGCGGGCGAGGCGTCACAGATCCTCCATTGGTCACTCAAGTCACCAGAGTCGCGCAACACAACGTGACTGAATTCAACATCCTGGCGCTTACATGTCAATGGTCTGGACAACATCAATGCGTGGACCTGCGGTTTTGCGGCCGGCTGCCCCCCTGTGCGACTACCGGGCGAAGAGCTCGAACGGGACCGCGGGGCGCCCGCCGAAGCGTTCGGCGGCGGCCTCGGCGTTGCCGGCGAGGAAGGTGCGGCAGTAGGTCTCGGGGTCCTCGTCCGTGAGGACTTCGATGTACGTGCGGTGGGCCAGGAGGGACCGCACGGACCGCTCCAGGCCCGCGGTCGCGTCCACCGCGTGGGTGGGCGTGGACGATCCGGCCACAGCCACCCAGCGCACCCCGTCCCACGGGTCGAGGCCCCGCTCCCCCAGCTCCGGGAAGATCCAGCGGTTGCCCGCGTCGGCCGCGGCGTCGAGCGTGGCGCGGCCGACGGCGCGGTGGTCGGGCGTGTTCCATGCGACACCGCCCCAGGTGTCACGATGGTTGAGCGTGATCACCAACTCGGGACGGTACCGGCGGATGGCCGCCGCGATGTCCCGGCGGAGCGGGACGCCGTACTCGACCACGCCGTCCCGGTGGTCCAGGAACTCGACGCGGGAGACGCCGACGACCGCCGCGCTCGCCCGCTGCTCCCGCTCGCGCAGGGGTCCGCACTCCTCCGGTTCGAGGGTGTCGATACCGGCCTCACCCCTGGTCGCGAGGAGATACGTGACCTCGCGTCCGGCATCGGTCCAGCCGGCCACCGCCGCCGCACAGCCGTACTCCAGGTCGTCGGGGTGGGCGACCACGGCGAGCGCGCGCCGCCAGTCCTCGGGCATGGGCTTCAGCTGCTCGGTCATATCCGCAGGCTAACCGGCAAGGCGGGGGGTGAGACCCGTGACACGACGGACTTCGATACCCAGGGGGGTATCCTTGGCCGTCCGGGGCAGGAGAGAGCGAGATCTGTCCCGTACCCCGGTGAACGAAAGGAACACAGCTCGTGACCAGCCCCGTATCCCTCTCCCCCGCCCAGGCGGCCGCCCGGCTCACGGAGTTCACCGTGATCGACGTACGCGCACCCGGTGAGTTCGCGGCGGGGCACGTACCGGGGGCGCTGAACATACCCCTCGACCGGCTCGACGAGGCGCTGCCCGCGCTCAAGTCCGCCTCCGCCCGCGGCGCGCTGCTCATGGTCTGCGCCTCGGGCAACCGCTCCACGCGTGCCTGCGGCATCCTGTCCGCGGCCGACATCGACGCGGCGACGCTCAGCGGCGGCACCTCCGCCTGGGAGAGCGAGGGCCACGGCCTGGAGCGCCCCGCGGGCGCGCGGGCCACCTGGCCGATGGAGCGCCAGGTCCGGCTGGCGGCCGGCTCGCTCGTGGTGGCCGGGCTGCTGGCGGGCGTCAGGTACCCCGCCGCGCGCTGGCTGTCCGCCGGTGTCGGCTCCGGCCT
The DNA here is from genome assembly GCF_010550605.1 of Streptomyces sp. SID9727. Lineage (GTDB taxonomy): Bacteria > Actinomycetota > Actinomycetes > Streptomycetales > Streptomycetaceae > Streptomyces. Next base: position 32,228 of record NZ_JAAGNI010000378.1, read on the forward strand.
CGTCTTCTCCGCCGTCACCAACACCTGCGGAATGGCGGCGGCGCTGTCGAAGCTCCCGCACAACCGCGCGCCCCGCTCGGCACCGAGCCTGAACGCGACGCTGGACGCCCTCCAGGGCTGAGACCTCGCGGGGCCGGTCCCCTGCGGCCGGCCCCGGACGGTGTGCGTCAGACCTCGTCGCGGACCAGCGCGAGCAGCCGGTCCAGTACCCGGGGTCCGCCCGCGCGCAGCCCGTCGTGCTCGAACTCGTCGGTCACCCAGGTGCGCAGCCCCCGGATCGCGGCGGCGGTGCGCAGCGCGTGGGCGGTGTCCACGTACATGTCGTCGTGGTAGACGGCGGCGGCCACCGGGACCTCGTTGGCGGCCAGGCGCTCGGGGTCGTACAGCGGCTCCCAGTCGGCGCGGGCGGCGAGGAGCTCGGCGGCCTCGCGCAGCGGGCGCAGTGCGGGGTCCACCTCGAAGTGCCACGGGTGGATGGACTCGCCCGTGAACAGGACCGGTCCGTCGCCCGCGAGGGCTGCCGCAGCGTCGAACCGCGGGAACTCGGCCCGTACCCGCTCGGCGGCCCAGTCCGTGGGGCGCCCGCCCTGGCCGTAGATGGCCTCGTGCATGAGGGCGTACAGGGGGTGTCCGGCGAAGGAGGTCGCCGCGCGCATCGCCTCCTGGAAGGTGTCGGAGAGCTCGGTGCCGTGCGGGGTGCGGACGAAGGCGTTCTCCAGGAGGTAGTGCAGCTGGTGGCTGCCGCTGCCGCCGCCGAGCATGATGCCGAGGGACTGGAAGCTCTCGGGCGTCAGCCGGTGCCCGGCGCTCTCGGGGCGGTGCTCCGCGAGGTGAGCGGTGATCTCCCGGGCGCGTTCGACGTCCTGCGGGTAGCGGGCGTAGTGCGCGGCGACCTTGCGTTCGACGCGGGGGTACGCGGCCCGGTAGACGTCGTCCGCGTGGGCGTCGAGGGACGGCAGACCGCCGGTGATCAGGACGGTGTTCAGACCCTCGGGGGCGGCCGAGAGGTAGCGGACGGCGCAGAAGCCGCCGAAGGACTGGCCGAGAACGGTCCAGGGCGCGCCGTCGGTCAGCCTCCGGCGGATGAACTCGCAGTCCCGCACGATGCTGTCCGCGCGGAAGTGGCCGAGGTAGTCGGCCTGCTCGCGCGGCCCGCCCCGCAGCGGCAGGGTCTGCCGGTTGGCCGGGGTGGACAGACCGGTACCGCGCTGGTCGAGCAGGAGCACCCGGAACTCCCGCACCGCCCGCCCGAGCCATGCCTCCGCGCCGGTGAAGCGCCGGGCACCGAAGCCGGGACCGCCCTCCAGATACAGCAGCCAGGGCAGCTCCTGGCCGGCCTTGGACGCGGCCACCACTTCCCGGCCGAAGACCTCGATCTGCTCACCGCCGGGGTCGGCGTGGTCGAGCGGGACGGCGAAGCGGTGATCGGTGAGGACGAGGCCGGGCTGCCGGTAGCTGTTCAAGGGTGCTCCTGGATCGGACGGTTCCCGGACAGTTCAGCACACCGGTGTGCCCCGGACGGTCGCGGCCCGTGTGCGGCTTGGACACCGGACTCCTACGGTGCTCTCATGATCCGGTTCGAGCAGGTCGGCAAGGTCTATCCGGACGGCACGACCGCGGTGGACGCGCTGTCGTTCGAGGTCGCCGAGGGAGAACTGGTCACCCTGGTGGGCCCTTCGGGCTGCGGCAAGACGACCACGATGATGATGGTGAACCGGCTGATCGAACCCACCTCGGGCCGCATCCTGGTGGACGGCAGGGACATCATGACGACCGACCCGGTGAAGCTGCGGCGGGGCATCGGCTACGTCATCCAGCAGGTGGGGCTCTTCCCGCACCGGACGGTCCTCGACAACACCGCGACCGTGCCGGCGCTCGTCGGCTGGAAGCGCTCCAGGGCCCGGGAGCGGGCGGCCGAGCTGCTGGATCTGGTGGGCCTCGACCCGTCGGTGTACGGCTCCCGCTACCCCGCGCAGCTCTCCGGTGGCCAGCGCCAGCGCGTCGGCGTGGCGCGGGCCCTCGCCGCCGACCCGCCGGTGCTCCTGATGGACGAGCCGTTCGGCGCGGTGGACCCGGTGGTGCGCGAGCGGCTGCAGAACGAATTCCTCAAGCTCCAGTCGAGGGTGAGGAAGACGGTTCTGATGGTCACCCACGACATCGAGGAGGCGGTGCGGATGGGTGACCGGATCGCGGTGTACGGGCAGGGGCGCATCGAGCAGTTCGACACCCCGGCCGCGGTGCTCGGCGCGCCCGCGACCCCGTACGTGGCGGAGTTCGTCGGCGCTGACCGGGGGCTGAAGCGGCTGTCGGTCACCGCGATCGAACCGGCCGACCTGGAGCAGCCGCCGGTGGCCCGCCTGGACGAACCGGCGGGGGTGGCGGCGGCCCGCCTCGGCGCGGCCGGCGCGCGCTGGGCGGTCGTGCTGAACGGGGCGGGCGAGCTGCACGGCTGGGTGGCGGCGGACGCGCTGCGGATCGCCGGGGACCAGGGCACGGTGGGCGAGCTGGCCCGCCGGATGGACGCCTGGGTGCCGGTGGGCGCGCCGTTGAAGCGGGCGTTCAGCGAGATGCTCCAGCGGGACGCGGGGTGGATCGCGGTCCTGGACGGGGCGCGGTTCCTCGGGGTGCTGACCCCGGCGAAGCTCCACGAGGCCCTGCGGCGTTCGGTGGACGCGGACGCGCAGGGCGTGGGGCGCGACGAGGTGGGGTTCGACTCGGTGGCGGATGCCTGAGGACGCGCCCCGGTGGCCGGTCAGGCGGCCGCGGCGTACTGCCAGAAGTCGCGCATCGACCGCGGCGGAGTGGGGCCGGTCAGTTCCACCTGGGTGAGCATGATCGCGACTGTGCCCGTGGCCGGGACGATGTGCGCCGTGGTGCCGGTGCCGCCGACCCAGCCGTAGCGTCCCGGCACGTTCCACGGGGCGGTCCTGTCGATGTCCACCGAGCCGCCGAAGCCCCAGCCCTGTCCCTCGGTGAACAGCCCGCTCGCCTCGCGCTGCGCGGGGGTCAGGTGGTCCGTCGTCATCTGCCGCACCGATGCGGACGTCAGCAGGCTCTTGCCGCCTACTGTGCCCTCGTCGAGCAGCATGCGGGCGAAGGCGTACAGGTCGTCCGCGGTGGAGACCAGGCCGCCGGCGCCGGACGGGAAGTCCGGCATGCCGCTCCACTGCCCGGCCGGGGTGTCGATCAGCTCCAGCCCGCCGTCCGCGGTGGGCCTGTACAGCGCGGTGAAGCGGCCGAGCTTGTCCGCCGGGACCGCGAAGCCGGTGTCCCTCATGCCGAGCGGGGCGAAGATCCGCTCGGCGAGGAACTCCGGCAGCGACTGCCCGGCGACCCGGGCGATGAGCACGCCCAGGATGTCGGAGCAGGTGTTGTACAGCCACTCCTGGCCCGGCTGGGAGAGCAGTGGGATGCGCGCGAGCGTCTCCATCCAGGCGTCCGGGGGAAGGACGCCGCGCTGCAGCGGCGAGCCCTGCTTCAGCTCGCCGAAGAGGAGGCGGACGGCGGGCAGCGAGAAGTCGGACGGGAATCCGTACCCGGCGCGCGACGTCATGAGGTCGAGGAGGGTGATGGGGCGGGACGCCGGGACCACGTCGTCCGCCGGGCCGTCCGGGGTGCGCACGACGACGGGTGCCGCCAGCTCGGGCAGCCAGGGGGCGACCGGGTCGGCCAGCGCGATCCGCCCGTCCTCGACCAGCATCATGGCCGCGGCGGCCGTGACCGGCTTGGTGAGCGAGGCGATCCGGAAGACCGAGTCCCGGGCCATCGGCGCGCCGTCGTCCGTGCCCGCGCCGCCCGCCGCCACCACGTCCGCGTGACCGCCGCGCGCCACGAGGCCCACGGCGCCGGGGACCGATCCGTCGCGGACCTGTTGGTCGAGTACTTCGCGCAGGGTGCTCATCGCTCCGCCTTCTCCGGTGGGTGGTGTCGACATACTGACCGGTGCGGCGGCGCGGATTCATCGGTCCACGCCGGGCGGCTCCGCGGTCTCAGTCCTTCTCGCCGGGGAGCAGGTGCTCGGAGCGCAGATAGGCGCGGGCCACGTCCTCGGGGAGCCGTCGCCGGCTGTCCACCTGTTCGTTGAGCCGGGCCAGGTCTGCGGTGGTGAGGACGGTGTTCAGCTTGCCGAGGGCCTTGCGCACGCCTTCGCCGCCGGCGCGGGCCCGGTTGACGACGGGGACGAGGTAGTCGGCGTTCTGCAGGTGCTTGTCGTCGGCGAGGAGGACGAGACCGAAGTCGTCCAGCGTGGCGTCGGTGGTGGTGGTCAGCACCATCTGGTCGCGGCCGCTCTGCACGGCTTGCTTGGCCTGCGTGGTGCCGACGCCCTTGGGGTCGACGGCGGTGATGTCGATGCCGTACGTCTTCTTGAGGCCGGGCGCGCAGTACGGGCGCTGGACGCACTCGTCGCCGGCCGCGAGGCGTACGGGCAGTCCCGAGCGGCCGAGGTCGCCGAGCGTCTTCAGGTGGTGCTCGCGGGCGTAGGCGGCGGTGACGGCGAAGGCGTTCTGGTCGACGGCCCTTCCGGGGTCGAGGACGGTGAGCCCGCGCGGTGCGGCCAGGGCGCGCAGGGCCTTCATGGTGGCGGCGAGGTCGGGCGAGCCGACGGGGGCGGCGTCGGCGCCGTGCTCCTTGGCATTGAGCCAGTCGGCGAAGGTGGCCGCGTATTCGGGGACCACGTCGATCTGGCCGTTCTCGAGGGCGGGTTCGTAGATCTCCCGGTTGGTGACGGAGATGATCTTGGTGGAGTATCCGGCGCGGTCCAGCAGCAGGGCGTACATCTGGGCGAGGAGGTCGCTCTCGGTGAACCCGGCTGAGCCGATGGTCAGGTGCTTGCTGTCGCCGGGCGGGGCGGTGACCGCGCCCTGGTTCTCCAGCGTCGGGCCGGTGGTGCAGGCGGTGGCCGCCAGCAGCAGGAGCGCGGCGAGCGGGCGGCCCGTCCGGAGGCGGGCTCCGGCCCTCACGCGGGCTCCTCCGCCGCGCGCAGCCCGAACCGCCGCGGTGCGAACCGCTGGGCCGCCTCGAAGACCCCCTCGACGACCAGAGCGAACGCGGCGACCAGGACCGCTCCGGCGACCACCTGCGGGGTGGAGGCGAGGTTGAACCCGGCGGTGATGATGCGCCCGAGCCCTCCGCCGCCCGCGAGGGCCGCGATGGTGGCCGTGGCGACGAGCTGGACGGCGGCGATGCGCACTCCGGTGAGGATGAGGGGCAGGGCGAGTGGCACCTCGACCTGGAGGAGCAGTTGGCGGCCCGTCATGCCCATGCCCCGGGCGGCCCGGACGACGTCCTGGTCGACCTCGCGCATGCCGACGTAGGCGTTGGTGAGCAGCGGGGGCACGGCGAACAGGACGAGCGCCACGATGGTCGGGCCCTCCCCCCAGCGGCCGACCGGGGTGAGCAGGAGGAGCACCAGGACGGCGAAGGTGGGCACGGCGCGCCCGACGTTGGAGATGTTGACGGCGAGCGCGCCGCCCTTGCCGATGTGGCCGAGAAACAGGGCGACGGGCAGCGCGATGAGACAGCTGACCAGAAGGCAGACGACGGTGAGGTAGAGGTGCTGGCCGAGCCGGGCCCAGATGCCGTCCTGGCCGTGCCAGTGCGCGGTGGTGGTGAGCCAGGACCAGGCGTCCGCCAGGGTGTTCACGACCGGCTCCTCGTCCACGGGGTGAGCAGGCGTTGCAGCAGCAGGAGGAGCAGGTCGGCGGCGACCGCGATGACGACGCAGAGGACGGACGCGGTGAGCACCTGGGCCTTGAAGTAGGTGTTCATCCCGGCGTAGATGAGGTTGCCGAGGCCGCCGTAGCCGACGATGGCGCCGATGGTGACCAGGGAGACCGCGGAGACGGTCGCGATGCGCAGCCCGGCCATGGCGGCGGGCAGGGCGAGCGGGAGTTCCACCGCGACGAGCAGCCGTACGGGGCCGTAGCCCATGCCGCGGGCGGCCTGCCGGGTGTCCTCGGGTACGGCGCGCAGCCCGGCGAGGATGTTGCGTACGAGCAGGGTCAGCGAGTACAGGACGAGTCCGGCGACGACGAGCGAGGCGGAGAGTCCGTACACCGGCAGCAGCAGCGAGAACATGGCGAGCGACGGGATCGTGTACAGGATCGTCGTCACGCCGAGCACGGGCCCGGCGGCCCAGTGCCAGCGGCGGGCGGCGAGGGCGAGCGGCAGGGCGAGGACGAGGCCGATGAGCACGGACACCGCGGTGAGCTGCACATGTTGCAACGCCGCTTCCCAGAGGATGTGGCGCCGGGTGCTGAGGTAGGCGCCGCAGACCCAGTCATTGCGCGCGAGGCAGTCGTCGGGGGGCGCGGTCACCCGTCCATTGCAGCCCGCACGGCCGGGACGCGCGCGTCCGGGCCGTCCGATCGGGGGGCCGCCGCGCCCACGGGTCAGGAGGCGGCGGCGGCCTTGTCGAGAACGGCGGCCAGTTCGTCCGGGCGGGAGAACATCGGCCAGTGGCCGGTGTCCATGGTGATCAGCTCCCACCGCTCGCTCGTCAGCAGCCGGGCCACGTCCTCGCCCGGCTCCGGTCCGTCGAGGAGGCACTTGACGTACGTCGCCGGCAGCTCGGCGAGCGGGCGGTCCAGGACGGCCGGATCGGCCAGGGCGGCGCCGGGGTGGGGCGTCGCGCCCTTCCGGAACCGTGCGATCTGCTCGCCGGTCAGCTCCTGGTCCTCGAACTCATCGGCTTCCGGTACGGCCCAGAGGCCGCCGTTCGCGTCGAGCTGCCCCTGGAGCGCGGCCGGCCCCTGCCACCACGCGGAGACGAACGACTCGCCGTCGGCGGGGACGGAGGCGTCCACGAAGACGACTCGGGCCGTCCGGTCGCCCAGACGCTCGGCGGCCTGTCCCACCGGGATTCCGGAGTAGCTGTGGCCGACCAGGACGACGTCGCGCAGGTCCAGGCGTTCCACTTCCGCGACGATGTCGGTCACATGGGTCTGCCGGCCGACCGGCCGCTCCCGCTTCCCGCCGAGTCCGGACAGGGTCAGCGGGTGGGCGCCGTGTCCGGCCGCGCGAAGCGCCGGCACCACCTCGTCCCACGCGGACTCGTCCAGCCAGGCACCTGCCACCAGTACGAAATCAGTCATGGCCGGACCCTAGCGGTGAGGTCCGACAACGTCTTCGGACCGCGTCGCGCCGCCCATCGTCCGGGCGTGCGAACGGAGTTCCAGGACCTCCAGCACGCGCCCGCACCAGCACAGGTTCTCCTCCTCGAAGGACCGGCCGCGCATCAGGGTGAGATAGGGGCCGACCCGGTCGGTCTCCGCGAGGAACGCCGCCTCGTCGCGGCCGTCGAGCAGGCGCAGGCGAAGCCGTTCGTAGCGGGCGAGCTTGGCGCGCGCCCACTCCATGCGCTCCTCGACCGAGGCGCGTACCGCGCCGGGGTCGCCCACGTCCACGGCCTGGATCATCACGAGCAGTTCGTCCCGGATCGCCGTGGGCCGGGGCGCCTCGGCGGTGAACGCGCCGAGCGTGTCGCGGCCGGCCTGTGTCAGCGTGAAGAGCCGCTTGTTCGGCCGGCGCACCTGCTCGACCACACGCGCCTCGATCAGACCGTCCTCGGCGAGCCGGTCCAGGTCCCGGTAGAGCTGCTGGGGGGTGGCCGACCAGAAGTTCGCCACCGACACGTCGAAGACCTTCGCCAGGTCGTATCCGGACGCCTCGCCTTCGAGCAAGGCTGCCAGGACCGCGTACTTGAGGGACATCTGGACACGCTAGCACCCATGTGATTAATGTCGTTCGCACCTATTCAACAAATTGACTATGGAGGCTGGGATGCTCGCTTTCCGCGAGGCGGTCGAGGCGCACGACCTGGCGGCGGCCGAGGCCGCACTGGCCGATGACGTCGTCTTCACCAGCCCGGTGGCGTTCAAGCCCTACGCGGGAAAACCGGTCACGGCCGCGATCCTGCGGGCCGTCTCGGAGGTGTTCGGGGACTTCCGCTACGTACGGGAGATGGCGAGCCCCGACGGGCGGGACCACGCACTCGTCTTCACCGCGAAGGTCGGCGACCGGGAGATCACCGGTTGCGACTTCCTGCACCTGAATGACGAGGGCCTGATCGACGACCTCGTGGTGATGGTCCGCCCCTTGTCGGCCGCCCAGGCGCTGGCCGCGGAGATGGGGGCACGGTTCGAGCGGATCAGCCGGGAAGCGGCGGCGGGCTGACCGGCCGGGCGGGCGGCGGGAAGCGCGTCGGGCCGGGCGCCATCGCGGTGTCCGGCACGAGGCGTGGGCGTATTGTCCGTTTATGGGCAATGTCGGATCCGCCATGGAATCGGCGGAAGAGCGGCTGGACGCGGCGGTGACGTGTGCTGTGCGGGAGACGGGCGCCGCCGTGGCGATGCTCTACCTGCTGCCGCCCGGCGGTTCGACGCTCCGGCTGGCCGTGCTCGCCGGCATTCCGGCGGAGATCGCGGATCCCTGGCTCCGGGTGCCGCTCTCCGCACCGATGCCGGTGTCCGACGCGGTGAAGGACGGGCATCTGGTGTGGCTGGGCAGTCAGGAGGAGCTGGCCAGGCGGTATCCGCGCCCCGCGCTCGTCCTGCCGTACCGGTTCGCGCTGGCCGCCGCGCCCGTCGCCGACGAATCCGGGGTGCACGGCGGACTCGTCCTGCTGTGGCCCGGCTCCCACCCGGCGCAGCTGACGCCGCAGGAGCGTGCGGCGGTCGGCCACCGCTGCCGCGACGCCGCGCGGGTGCTCCGCGAGGCGCGGGAGGGGGGCCGCCCGGTGGACGCCGGCACGGGCCCGCGGGTGCTGCCCCCGGTCACCGCTCCGCCGCCCGCCCACACCGAGGCGGTCGCCGCGGCGGACTTCGTGGGCCGGCTGCCGGGCGGCTGCTGCACGCTCGACATGAACGGGAGGATCACCTACCTCACGGAGACCGGTGCCGACCTGGTCGGGGGGCGCGTCGAGGACCTGGTGGGGACGCTGCCGTGGGAGTCGCTGCGCTGGATGGCCGATCCGCTCTTCGAGGACCAGTACCGGGGCGCGATCATCAGCCGCGAACCGATGTCCTTCGTCGCCCTGCGGCCTCCGGACCAGTGGCTGTCCTTCCGCCTCTACCCCGACGCGTCCGGCATCAGCGTGTACATCACCCCGGTCACCGGCCCGCACGCCTCGGCGCTCCCCACCGCCACGGGTGCCGTCGCCTCGCCGAGCGCCCCGGGACGCGCCGTCGCCCTCTACCACCTGATGCACCTGGCCGCGACGCTGACCGAGGCCGTGGGCATCCAGGACGTGGTCGAGCTGATCGCCGAACAGCTGGTGCCCGCCTTCCGCATCCAGGCGCTCGCCGTGCTGACCGTGGCCGAGGGGCGGCTGCGCATCGAGGGGCACCGGGGCTTCAGCGACGAGCTGATGGAGTGCTTCGAGGGCGCGCCCCTGACGTCCGGCGCCCCCGTCGCGCACGTGCTCAGCACCGGCGTGCCCGCCTTCTACCGGACCTTTGACGAATTCAGCCGCGCCTTCCCGCCCGCCTCGCTCCAGGAGGGCCTGGCCGCGTGGGCGTTCCTGCCCCTGTTCGCCTCCGGGCGCCCGGTCGGCACCCTGGTGTTCGGATACGACCGCACGCGCCCCTTCGAGCCGGAGGAGCGGGCGCTCCTCACCTCGATCGCCGGGCTCATCGCCCAGGCGCTGGACCGGGCCCGCCTCTACGACACCAAGGAGCGGCTGGCCCACAGCCTCCAGGCCCATCTGCTCCCCCACACCCTGCCCCGGATCGGCGGACTCGACGTGGCCGCCCGCTATCTCCCCGCCACCCGGGGCATGGGCATCGGCGGCGACTTCTACGACGTCATCCCGCTCGACGCCACCACGGCCGCCGCGGCCATCGGCGACGTGCAGGGCCACAACGTGACGGCCGCCGCGCTCATGGGACAGGTACGCACGGCGGTGCACGCCTCCGCCGGCGCACCGCCCGCCGAGGTCCTGGCGCGCACCAACCGGCTGCTCGCCGACCTCGACGCCGACCTGTTCACCAGCTGCCTCTACGTCCACCTGGACCTGGCGGGCCACCGCGCCCTGCTGGCCACGGCCGGCCACCCGCCGCCGCTGCTGCGCCATCCCGGCGGGAAGACGGAGGTACTGCGGCTGCCGCCCGGTCTGCTGCTCGGCATCGACCGGGACGCCCGCTACCCGACGACCGAGGTCCCGCTGCCGCCGGGGGCCGCGCTCGCGCTGTACACGGACGGGCTCGTGGAGGTGCCGGGCACCGATCTCGACCGGTCCACGGCGGCGCTGGCCGACCAGTTCGGCCTGCACACCGGCTCCCCGATGGAGGCCGTCGCCGACCGCCTGGTCCAGTACGCGAAGGACGTCACACCGGGCAGCGACGACATCGCGCTGCTCCTCATCGAGGCGCTGAGGAGCGCGGGCGGCTGAGACGCCGCCCCGGACACGTCGGCCGGCCGCACCGGACGACCGGTCCGCTGCCACGGGTTCCCGGACGCACGGGTGCTCCGGGGCGTCTAGCACCCGCCCCGGAGGCCCCGCCTCCACGACCCGGCCGTGCTCCATCACGGCGATGGGGTCGGCCCGGGCGGCGCTCCCCAGGTCATGGGTGATCAGGACCAGCGCGCCGGGGTGCCCCGAGCGCAGCAGCCCGCCGAGCAGGCCGAGAACCCCGTCCCGGGAGAGCGGATCGAGCCCGGAGGTGATCTCGTCGCACACCGGGACCCGGGGGCGGGCGAGAACCGCGCGGGCCGAGGCCGCGCGCCGGAGTTCGCCGCCGGACAGGCGGGCGGGGAGCCGCACCGCCGTTTCCGCCGGGAGCCCGAGTGCGCCCAGCAGCGCGAG